>URND01000043.1 GCA_900549105.1 uncultured Eubacteriales bacterium
CAGAGAGTTCCAAAGAAACTGAAAGCGCTGAGGAGACAGAGAGTTCCAAAGAAACTGAAAGCGCTGAGGAGACAGAGAGTTCCAAAGAAACTGAAAGCGCTGAGGAGACAGAGAGTTCCAAAGAAACCGAGAGTGCTGAGGAAACAGAAGCTCCTGCGGAGACAGAGAGTAAAGAGCCGGAGTCAAAGCCGGAGAATCCTGTGGTTGGCGAGAATTTTAATTCAGGAAGCTTTTTATCCTCCGAGCAGTTTTCAAAGGTGCAGGACCGTATTCAGTATAATGTGACAGTGCCGATTGAAGGGCTGCCTTCATTTATTACTCAGGAGATGGTTGTCGGCGCATTAAAATGTCAGGATGAAAGCGGTTATCCGGCATCGGTGACAATTGCACAGATTATTCAGGAGTCCGGTTACGGTTCTTATGGACCGGGCGGCGGTGAAGGCAAAGGGCTTTCCTATCTGGCTTACCAGTATTGCAATCTGTTCGGTATCAAGGGTACAGGTACAGCAGGCAGCGTTAATATGGGAACGATAGAGATGGATGCGGATGGCAGGCTGTATTCGACAAGCGCAGCGTTCAGAGCATACCGCACCCATACAGAGGCTATTGAGGACCGCCAGAAGCTGATTGAGGAAAATTATGCAGATTTAATTAAAGATGTGAAGGATGCAAATACCTTTGCAATGCGTATCGGCAGCCGGTGGGCAACCGATGTGAATTATGGTCAGAGCCTCATTAAGATTATGACGACTTATGATTTGTACCGGCTGGATGATTTAACCCTCATGGATTTTTCAAATATGATTGGACGTTTTGCAAATCCATGTCCGGGTTCAACGATTTCCAGTACCTTCGGTTATCGGAATTTCGACATGCAGTTCCATAAGGGCGTCGATTTGGCTACCGGCGGGGAGAATATTCCAACCTATGCTGCAGAAGCCGGAGTTGTAACCGTGGCAGGATACAGCGAATCCGCCGGAAACTGGGTTGTTATCGACCATGGCAACGGCCTTGTTACGAAATACATGCATCATGCAGAGATTTATGTTGAGGTTGGACAGGAGGTTGCCAAAGGACAGCAGATTGGCGTGAGCGGAACGACCGGATATTCTACCGGAAATCATCTGCATTTCCAGGTGGAAGAAAATGGCGTGGCTGTTGACCCGTTGATGTATCTTCTGGATGAAGGTAATGGAGAAACCGTAAAGAAACGGGATATTCCTTTGCCTGAGCAGAATGGACAAAAGCTTTTAAATCGTTTTCATAAAACGTATATGATAGGCAGATAAAATTTCAAATCCGCATCGGCTTCGGCTGATGCGGATATTTCAATAGTAAGTCAGAATTGAGGGTTGAAATAGAAACCTTGACAACAGTGTTGTGATTTAATATAATAGTAAAGTGAAATCAGCGGAAGACGATGGCGTCAAAAGATACGTTTGGTGTGCCTTGTATTCCGCTTTTTCAAATTATATTGAGGAGGAATTATAAAAATGAAGAAACCTTTAGCATTATTATTATGTTCCGCGATGGTTGTCGGCGCCCTTGTTGGATGCGGTTCCAAGAAAGAAGAAACAAAGGCTGCAGAGACAACCGCAGAAACAACCGCAGAGACAGCAGGTGAAACCGGAGAAAGCAATGAAGCTGCAGAGGGCGAAAAAACATGGATTGTCGCCACAGATACAGTTTTTAAACCTTTCGAGTACACCGATGAAAACGGCGACTTTGTAGGTATCGACGTGGATATTCTGCAAGCAATTTCAGAAGATCAGGGATTTAAGTATGAGTTGAATTCCCTTGGTTTTGACGCGGCAGCGATGGCTGTTCAGGCTGGTCAGGCCGATGCCATCATCGCAGGTGCAACAATTAAGCAGGAACGTATCGATTCCGGCTGGATTTTCTCTGAAGGTTACTACAATGCAACCCAGACATTTGCTGTTGCAAAGGGCAGCGATATTAAGAGCTTTGAAGATTTGAGCGGTAAAAACGTTGCTGTTAAGCAGGGTACAGCGGGCAAGGATTTTGCAGACAGCCTGAAGGATGAATATGGATTCACAGTAACTGTATTCGAAGATTCACCATCCATGTATCAGGATGTTGTTATCGGAAACAGTGTAGCTTGTGTTGAAGATACCCCAATCATGGCTTCCAATATTAAAGAAGGCGGTCTTGAACTTGAAATTCCGGAAGGCATGGAGAGTGAAGGCGCACCTTATGGTTTTGCAATCATGGATGAAAAGAACCAGGAATTGCTTGACATGTTCAACGCAGGTCTTAAAAACATCAAAGAGAATGGCAAATATGATGAAATTATCGCTAAATATTTAGGTGAATAATTCTATCAGATAATTACATAGCTCTTATTCATGGGGACGCCGGAGATTCCGAAAGAATTTTCGACGTCCTTGTTTTTTTATTATCAATATGATAAAATAGTATAAATATACAAAAATACAAAAATACATACAGAAGGGGTTGTGTGAATGGGCGCGATACTTAACACTTATTTCAACATGCTGTTGAAATCTCTCGGCAATACGATGCTGCTGACCTTGCTGTCACTCGTGTTTGCCCTGGTTATCGGTTTGATTTTTGCCTTGATGAATGTGGGCAAAAACCGGATATTTAATTTAATTGGTACGATTTATGTCGATGCGGTGCGGGGTGTGCCGTTGCTTGTTTTGGCATTTTTTATTTATTTTGGTATGCCGCAGGGAATAAAATCCTTGGGATTTACGGATTTCAGGCTGACAGCCCTGCAGGCCGGCGTTATTGCGCTGGCGATGAACTGCGGCGCTTATATGGCGGAGATTATCCGGGCCGGTATTGAGAGTGTGGACAAGGGACAGATGGAGGCGGCCCGAAGTCTTGGGCTTCCTTATGGAACAAGTATGCGCCGGGTCGTTCTTCCTCAGGCGATTCGAACCATGATTCCTTCGATTATTAACCAGTTTATCATCACATTGAAAGATACATCCATTCTTTCTGCGATTGGTTTCCCGGAACTTACGAATACAGGTAAGACGGTGGCCAGCAATACGATGGATTTGATAGGGACATGGGCGGTTATTGCCCTGTTCTATATGGTTGTTATTACGTTACTCAGCAAACTGGCAAAATATATGGAGAGGAGGATAAAACGTGGAGCAGAACAATACTAAAGTGCATGTGTCGAATCTGAAAAAAAGCTTCGGCAAGCTGGAAGTTTTGAAGGATATCAGTATTGATATCACGGAAGGAGAGGTTGTCGTTCTCCTCGGGCCTTCCGGAAGCGGTAAATCCACCTTTCTGCGCTGTCTGAATCAGTTGGAGGTGGCAACCGGGGGGACGATTATTGTCGATGGTTTTAATGTGACGGATAAGCATGTGGATATTAATAAAGTCCGTGAAAATATCGGCATGGTTTTCCAGCATTTTAATCTGTTTCCGCATATGACGGTGCTGGAAAATATTATGCTGGCGCCGGTGGAATTAAAAAAGATGAATAAAGAAGAAGCGAAAGAAACGGGGATGAAGCTGCTCAAACGTGTCGGCATGGAGGCAAAGGCCGATGTCTATCCGCCGCAGCTTTCCGGCGGCCAGAAACAGCGTGTGGCGATTGCCCGGGCATTGGCTATGAATCCGGATATTATGCTTTTTGACGAGCCGACTTCCGCGTTGGACCCGGAAATGGTTGGAGAAGTTCTGGAGGTTATGAAGGAGCTGGCCAGAGGCGGTATGACGATGGTGGTTGTTACCCATGAGATTGGTTTTGCCAGAGAAGTTGCAAATCGGATTGTCTTTATGGACGGTGGTTATATTGTGGAGCAGGGAACTCCGGAAGAGGTTCTCAAACATCCGAAAGAAGCAAGAACCATTGATTTCCTGAACAAAGTTTTATAAACAAACTGGGGAGGAAAGAGTATATGAAGAGAATTATTACAATCAGCCGTGAATTCGGCGCTTATGGCGGTACGATAGGTCTTGCGGTGGCAGAAAGACTGGGTTATGAGTTTTACAATAAAGAGATTATTCTCCGTGCGGCTCAACATTCAAACATCGATGTTGAAAGTCTGCAGAAATGGGATGAGAAAGTGCCGATGAATTTTGGCTTTGCCCAAAGCCTTTTTGATTTTTATAATAAACCGTTAAATGAAAAACTTTTTGCGGCTCAGAAAACGGTGATTCGGGATATCGGAGAGAAAGGCCGCTGTGTGATTGTCGGAAGAAATGCGAACGCTATTTTGAGGGAATATGATAATGCCCTTCATGTGTTTGTGCATGCGGAACCTTATTTCCGCATTACCCATTTGAAAGAAAAAATGCCGGATGCTTCCGAGGCAAAGATTATTGAGCGTATGCGCGCCGTGGATAAAACGCGAAGAAAATATTGCTCGTATTACACCAATACAGAATTTGGCGTGGCAGATTTTTATGATATCTGTCTGTGTTCATCCACATTGGGCGTGGACACCTGCGTGGATATTATCTGCGAACTGGCGGAAAAATAGAAGTGAAAAGGGCTTTGTGGGGGTAGCCGCGAAGTCGGAGTATGGAAGCTGCTTTTCAGTGTTTTTGTTAAATCATGGATAGGTTCTTACAGTTTTGCAAGAACTTATCCTTTTTCATCTATTTAAGATTAAATTAAGGTTGCATAAAGGTTATATTAAGAGTGAAACAGTATTCTATATAGATAAGATTGATAAAAAACTAACCGCAGTTAGAAGGGTAAATATGAAATGGCTGAATATAAAATAATGATTGTTGACGATGAACCGGATATTTTGGTTCTGCTGGAAAAGGCACTGAATATGGAAGGCTTTTCTGATATTATCAAATGTGGTAATGGATTCGCTGCCGTAGATGCCTGTCAAAAACTCCTCCCGGATCTTATGATTTTGGATGTGATGTTGCCGGACATCGACGGTTATGAGGTGTGCAGACAAATCAGGCAGTTTTCCCATTGCCCGATTCTGTTCCTTTCCTCAAAAAATGATGAAGTTGATAAGATACTCGGTTTGGCTGTGGGCGGCGATGATTATGTTACAAAACCTTTTAGCCCAAAAGAGGTAGCTTTTCGGGTGAAAGCACAACTGCGTCGGGCTGAATATCAGAAAAGCCCAGATAGAACCCACATTATCACTGTTGGAGATTTAGTGATTGACCCGGACGGTTGTGGAGCCGCAAAGAGTGGCAGGGATATGGAACTGACTGCAAGAGAATTTGAAATTCTGCATTATCTGGCCAAAAATTTAGGACGTGTTGTAAGCCGTGAACGTCTGTATGAAGCGGTTTGGGGCGAAGATAGCTTTGGGTGTGACAATACGATTATGGTGCATATCAGGCATCTGCGCGAAAAACTGGAGGATAATCCCACAAAGCCGCAGTACATTATCACAATGAAAGGTTTAGGCTATAAGCTGGTGAATCCTGATGAAAAATAGATGGAAAAGAAATCCGCTTGTAAGAATTGTTGTTTTACTCGTTGCATTGGTATTGATTGGAGCCGCTTCGGGAATTGGATTGTTTTATTATGCTTTTTCCATCCCTGAACCGGAAGGGTTAAGTCTGGCAGCATGGCCGAACCGCTTTACTGAAAATTTTTCAACATGGATACAAAATGAGGATGGAACGATTACAATAGAGGACACAGGATTAGAAAGGCTGGACGAATATGGGCTTTGGCTTCAAGTCGTTGATGAATCCGGACAGGAAATTTTTTCCCATAACAAGCCCTCAGATTATCCTTCCAATTACTTGGCCTCTGAATTGGTGGAACTGGCGGCAAGCGGATATGAAAACGGGAATACAGTTTTTGTGAGCAGTTATGAAGATTCCGGCCATACATGGAACTACATTGTTGGTTTTCCTTATGCTATTGGGAAATATATGCTCTATTATAACGGTAAAACAGTGAGCCGTCTTTCTCCGATGTTTCGGATGGGGATATTTTTTATAATCTTTGTGGGTAGTTCGCTGTTTCTTATTTATGGTTTTTGGCTCACACGCCAGATGGGGAAAATATCAAGAGGGATTGGCGATGTTTCACTCCGCACCTATCAGAAGCTCCCGGAAAAAGGCATATTCAACGGTATTTACGCAGCACTCAATCAAATGGATGCGGAAATTCGTCAAAGCGATCAACTCAAGAAGGAAACAGAGCATGCGCGTCAGGAATGGATTGCCAATATCACTCATGACTTAAAAACACCACTTTCTCCTATAAAGGGATATGCGGAGCTTCTTGCGCGTGGGACGGCAAACGATAGCCAGACGGTGCAGGAATATGGTTCGATTATCTTGAAAAATGTGGATTATGTCGAAAAGCTGATAAATGATCTGAAGCTGACCTATCAACTGGAATCAGGGGCATTGCCATTTCATCCCGAACAGGTGCGGCTGGTGCGCTATTTAAAAGAACTGGTGATAGATATTGTAAACGACCCGGCATTTTCCAATCGAAACATAGAGTTCGAATGTGACCTCCCGGAGATTACGGCTATCATTGACCCTGCTCTGTTTCATCGGGCGGTGTGCAATCTTGTTGTCAATGCACTTGTTCATAATCCGCCTGACACAACGGTAACTGTGTCTGTTTCAGAAGATAAGGAAAGGGATATCTTCATTTCTGTCCGTGATAATGGCGCAGGTATCAGCGAGGAGGAACAGGCTAAACTGTTCACCAGATATTATCGGGGAACCAATACAAAAGAAAAGTCGGAGGGCAGCGGGCTGGGACTTGCGATTGCAAAGCAGATTATCGCACTGCACGGTGGTGATATTGCTGTTAAGAGTAAGCTGGGCGATGGCACGGAGTTTTCAATACAGATTCCTGCAAATTAAGGTCAAACTAAGATACGGAAAAGTCAGACCTAAGATGGGTGATTTATGATATAAGCATAGATCACCTATTTTATTTGATCTAAATCCAAAATGAACAGGAGGCTTTGTATGGAACTTCAATTACAGCATTTGCGCAAGCAATATGGAACGAAGTGCGCTGTCGATGATGTAAGTTTCCATTTAGAACCCGGCGTATATGGCCTGCTTGGTGCAAACGGAGCAGGAAAAACCACTTTAATGCGGATGATCTGCGGTGTGCTGAAACCAACATCCGGCAGCATCCGCCTGGATGGAAAGACAATGCAGGAGCTGGGGGAACGCTACTACACTTATTTGGGCTATATGCCGCAGGACTTCGGATTCTATCCCGATTTTACAGCACGGGAGTTTATGCTCTATATGGCAGCGGTAAAAGGCCTGGACAAAAAACACGCCAGAGCCCGGACAGAGGAACTGCTGGATTTGGTAAATCTGCGTGATGTGGCAGACAAGAAGATTAAATCATATTCCGGCGGTATGAAACAGCGTTTGGGGATTGCTCAGGCGGAACTGAACGATCCTGACATTTTAATTTTGGATGAGCCAACCGCAGGGCTTGACCCAAAGGAGCGTGTCCGCTTCCGAAATATCATTTCCGACTTCGCTAAAGATAAGATTGTGATTCTCTCCACCCATATTGTTTCGGATGTTTCGTATATTGCAGATATTATCCTGATGATGAAACAAGGTAAAATATTGCTCCAGGGTCCTATGGAAACCGTCACGAACAGTATTAGGGGCAAAGTTTGGGAGGTTATGGCCGATGAGCGCAAAGCTGCGTGGTACAGCCGGAACCTTCGCGTTGTCAACCTGCACCACGAAGGTAATTTGGTTCGTTTGCGGATTGTAGATGATGCGCCGCCTGCACCGGATGCCAGTATCGTGGAACCCGGTCTGGAAGATCTGTTCCTGTATCATTTCAGCGAAGATGTGCAGGATGAAAGGAGTGATGATAATGAAAACTTTAGTTAAGTACGAATTTCTGAAGATTCTGCGGAAAAAGTCTGCCTTGATTGCAATGGCGGTAAGCCTGCTCATAACCGCTGTTTTCTTTGGCCTGCCAATCACACAGTTTCAGATTAATAACCAGGATGAGGTTCTTCGGGGGTTAGAAGGTATTGCATACGAAAAAGAACAGTATGCGGACATCTCCGTCTCCTTAACGAATGAATATGTTACTGAAACCATCCGGGAAGTGCAGGCGCTCTTTGAAGATCCAGATCATATAGGCTATGACGGGAATGAGAAGTTTTTAATTGAGGGCGCATATTGGAATGGGATTGCACCACGGGAAAAGCTGTTGGGATTGATCGCAAGAAACTATGCTGTTCCCAATGTGAGCGCCAGGTATAATGCACTCACTGATTTAGATGTTTCGGATGGAACAGACTTCTATCAGGCACGAAAGGGCAAAATCGAAACGATACTGAGTGACCCTTCCAATGGGCTGTCAGAAGCAGAAAAAGATTATTGGCGGAATATGAACAGTGAGGTGGAAGAACCCTTCCAATATGGCTACTTCGGCGGATGGGAAGTCATTATTTCTGCTTTTGAACTGTTAATGTTTGCGATTTTGGCTATCTGTATCGTGATCGCACCTGTTTTTGCCGGTGAATATCAGGCTGGCACAGATGCAGTCATTTTGTCAGGCAAGTATGGAAAGACCAGGTTGATTACGGCTAAAATTGTTGCTGCACTTTTATTTGGAGTGTTGGCATTTACCCTTCATGTTCTCGTTGCATTTGGTATCTCACTTGCGGCATTTGGAATGGATGGCTGGAACCTTCCTTTGCAGATCAACGGCACTACCGTTCCTTATCCGTTTACATTCCTGGAGGGTACGCTTCTCAATTTGGGTGTCATTTATTTCGTACTAATCGCCATGATCGGCTTGACTCTTTTTCTGTCAGCCAGAATGAAAAGCCCTTACTTTGTACTAATCGTTGTTGTTCCGGTGCTTTTTATACCCATGTTCCTTTCTCCGAATGGAACCACTGGAATCTACAATTTGTTTGTACTTTTGACACCGTATCAATCGCTGGTTCCTCGTTTCAGCTCGTACCTTTCCTATCAGTTCGGTTCCGTAATTTTGGATTCTTTTGTCATGAGAGGACTTGTTTATGGAATACTGACATTGATTTTGCTGCCTTTTGCGAGGAGTGGCTTTAAGAAACACCAGGTTGCATAAAGAGGCGCTGATGAAAAATAAAAAATACATAATTCTGTTTATCAGCAGTGCAGGAAAAGAAGGTATGCCGCACTAGCGGATGTCCTGATGAATGTGGGAATCCTGCAAAAGCAGAAATAAAACGAAGATTTATGAAAAATTTACAATCAAAAAATTGCGCTGATTGTAAAGGGAAGTTTTGTATGATATGATAAGAGTAGAAGAAAAATTTTTTCTATTATCGGGGATTAGATAAAAGGAAAGCTGGTGAGAATATGGCAGAATTGGATTTTGAAAGAAAACACGCAGAAGATTTGCAGAGGCTGCGGGGATTCCGTCTTCTGGATGATGATTTTATGAGCAAAGTCTTTGAAGATAAAGCGTGTTCGCAGTTTTTATTGCAGATTATTTTGGATAAAAAAGGTTTAAATGTTCAAAGAGTACACATACAGCATGATGTGAAGAACTTACAGGGGCGCTCCATCCGCCTGGATATCATAGCGATTGACGGAAACGGGCGGGTGTATAATATTGAAATCCAAAGAAGTGATAAAGGAGCCAGCATTAAGAGGGCCAGGTATAACAGCAGTTTGTTGGATGCAAATGTAACGGAGCCGGGGAATGATTATGAGAAGCTCGCAGAGACGTATGTTATTTTTATTACAGAGAATGATGTATTGAAAGCAGGCTTGCCCATTTATCACATTGACCGGACAGTTAAAGAAACTGGTGCAATGTTTGGGGATGAAGCACATATCATATATGTAAATTCTCAGATAAAAGATGAAACAGAACTTGGTAAACTGATGCATGATTTTTCCTGTACGGATGCGAAAGATATGCATTATAAAATCTTAGCTGATCGAGTACGTTATTTTAAAGAAGATGCGAAAGGAGTGGAAGTTATGTGCAGAGCTATGGAGGATATGAGAAAAGAAGCCGCTGCTGAGCAGAATATTCTTACATTATTAGGGGCTATTAGGAATTTAATGAAAAATCTTGGACTGTCAGCAGAACAGGCAATGACTGCTTTGGGAGTATCAGATGTTGAGAGAGGTATTCTTTCTAAAAGAATCTAACAAATAATGGCAGCCGGACAGTATCAATCAAACAGATACTGTTCGGTTTTTTTATTAGGAAATATTATGGTATTGTGGAACGTCTCAGGGAAACTGAGTAAAAAGGTGTTGACTTCTTAATCTTACAAGTGTAGTATTATAAAATATAAATCCTACATTTGTAAGATAAGGAGGAACAGCTATGAAACGAAAATACATTCGATGGTTTTCTATAATTTTATGGGTAGTGTTGGCCGGAGTGATGTGGAGCGGCTGCGGCAAAAAGGAGGAGGAATCTGTCAAAAAAGATATATTGACTGTCGGCCGGGAGGCCGGGACGTGTATCCGGGACATTTACAGGGAGGCATCAGCCTCGGGAACTCTGTCCGGAACCGATACAACGGAAAGGATTCTTAAACGGTTAGGGGAAGCAGGATACAGCGCCGTGGATGCAGATAATCAATGGAATATGACCTGCCCGGAGCCGATGGAAGAATTTTGCCAAAATGTACAAAAGGGAATGGACGGAGAGGCAGTGCTGGTGATTGTTATGTCCGAAGGCCAGTTGTGCTGCTGTGATTTTTCTTCCAGTGAAAATCAGGTGGAAATCAGCCAGTGTATGGTTAATTGGGAAAATAATGAGCCGGAAGCCGGATTTAAGGAAGAATTTCAGGCCGTATCCTGGCTGTATACGGATAAGGGCTATCTTTTTTTTGAGCGGTCTTTACCGGAAGGCTATGAAAAGGACATGGGGTACAGGGCTATCCGTGTAAAGCCGCTGGATATCCGGTGCCGGGAGGCATGCAGGGCTTATGTGGCTCCCATCAATTATTATCTCAATAATATGTTTCTGTGCGATTGGGATGAGAAGAATTTTAAACAGTTGAATTTCTATGATTTGTTTGAGCCGCTGTATCGGATGGATTATGGCTGTGAATCGCCCTACGGTGTACATACGGAGAATGACCAGTATGAGATTCCGGGAGAAGAATTTGAAAAGTTGTTTTTTAAATATTTTCAAATGGATGGAGAGACGCTTCGCAAACGGACGGTCTATCAGGCGGAAAATCATGTTTACCAGTATCGCCCAAGGGGGATGCATGACACAGCCCGGATTACCAATATTCCTTATCCGGAGGTGGTGGACTGCAGCCAAAACAGTGACGGAACACTCACCCTGACAGTGGATGCCGTCTGGCCGAAAAAGATGATGGACAAGGCATTTTCCCATAAGGTTGTAATCCGGCCAATGCCGGACGGCTCTTTTCAATATGTATCCAATCAGGTAGTTTCACTGGAAAAATCGGTGGATTTGAACTGGTACACAGAGAGGGGAGCCATCAGTATATTAACCGAAGAGGAGCAAAATGCCCTGGAGGACGCAGCCCTCTCTCTGGCGGCAGACAACAGGGACATATGCGCTGAGGTTGATGCAATGAATGCAGACAATTATGAGGCCGCCCTACAGTTTTATAGAGCCTATAAAGAGGGCGGAGACGGGCAGGTGACGTTATATCAGGCCTATAAAAATGGAATCTTTGGGGCGCTGACCTTCACATGCCGCGGAGGGAGTATCCAGAGTTACTTTATCGGTATTCACTGGAATAAGGATGGCGCTCCGGAAGTCTATCAGACCGGCAACGGCAATATTGTGGATTTGAATCTGACAAAAAAGGGGTATTTCATTTATATGAAAGAATTTACCGCCATGCACGGAAGTCTGAGAGAGTATATTCGATTGAAGTCTCTGCCGGAACAGTGCCGGGAGCTGACGGAAAGATACATTTCCGGCCTGAGCTATGTGAATTACGATTTGCTTTTGAATGGGTGGGACAGGGAGCAGGTGGCCGCCCTCCTGAATACAACGGTCTTTTTGGACATTTATCGGATGAAAACCGGGGAAACGCCGAAATTGCGGGATGGAAAAATTCCTGCGGAATTATTTGAAGCTGTGATGACGGAAGCCTTTCCGGTTTCTGTGGAGGAACTTAGAAGAAACTGCGGCTACATAGAAGAGGCCGATGCCTATCCATTGGAGAGAAAATGTTCCAGGCAGTTTGAACCCTTTGGAGAGGTCGTGGATTATCAGGAAAATGCCGATGGAACCCTGACACTTTTTGTGGAGGCTGTCTGGGCCGATTATAATACGGATTGCGCCTATCGAAATGAAATCACCGTGGAACCTCATGAGGATGGAAGTTACCGATATCTGTCGAATAAGGTAGAAAAAACGGGAACAGATGGGGAAACCCTGGCCGGGGAAGGGAATATTGTGCTCGGCGTAAACGATTATGCCGGAATGGCTAATTATGAAAAAATGGAGGCGTTTCTTGGAAAGGCGGAGTCCGGGGAAAGCTGTGGAGCCGAGGTTTATGAAATTCATAAAGATGGCGGGTACAGCAAGTATTGTTTTGATTTTGACGGCCGGAATATGTCTGTCGAAATCTCCATCGTCACATGGGACAGCCAGGGCCCTATAAGTACGGGAAATTATCAATATGAAATTGAACGCTGGTCCTATACGGAGAAGGGATGGTTTTCTTATGTGCTGGATGTGCCTGAACCGCCGGAGGTATCGGAAGTAATTCGGGATAAAGTGATGATGCGGGTGCGTCCGATGGATGAAACCTGTAGGAAGTTTACGGAACATTGGCTTGTGCCTGTCGGGTATCAGCGGAACAATATGTTCAGCATAGAGTGGGACAGGGAGCATATGGAAGCCCTGGATTTCAATGCGCTGTATGAATCTTTTTATTATCTTTTTTATGGAGAGCCATTTGAAAGTGAAGATTTTCCGGAGGGAATTCCGGCGAAGGATTTTGAAAATGTCATGCTGCGATATCTTCCGGTATCCCGGGAGGAACTTCGGAAGTATGGGGCGTATAATGAAGAAACCGGTTGCTATGGCTGTGCCAATTTGGGCTGCGGAAATTATTCTGTGGCAGCCTTCTGGACATCAGTCCCGGAAGTTAGGGATATCCGGGAAAATGGTGACGGCACATGGACAGTGACTGTGGATGCGGTCTGCGAGCGGGAAGGAACGGATTGTATTCTCAGCCATGAGCTGACGGTGGATTTTCCCGAAGAGGGAAGTATCCGGTTTTTGGGGAATCATCTTGTTGGCGATGGCGCCGGACGGATTCCCCTTTATCGATACCGTGTCGAAAAAAATCGTTTATAATCCCCGGGAAGTTGTCGGAGAACTCCCGAGGATGTTATAAATGCCGGGGAGCTAGCGGAGAATACCCAGGTCTGCTAATATATTCTGGGTGATTTCTGCGGCCCGGCTGCCGGTGGCCTGGTTTTCTGCGGCCTGACTTCCAGTGGTTTCATCCGAATCTTCAATACAGGCGGCAAAGAAGAAGGTGTTGTCAGCAGTTTCGGCAAACCCAATAAACCAGCCGCGGATATTTTGACCATCGATGTTCCCTGTGCCTGTTTTTCCATAAAAGGCGCCGCCGGGAATATCATAAAGATAGAGAGCGTCTTTTACGGCGGCAATATCTGAGGCGCTGAAAGAAGCGTTTTGCCCCGGGGCAGTGAAGGTATCATTCAATAGCCGGACCTGTTCTGCCGGGGCTATTTTCAGGGAAGATTCCAGCCAGCAGGAAGGAAAAGCGCCGCTTAAATCTTTATTTCCATAATTAAGGGTATCCACATAGTGCTGAACAGAGGCTTTTCCCATATCTGTTTCCAGCGCCTGGAAATACCAGTTGACCGAGTTTGCCATGGCGGAGCGCAAATCCTGCCCTCCGTTCCAGGCTTCAAAATCCCAGGTCTCGCCATTCCAGTCCATTTCGGAATTTTCCGGTGTGATGCATCCGGCATCCAGGGCAAAAAGAGCTGCATATATTTTATAGGTTGAATCCGGAGACATCCGGGTGAGAGCCATCTCCGGATTATAAATCTGCCAGCTGTCGGCGGCTGTGTCATATAAAACAAAAGTGCCTTCCGCATCGCCAAAAGAGGAAGAGAGATTTCGGCTAGTTATTTTTGGATTTTCTCCGAAAACTTCGGCCCTGTCTGCAATATCCGATGTTCCTTTGACAGCGGCGGGAGCGGATGCCGGAAGGGCCCAGAGAGCGCAGGCGGACAGGGAAGGCGACAGTCCAAAGAGCAGGAGAGCGGCGGCAAGACCGATGGCGGTACTTTTTATCCCGGCTGCCCTTGAAGGATGGCTGTAAGCGGCAATCCTGCGGATACGCCGGGTCATCTGCCGCATATTTCCGCTTATACCGGAGGTAAAAGGCAAAAAGTCTGCGGAGATTTTTTCAGCCAAATCGACAAGAGTATGTCCATAGTCGAGGGCATTTTCTTCGCCAAGGTTTTTGAGTACTTTGGCATCGCAGGCGATTTCCCTGTCATTTTCTATCTCATTGACAGCAAACCACAACAATGGATTCGGCCAGTAAAGCAGATGAAAAAAGTTCATCAAAGCGCCCGTGAGAGCGTCTTTTTGCTTATAATGAATCAGTTCGTGCAAAAGCATATGGCGCAGGGCATGAAGCGAAATATCAGAAGTATCTGATGCGAGATGGGCCGGAAGATAAACGCCCGGCTTTATGATTCCCGTCATTACCGGGGTTTTCAGCAATGGCGAAATGTAAAATGCAGGCTCTTTTTTAATCCCCAGTTCCCTGCAGCACTGACTGAAAAGTTTTTTTATCTTTGGTTCCCCTGCCGGAACAGCAGTTTTCTTTAAAAAATACAATTTTTTTCTGGCCCGCAGTTGGAAGAGCAGCATAAAGAAAATGCCCGTCAGCCATAAAATAAAACAGACAATCCCGATATATTTGCCGGTGGTTGAATTCACGGAAACTGTAAAGTCGTTCATCCATTCCGGGGAAGTATCGCGGATGGCTTGAACCATAGTCGAAGCTGCCGGAGCTGCCAACAGAGCTGTTTCCGAATCGACAGCATGGGAAAAAACTGGAGTGATTTCGGAAAGGCGGATTGGAAAGAAAGGCAGAGCCATCAGCACAAAAAGAACTGCCCACAGCCGGTAGCCTGTCTGAGCAGATAAATAGTTTCTGAATAAATATTTTGTCCCAAGAATTATCAAAATAGAGAGTGAAATAAAAAGGTTGCTTAGGATGAAATGCAGTGTAAAGGATGTCATTACAATCTTCCTTTCTATTTTTTGTGGCTTGTCAGAATTGCCCGCAGAGAATCAATTTCGCTTTGGCTTAAGGCCTCTTCATCCAGGCAGGCCGAGAGCATGCGGGACATATCCCCGTCGAAATAGCGCTTCAAAAAAGAACGGCTTTGCTGTCTGACATAGGATTTTTCTTCAATCAGAGGCGTGTAGACGAATACCCTTCCCTGTTTTTCATAGGTCAGCGCCTTTTTGTTTACAAGCCGTTTTAATAAGGTCTGAATTGTTTTCGGACTCCAGCTTGTTTTTTGGGTCAAAATCTCAGTGACAGCATTGGTGCTGATTGGAGCCTCTCGCCATACAATCTTCATCACTTCATATTCTGCTTCGGATATCTGAGGCAGACTGTTCATAATAATTCCCTCCAAATCTTACATATGTAGTATAAAAACAGTATAGCTTTGTTAATAAAGAATGTCAATAAGCTATTGACATTCCATTGGGGGGAGGGTGTAGGCTGTGTCCATGGGAGGTAGGAAAAATGCTGGAAATAAAAAATTTAACTAAGATTTATCACGGAGGAAAAACAGCCGTATCGAATCTGAGCCTAAATATTCAAAAGGGCGATATTTACGCTTTTATCGGTCACAATGGCGCCGGAAAAACGACAACCATTAAGTGTATTGCGGGTATTCAGAAATTTGATTCCGGGGAAATATGGATTGACGGCATGTCGATTCGGGAGAAGCCGGTTCAATGCAAAGCGATGATGGCTTATATTCCCGATAACCCGGATATCTATGAATATTTGACGGGGATTCAGTATCTGAATTTTATCGCGGATATTTTTGGACTGTCGGCCCGGGAGCGGAAAGAAAGAATCGGAGAGGAAGCGGCGGACTTTGAAATTACAGAGGCGCTGGGCGATTTGATTTCTTCTTATTCTCATGGCATGCGGCAGAAGCTTGTTATCATCGGGGCATTAATTCATCGGCCAAAGTTATTGATACTCGATGAACCTTTTGTTGGATTGGACCCAAAAGCCACTTTGACTTTGAAAAATAAAATGAGGAAAATGTGCGCGGAGGGAGCGGCCATATTTTTTTCAACCCATGTGTTGGAGGTGGCGGAGAAATTGTGTAATAAAGCGGCGATTATTAAAGACGGCCGATTGGTTGCCAGCGGAACGATGGATGAACTGACCCGGGGAGAGTCTCTGGAATCCCTGTTTATGGAGGTGGTCAGCGATGTTTAAACAGATATGTCAATTAACCCGATTGGGAATGTATTCCCTGTTTCATATCAATGAGCTGCGCCATACAAAGGATTTAAAAAAGAAGCGGCGATTTATTTTATTGGGGATTGTCTGGCTGATCCTTGCCCTGATGATTTTGTTTTATATGGCGCTGCTTTCATTTTCCTATATAAAGATAGGACTGGCGGATGTACTTCCAATGTACTTTTATACAGTGGCAAGTATGATTATCCTGTTTTTCTCTTTATTTAAAGCAGGGGATATGATGTTTTCAATGAAGAGCTATGAAATTCAGGCCTCCTGGCCCGTGTCTGTTTCAGCGATTGTTGCCGGCAGGTTTGCCCTTATGTATACGACAAATCTTTTGTTCAGCTTATTTGTGATGCTCCCGGGAATGGGAATTTACGGATGGGTTATGCGGCCGGCAGTTTCTTTTTACATTTATGGCGTTTTTGGATTACTGTTTTTGCCGGTGCTTCCGCTCTGCATAGCGCTGATTGCAGGCGCAGTGATTCGGGCCATAGGGTCGCGGATGAAACATAAGGGTGTGGGAATTGCTTTGCTGACCTTAATCTTTGCCCTTATCCCTGTGGCAGCCAGTATGCTTCTTTCGCGGAATACGGAGTCGATGGATATGGCAGAACTTGAAAATATGGCCTTTTTTGTGACGGAAACTCTGAAAAAAATATATCCGCCGGCCTGGATATACGGGAAAGGCGTTGTAAAGGGTGAGTTTGCAGGAATTTTGGGCCTGTGCGCCGGTTCGACGGTGCTTTTTATCGGGTTTGTGTTTATTCTGAGGAAATATTTTATGGATATATGCAGCCTGCTGAACTCGGCTTCGGCAAAAAATAATTACAAATTGGAAAACCAGAGGCAGAATCCGGTGCTGAAGGCCCTATGGCAGCGGGAATTGCGCAGATATTTTGCATCCAGTACCTATATCAGCAATACGATGATAGGATATATTTTCATGGTGCTTGTTTCTGCCGCCCTGTTGTTTTATGCACCGGAAAGGCTCGAAGCAATGCTCGGTATTCCGGGGCTGGTAAAACGGGTGTGGCCACTGGCGCTTGGTTTTATGCCGGCGATGATGCCGACAACCTCCAGCAGTATATCCATGGAAGGGAAAAACCTGTGGCGGCTGCAGTCGCTGCCTTTGAGTGATAAGAAAATCTATGATGCAAAAATACTTTTAAATTTATCACTGGCGGCGCCTTTTTATATTCTGGCCGTTATTTTGAGTATGATTGCCCTGCGGCCCGGTCTGATAAATGGGCTGTTTATCATTTGTGTTCCGGCTGTATATATTTTGTTTTCGGCGGTGGCTGGTTTATCGATAAATATGGCGCTGCCCCTGCTCCAATGGGAGAGCGAGGTACAGGTCGTTAAGCAGAGCGGCGCCGCTTTTATTTCGATGCTTACCGCTTTTATTGTGGGGATTGTTCCGATAGGCATACTGCTTGCCTTTCAAAAGCTTTCGGCTGAAATTGTCTTTTTGGCGGTGTTAATCGTGCTGTCCGGCCTGACATTTATCTTATATATAAAAAATCAAAGGAAAGCGCTGGCAGATTATTCCTGACTTGGCAGTCTTGCTGAAATGGGGTATAATTTAAAGTATAGAATTAAAAACTGATTTTTCAGGCGGAGGTATAAAATGTATAAAAATATTGAAAAACAGGTGTGCTTAAAATTGAAAGACTTAGTTGATTATCAGGAGGGGCAGGTAGTCAGCAAAACCCTGGTTCAGAATGAACATGTCAGCATGACCATTTTTTCTTTTGACAAGGGAGAGGAAATTTCTACCCATGCGGCCGGGGGCGATGCGATGGTTACGGTGCTGGACGGCACAGGAAAATTTACCGTCGGCGGCGAAGTGTTTATCCTGAAAGAGGGGGAAACTCTGATTATGCCAAAGGGTATACCCCATGCCGTGTACGGCGAGGAACAGTTTAAAATGCAGTTGACGGTTTCTTTCTGATAAATCTATTCAAAAGAAATAATCCGTTTCATATCTTCAGGCATTGGCGCGGTGAATACCATCGATTTTTTTGTGACCGGGTGCCTGAAGGACATTTTGTAGGAGTGCAGGGCCTGACGGTGAATTTGTTCCATGTCCGGGTTATACAGGTAATCCCCAATCAGGGGATATCCGAGATGTTTCATATGAATACGAATTTGATGGGTACGGCCGGTTTCCAGATGGAGGGAAACAAGGCTGTACCCATTTTCCCGTTTTAAAACCTTGTAATGGGTGACGGCAGTTTCGCCATGTTCAAAATCAACCCGTCGTTCGATAATTGAGCCGGGCTTCCGGCCAAGGGGCGCATTAATTCTTCCTTTGTCCGGCAGGCTGCAGCCGCTGACGATGGCAAGGTATTCCCTGTCGATTTTGTGGCGGACAGCCATGTCAAAAAGAATGCCGGAGCTTAATAGGTGTTTGGATACGACCGTGACACCGGAAGTATCCCGGTCCAGCCTGTTTGTGCATCGAAAAACAAAGGCTTCGTTTCTGCTCCTGAAATAGAAGGCCAGAGCATTAGCCAGAGAATTGTCATAATTGTTATGGAAGGATGGGTTGGCATCCCGGCGGGTTTGTTTACTGCGATAATATCTTCATCCTCATAGAGGATATCCAACGGCAGCGCCACGGGAAGAATATTTTCAGAAACTTTATTTTCACGGATATGGACCACAAGCCGGTCTCCGGCGGCCAGACGTTCATTCATATATTTGGGCGAATTATTGAAAAGAATACTGTCCGGGTCATTTTTTAAATGGGCCAGAAGCTGGTTGGAATAACCCTGGCGGCGCAGAAAATATTTAATTTTAACGGCATTGTCCTCCGGTTGTATGATGTATGTCAATGTTCGATTCATAAAAGCCTCCTGTAATGATTATCATAGCATAAAAATAATATTATGACAAAACAGAGGGCAAAAATGTGGTATACTTAATAAATAAAAAATATGGAAAGGCGTAATTATATGAAATCAGCAGCAGATTTAAAGCAATTATTAGAGCATATCGACCATCGGGGATATCCGGCCTATAAGGACATTCGGGGCCGCTATCAGTTTCGGGGCTATGTGCTTTCTATAGACCATGTTCAGGGGGACCCCTTTGCATCGCCTTCAAAGGTGAGTGTGGAGATTTCAGGGAAGGTTTCCGGGTTCCCTCAAAGATTATATGAGAATTTTGAACGGCGCATCGCTTTGCAGGATGAGCTTCTTCGGCAATTCGGGCATCAGGCAGAGAAGGCGGCTTTTAAAGCAAAGGGTTCAGGGAAAAGCGGTTTGATTTCCGTAAGCCGTCCGGGGCAGGAAATTATCGAGAGAAGCGGCTGTGAAATCCATCCGGTTGCCGGAGATATTTTGCTTCGCATGGAAGTAGGACTTCCGGCCAATGGTCGGACAATCAATGGGAGAGAGGCTGTCAAAATATTTTTTGAACTGATTCCGGCCTGTGTGCAGAAAGCTCTATATTATCAGTCTCTGGACAGTGTGCGTTTGGAAAGAATTGCCGAGCTGGCCGATAATCAAAGCTATATTCGACGCATGCTGTCAGAAAAAGGCCTGTGTGCTTTTGTCGCCGATGGCGCTGTACTTCCGAGGGAATCGGGAATTTCCCAGAAGCCGATGAAGGGGGCTGTAACCTTTAAATCGCCGGAATCTTTGGCTGTAACGATAAACTTGCCCTACGGCGGAGAAATTCGCGGAATGGGAATTCCAAAAGGTGTGACATTGATTGTCGGCGGAGGCTATCATGGAAAATCCACCCTTCTCGAGGCGCTGGAACGAGGCGTCTATAATCATATCATTGGCGATGGACGGGAATATGTAATTACCGATAATACGGCGGTGAAAATCCGTGCCGAGGATGGACGGAGTATTCGGGGCGTGGATATTTCCATGTTTATTAATGGCTTGCCAAACGGAAAGGATACGAAGTGTTTTCATACGGAGGATGCCAGCGGCAGCACATCCCAGGCGGCCAATGTCATTGAGGCCATGGAGGCGGGGAGCAGAGTGCTTCTTATTGATGAGGATACCAGTGCAACAAACTTCATGATTCGGGATGAATTGATGGAATCTGTTGTCAGCAGAGATTCGGAACCAATTACTCCCTATATAGATAGACTGCGGGAATTATATGAAACTTACGGAATATCCTCAATCATCGTTGCCGGAAGTTCCGGTTCCTATTTTCATAAGGCGGACCATATCCTTCAGATGCGTCAATACATGCCGGATGAGATTACCGCCTTCGCAAAGTCAAAAGCGGCAGAGTATCCGATATTATCGGAAAAAGCGCCGGCGTGTGAAGCACCATCCTTTGACAGAAAGCCGTGCGGCTTTGCGGAAAAAACACCGGGATTCAGAGAGGGCTCCGGCGGCAGAGAAAGACCAGGAAAATTCACGGAAAGGTCAGGGGAGCGCACGAAAATAAAAGTCCTTGGAAGGGACAGTATTCAGATAAACCGGGAAACAATTGATATGCGCTATGCGGAGCAGTTAGTAGACAGCGAGCAGCTCATGGCTTTGGGGTATCTGCTGAATTATGCGCAGAAACATTATATGAACGGACAGCGCACAATGGCGCAGATTGTAGAGGAATTAATAGGTCTTATTGAGGCAGAGAATCTCAAAGCTGTCTGCGAGGGCAGTTATCTTCCTGCCGGGCTTGCAATGCCTAGAAAACAGGAAATATTTGCATGCTTTAATCGATACCGAAAACTAAATATCCGGTAAGGTTGTTATATTGACAAAAACAACATTAAAGAGCTATAATCATAACCAATGAACTATAAATCACAGGAGGAAATATAAAATGGATAAGAAAGTAGCAGAATTAATTAATGACCAGATTAATAAGGAGCTTTACTCTGCATATCTTTACCTTGATTTTGCAAATTACTACGGTTCCGTTGGCTTAGATGGATTTGCAAACTGGTATAAGATTCAGGCCCAGGAAGAACGCGACCATGCAATGCTTTTCTTCCAGTATTTAGAGAACAATGGAGAAAAGATTACTTTAGAAGCCATTGCAAAACCGGATAAAGTTCTTGACAGCCATATGGCTCCGCTGGAAGCCGGCCTTGAACATGAAAAATATGTGACATCTCTGATTAACAATATTTATGAAGCAGCTCATGAGGTCAAAGACTTCCGTACAATGCAGCTTCTTGACTGGTTTGTTAAAGAGCAGGGCGAAGAAGAGAAAAATGCAAGCGATATGATTACAAAGATGGAACTTTTCGGTTCTGATGCCAAAGGTTTATATATGCTGAACTCTGAACTTGGCGCCCGTGTATATTCTGCACCATCTTTAACACTGTAATTACATATAATTCAATAATAAAAAAGAATTTACAGGCAGGGATATTGATTTTTTCAATACCCCTGTTTTTTTATGAAAAATTTGTCGATGGATATTGATTGAAATTCTGTTTATTTGATGATAGGATAAAGGCATATCTGGAAAGCCATTCCGGCTGAC
>URND01000044.1 GCA_900549105.1 uncultured Eubacteriales bacterium
AGCTGAATCTCTGGATAATACTTGTATGCCTTTTCTCTGATCGCCTCAAACTTCTCTCTCAATACTTCTGTATCCGGATGTCCAAACTTCGGACCGTAATGCGGAGTCAGTATTACCTGATCCACGCCTTGTTCCCGTTCTTCATCCAACAGTCCCATTGAATCATTGATGTCCTTTGCTCCATCATCAACTCCATATAATATATGTGTATGAATATCTATCAACGCCATAACAATCTCTTTTCTAATGTTGGCATGATATATATATTATTTTTGATAACTTAAGAAATATACTAATATAATATACCATCTTTATTCTCAAGTTACAATGCTTTTTCTTATCAAAAAGAAATACAATTTATACTATTCTTTGCTGAACTCAACTAACTCTAATCCCTCATTACGATCAAGTACAAACTGGATTCCCCATTCATTCTTAAATAACAACAGTGGATTTCCTCGCATATCTTTGACTTTCTTAACTTCAGATACCCCACGTAATTTGTTCATATCCGTGTTGCGGTCTTTGATCCAGCGGATTGCCTGATATGGCAATGGTTCTAAACGGATCTCGCAGTTGTATTCATTTTCCAGACGGTATTTTAAGACATCAAACTGAAGTGTTCCTACAACTCCGACGATGATCTCTGCAAATCCTGCCTCGTGTTCCTGGAAGATCTGGATTGCACCTTCCTGTGCGATCTGTTCTACACCTTTCACAAACTGCTTACGCTTCATAGAATCTAACTGAATGACTCTTGCAAAATGTTCTGGTGCGAATGTTGGGATTCCTTCATATTCAAAGTCATCTTTTGGAAGGCAGACAGTGTCTCCGATAGAGAAGATTCCCGGGTCAAATACTCCGATGATATCTCCTGCATACGCCTCTTCTACGATCTTACGTTCCTGTGCCATGATTTGCTGTGGCTGGGAAAGCCTCATCTTTTTCTTACTCTGTACATGTTTTACTTCCATGTTCGCTTCGAATTTACCGGAACAGATTCTCATAAATGCAATTCTGTCACGGTGGTTTTTGTTCATATTTGCCTGAATCTTAAAGACAAACGCTGAAAAACCATTTTCCACAGGATCTACTTCTTCTCCCTTGGATGTTCTTGCAAGTGGTCTGTTTGTCATCTTCAGGAAATGCTCTAAGAATGGTTCTACACCAAAGTTTGTAAGTGCTGATCCAAAGAATACTGGAGATAGTTTTCCCTGATGTACTTTCTCCATATCAAGATCTGCTGCCGCACCATCTAACAATTCAATTTCTTCCATCAGATTCTCATAGAAATCTTCTCCGATCAGATCTGCTGCATTATCATCATCTGCTGAAATAATCGTTTCTTTTGCTTCTTTTGCACCACCTGTGGAGACTGCCTCGAATCGTAAGATATTTCTTGATGCACGCTCGTATACACCCTTAAATTCTTTTCCACATCCGATCGGCCAGTTGATCGGACATGTCTCGATCCCTAAGACTTTCTCGATATCGTCTAACAGATCGAAAGTATCCTTAGCTTCACGGTCCATCTTGTTGATAAATGTAAAGATCGGGATATGTCTCATAACACAGACCTTAAATAACTTGATCGTCTGTGGCTCCACACCCTTGGAAGCATCGATCACCATGACGGCACAATCCGCTGCCATCAGTGTACGATACGTATCTTCTGAGAAATCCTCATGTCCTGGTGTATCAAGGATATTGATACATTTTCCTTCGTATTCAAACTGTAATACAGAAGAAGTGACAGAGATACCTCTTTCTTTTTCAATCTCCATCCAGTCTGAAACCGCATGTTTCGCTGTTGCCTTTCCTTTTACAGAACCTGCCTGATTGATTGCCCCACCATATAACAGAAACTTCTCTGTCAGGGTAGTCTTACCTGCATCCGGATGGGAAATGATGGCAAAGGTTCTTCGTTTATTAATTTCTTCTTTAAAATCAGCCAAGGGAATACCTCCAAATCATATCTGTTTCATAATCACTAAATTAGAATTATAGCTTATAGCTAAAGGCAGTGTCAATATTAAAGATTGACTTATATAAAATCACTGTTTAAAATAGGAAAAAAGGGGTGTGAAAAACATGAAAAAAGCAGAAAAAGGGCGAAAAATAAGCGGGGGCGGCCTGGTTTTACGAGGCATAATTATTATATTTTTAGCCCTGATTCTCGTGGTTGGCGGATATGTGATTTACTTGCAGTCAAATTACTATCGGATTGAGGACCACGCAGTACTGGAAGTTGAAAATAACGGAGAAAATGTGCTGAAAACCGGAGACACTTATTCGGTTGTTACATATAATATTGGTTTCGGGGCCTATGGGCCAGATTACAGCTTTTTTATGGACACAGGTGAGATGAAAGATGGGACCAAAACATCAGGGAAATATGGCAAGGCGATGAGCCTGGAATCGGTTGAAACCCATACCGAAGGGGCTCTGGGAGTTATTGAAGATTTGGACGCCGATTTTTATCTGCTGCAGGAAGTGGATGTGGATGCGGATAGAAGCTACCATGTGAATCAGAAAGATTTTATAAAAACGGCGATGGCGGGATATGCCAGTGTTTTCGCCAATAATTTCCATTCCGCCTATTTATTCTATCCATTTAATGACCCTCATGGGGCGGTTCAGGCCGGGTTGCTGAATTTTAGCCGTTATCAGATTTCAGAGGCGGAGCGCCGAAGCTATCCGGTGGACAACAGTTTTATTACAAAGTTTACGGATTTGGACCGGTGCTTTGCACAAATGCGTCTTCCGGTGGAGGGCGGTCAAGAGCTGGTGCTGATTAACAGCCATATGTCGGCCTATGATGAGGGCGGTACGATTCGGGCTCAGCAGCTGGAATTGTTAAATTCTGTGATGAGTGAGGAGTATGCTAAAGGAAACTATGTCATTGTTGGCGGAGATTTCAATCATGCCATGGGAGAAGCCGTGGCCGAAGGCTTTCCTTCAGAGCAGAAATTTCCGGCATGGGTTGCCGTGCTGACGGAGGATGACCTTGCCGATGGAGTGCGGATTGTGCGGGCGGAAAATGAACTGGAAGTGCCGACCTGCCGGGGCGCTGATATCGTATACACAAAAGGCGTGAATTATACGACAGTTGTCGACGGATTCCTTGTGACCGATAATGTCCGGGCCACCGCGGAAAATGTCGATACGGATTTTGCCTATAGCGACCATAATCCGGTGAAACTTCAGTTTGAATTAATAAAATAAGCAGAAATCAATACGGAAACTCCTGTTTTGGCATGTATCCAGAGCAGGAGTTTTTTTTGACTGGATAATTGCTGTAAAAAATTATTATTTTTGTATGGATTTTGGTGGAAAAGGCGTCTAATAAATACAAACAATCGTTGACAGCGATAAGTTTTAAGGAGGCGGAATGGTGAAAGAAGAGAAAATGAAACGCTTGGTGAGAAGCGCCATACGCGGCAATGTGGATGCCTATGGACAATTAATTGAAGTATATAAAACCTATTTGTACAGAACTGCCTGGTTATATGTGCGGAATGAAGATTTAGCGCTGGATGTGGTGCAGGAAAGTATTTTAAAGGGTTTTCGGCAGATAAAAACCCTGAAAGAGGCAAGGTATTTTAAAACGTGGCTGACACGTATTTTAATTAATACGGCGAAAGATATGCTGAGCCGTCAGATGCGGGTGCTTCAGTTGGAGCAGGTGCGGGAATCGGCGGCTGAGACGCAGAATACTCTAGAGGAGAAAATGGATTTATGTGATGCCATACAGAAGCTTCCGGAGCAGTATCAGTCGGTGGTTATATTGAGATATTTTAATGATATGAAGCTGTCCGAGATTGCGGAGATACTGCAGATACCGGAAGGGTCAGTATCCGCTTATCTGTTTCGGGCAAAGCGGGAACTAAAAAATATTTTGAAGGAGGGATACCGATATGCGTGATTGGATGGAAAAAATTCCTGTGTCTGAGGCGTTGGATGCAGTCGTGAAAAAGAGTATAAATCAGTTGAAATTTGAGCAGAAGAGGAAGCGCAGACACCGTTGGATGATGGCAGGGGGCGTGACGGCTGCGGCATTTGCAGTGATAATCGCTTTCTTTGGAGTCCATCCGGCTCTGGCAAGTAAACTTCCTTTTATCGGGCATTTATTTGAGAAAGTCGAGGAAGATGTTTCCTATTCAGGAAAGTACAGTGAAAAAGCAGAAACGCTGCTTTCGGTGGAGGAAGCAGACAGGGTGGATGAAGGTGAAGCGGTAGATTCTCCCTATATCCAGACATTTAATGGGGTGACTGTAACAATATCTGAAGTTTACTGTAATCGGTATGCAATCTACCTTGCTGTTAAAATCTATTGTGAGGAAGGATTCCCGGAGGATTTTGACAATAGAAATAAAGAAGATATCGAACACAGGGCTGTCATGATGCATGACAGCAATTCAAGCTTCGGGGATAATTTGATTGGACGCTCTACGGAGTGGATTCAGGGGATGTTTGAAGACGACCACACCTTCGTTGGCATTTACAGAGAAGATATTTTTCCGGTGGAGGACGCTGAAACCTATGAGAAAAAGTATCTTCCGGATACTTTTACTTACACATGGAGAATTTATGATTTGTTCGGCACATCCAGTGTGGGAAGTGAACGAAGAGTGCATAAGCCGGACGGAACGGAATATGTTTCATGGGATGAGGAATGTAAGCATTACCAGGGGCAATGGTGTTTTGAAATGGAGATTCATAAAGATGAATCCCGCACGCAGACGGTAGAAGTCGGAATGGTGGGCGATGACGGCGTAGGTATTCAGGAGGTCATTAAAACGCCTTATGAGGTGACGGCAAATCTGATTATTCCGGAAGGCCGGACAGAGGGGGAGTACATGCTGATCATCTGTGATTCTGAGGGGGATATATTGCCAAACCGGGGAAATAGCGCATCTATGTATAATGTTTATCAGCAAAATACGGATAAAGTCTACGTTTTTGTTTGTGATACTCATGAGTATCTGGATGAATTGAAGGGATATCGGTGGAAGGGAGATTATGAAGAAAAGAAAAAAGAAAAAACCTTTGCGGAATATCTGTCCGAGCATGCGCTGGCCTCGGCGGAGGTGACATTTGAGGAGTGAGTTCGAAGAAAAGATTGTTTCGACAGCCCCACCTATGTTATACTGTCTAAAGGGCTTGTGGCATTGACTTGGAAAGGTGGTAATATTATGGATAATATTCAGGAGATAGAGACTTCCGTCGGGACTTTCAGAGCCGGACGGGTGGAATTTTATGAAAATGGAGCGGTGAAATCGGCAGAACCGGAGCAGCAGGTGTTTTTTAAGCATGAAACCGGGCTGTATATTGCCTATGATAATACGCCATTAAAGGATGAAGAGCATCTGCCGACGCTGGAGTTTGCGGAGGATGGCAGCGTTCAGGCGCTTCGAACAGTTGGAACCGGGTTGATTTGCCGGAGGAAAAATGATACAGTCGGAGGCCGGAAGGCCGGCGGTGTGCTTCAGATTGGGGCCGAATGGCGGCCGGACCCGAGGAATACGGGGGCAAACGTGCTGATTCCTATTCGAATTCAGTTTTTTGAAAATGAACTGGTAGTTACAGATAGTGATGGAAAAGTGATACATTTGTCTCTGGATGAATTTGATATTCAGGTGGATTATCTGACAGATAATATTGTCATGGGCGGCGGCTGCGGCGACTGCAGCACATGCAATGGATGCTGCAGTATAGAATAACCGGTGAATCAGAAGACAGCATAAATTTTCATGTGAAATAATTGACAAATATTTTTAAATAATGTTAGAATCTAATGAAACAGGGAAATGGAGGTGTATATCTTATGGAGCAGAAAGAGAAAATGAGTCTTGTGGAATATACGGATATATACGGAAAGATATGCGAGAATACAGATTTAATTTCGGCAGAACTTTTTGATGAATATGGTGTAAAGCGAGGGCTTCGTGATAAGAATGGAAATGGCGTGTTGTCTGGATTAACGCATATTTCAAAGATTGAAGCATTTAAAAATGTGGATGGAAAGAAAGTTCCTTGTGACGGCAAGTTATGGTACCGGGGATATAGCGTTATTGATTTGGTGAAGGGATTTCATGGTGAGCGGTTTGGCTATGAGGAAATTGCCTACCTTCTTTTGTTTGGGCGGCTTCCGAGTTTGCGTGAGCTGGATGAGTTCAAGGGGGTACTGAATGCCAGCCGGACATTGCCGACAAATTTTACGAGAGATGTTATTATGAAAGCGCCGAGTAAGGATATTATGAATTCCATGACAAAAAGTGTTCTTACCCTGGCATCCTATGATGAAAATATGGGGGACCAGTCCATCAGTAATGTGCTGCGCCAGTGCCTGCAGTTGATTGCCATTCTTCCGATGCTGGCGGTCTATGGTTATCATGCCTTTAACCATTATGAGTGTGGGGACAGTTTTTATATTCACCGGCCGGATGAAAGCCTTTCTACGGCGGAAAATATTCTTCTCATGCTTCGGCCGGATAAGGCGTATACGGATTTGGAGGCAAAGGTCCTTGACATTGCGCTCGTATTACATATGGAGCATGGCGGCGGAAATAATTCAACATTTACGACTCGTGTTGTATCTTCGGCCGGTTCAGATACCTATTCCGTTGTGGCGGCGGCCTTATCTTCGCTGAAAGGACCGAAACATGGAGGCGCTAATATTAAGGTTGTCGAGATGATGCGGGATTTGCGGGAGCAGGTAGCCGATTTGAATGATGAGGAAGCGATTAAAGAATATCTTGGAAAACTTCTGGATAAGCAGGCTTTTGATAAAAAAGGCTTGATATATGGTATGGGCCATGCCGTGTATTCACTTTCCGACCCGAGGGCCCGTATCTTTAAGAGTTTTGTGGAACGTTTGGCAAAGGCCAAAGGACGGGATGAGGAATTCCGCATTTATTCGGCTGTGGAACGTCTGGCGCCGGAAGTCATTGCGGAAAAACGAAAAATTTATAAAGGTGTCAGCGCCAATGTGGACTTTTACAGCGGCTTTGTTTATAATATGCTGGATATTCCGCTGGAATTATATACTCCGATTTTCGCTATGGCGCGAATTGTGGGATGGAGCGCACACCGCATTGAAGAACTGGTTAACGTGGATAAAATTATCCGCCCGGCCTATTTGAGTATTATGGAAGAAAAAGAATATCGCTCGTTAGAGGATAGAATATAGTTCAAAGCTTATATAAAAAACTCTTCTTTTCAGAAACCGTTTCAAGGTTTTGAAAAAGAAGAGTTTTTTAAAATTAATCTCTTACGACAACAGCAATACCATTTGGGATACATGTTAAGCTTGCGTCTTCGCCTTTCAATTCTCTTGCACGTGCATAAGCCGCCTCGAGTGTCGGGAAGTATTCGGCTTTCATATCCGTAATCATTTTTTCCTGTTCCGGCTCTGCAACAAAGAGTACTTTGTGTTTGCAGAGAATACGGCAGTAAATCTGCGCACACCACTGATCCGGCAATGTGTCTTCCTGGGCGGTAGCCATACACTGGTCATAAAAGGCCTGTGCGGATTCGGCTTCAGCAATGGAGCGATAGTATTGTTCGCCGCCATGGCCATCGGAGCAGGTAGCCAGCATGATAATGACAGCATCCGGATTTGCGGTGGCTTCTCCGGCGCTCATACCCTTTGAACACTGGTAAGCATTCTGGTCAAGCGGATAGCCGCCGTTGGTTGTGATGACGATATCTGCCGGCGCCGGTTTTACCACACAATATTTAGCAAGGAAATCTGCACCTTTGAGATGGGCGGTATTGAAGTTTCCGGCAAAAGCGGCAACGGTCTTTTTCTCCTCATCGATGACAACATTACAGATAAATGCCAGATGAGCCATCTCGGCTGCGGCAACCATATCCTCATGAATTGGGTTTTTCTCAAGAATTCCGGTACGCGCATAAGGGCTGTCAATAAATTTTGAACAATGATTGCCCATAACAGTTACCGCATCGCAGACACCCGGAAGAACGCTCTTACGTCCGCCGGAAAATCCGGCAAAGAAATGAGCTTCAATAAAGCCCTCTGCAACGAGAAGAGAAGCGTTCAATGCAAGCTTATCAATAATACAATCCGGGCCGGATGGCAGTTTGCCGATTCTGGCGTTGCGTTCCGGATCATGGGCATCATGGACAACGATGTTATCCTTAAACTCTTCATACAGCGCGTCACCAAGCTTGTCTTTCAGTTCCTCAACGGTTGTCTGGCGGTGGAAACCGGTGGCTACAAGAAGTGTAATCTTGATATCCGGGTTGCCCATTCTCAGCTCACGAATCATGTGAGGAAGAATGTCCTGACTTGGCACTGGGCGTGTATGGTCACTAATAATAATCGTACAATCCGGTTTGCCTTTGGAAAGCTCGAAAAGCCGCGGACTGTCAATCGGGTTTTCCATAGCTTCTGCGACAATATCATAGCCGCTTTTTTCACTGCGTAATTCATCGATATTGGAAGTCAATACAGGGGTGGCATCCGGTACTTCCAAGTCGAGAGTCGTTTTTCCATAAAGAAAATTTACTGTTTTCATATAAATGTCCTCCTTAAAATCTTCCATAACAATATAACCTCAACTTAACTATACGTTATTTTGTGCAAAATGTCTATAAAAGTTATTTGTTTAACGAGAAAAATTATATAAAATGGACAAATTGGTTGGACCAATTTAAACTTTTAACCAAATCCTATCAATTACATATACTATTATTAAATAAAATGGGAGTAGTAGGGATTATGCCGAAATTTGGAATTGATGTAAGTTCCTTTAATGGTGATATTAATTTCACAATGATAAAGGAGCAGATAGATTTTGTCATTATTCGCTGCGGTTACGGCAATGATACGACCAGTCAGGATGATTCAAAATATGAAAGAAATGTGAGAGAATGCGAGGCGCTGGGGATTCCCTACGGCGTTTATTTTTATTCCTATGCCCTGAATATGGAAGATGTGGAAAGTGAAATACGCCACTGCCTCAGGCAGGTAAGAAAGGCAAAACCGACTTACGGCGTATGGCTGGATATGGAAGACGGCGATGGATATAAGGCGCGGAACGGCTTCCCTTCAAAGGAAATGCTGGTATCCATAAGTGAAAGATTTTTGATGGGAATTGAGTCTGCCGGATATTATGCCGGGCTTTATGCAAGCCTGTCCTGGCTGAACGGTTATCTGAATGACCGGAGACTGGACAGATTTGATAAGTGGGTGGCTCAATGGAATTCGACGAATTCCTACACCGGCGCCTATGGCATGTGGCAATTTACAAACAGAAAATATCTGACAGGATGGGCGGGAGCTTTCGACGGAAATTATGCGTATTATGATTATCCGGCGTTGACGGCAGGAAATCCGTCGGAACCTGAAGAACAGCCGGCCCCGACCCCGGAAGGTGAAACAATGAAGGTTATAGGCAACGGAGTAAATTTCAGGGAAGACGCTTATGTGGGAGCTCCTGTTATCTGGCAGTTAAATTATAATACAGAGCTTACCTGGCTTTGGGATGACGGATGGGGCTGGTCAAACTGTATATATAATGGAAGAAAAGGATTTATTGCCAATGAATACCTTTCCGGATGGCAGAAATTGTCTGCCTATAAGAAAGCAAAGATTTTTGGCAGCGGAGTGAATATGCGGGCCTATCCGGGCACCGGCGGCGCCGTCATCGGACAATTGGGATGGGGCGATGAAATTTCGATTATTTCGATTAATCCATCGAATTGGATGCGTATCAAATACGGTGAATTATTTGCCTATGTAAAATATGATTCTTCGTATATAAAAATTTTATAAAATATGATATTATAGTAGAAAAGATTCGGGAGGGGAGAAAAATGCCGGGATTTATTATTCATCTTGCGGAAGCGTCCATGATTATGAATCGCATAGAAAGATTTGGATTCGGATTGGAAACAGGAATTTCTGTTTGGCAATCTCCTTCCGGATACACGTTTGGGAGGAGATAAGGCAATCTCCCATTTCTGGTCGGCAGAGGGAGCGGAAAATATTGCCCGGGCGCCCAAGTTATCGCTTTTTCTGGAAAAATATGGCCATCGGCTGAATGAACCGGTGATTTTGGGATATTATGCGCATTTATATCTGGATGAACGGTATGTGGATGAATACTGGCCGAAGATTTTGACGTTTGAGGATGCCAAAGGGCGGCCGGAACCGAGGAAAGCCTTTATCCATCGGGTGGAATTGAAAGAAAGCGGAGAATTTATTCCCTTTGAGAAATTTTTTTCATCCGAATATTATTATGGAGATTATACCCGGAGCAATCATTGGCTTGTGGAAAAATATCATATAGAGCCGCTGGAATACCGTTTTCTGGAAAATGTGAATATGGACGAAGTGGATGCTTCGCGGTTGAGCCGGGTGCTGTCTGAGCTTGAATATATTTGTCAGAAGGGAAAGCCGGGAGATGAAAAGCAAATGAAAGTTTTTAATCTGGAACAGCTTGACGCTTTTGTTCAATATACGGCAGAGAGATTTTATCAAAATGTGATACAATCGTCTCATATAATGAAAAATATAAGGAGTGGAATTGACTGATGATTTACAATAATGTTTTAGAGGCTATGGGTCATACGCCAATGATTCGTTTGAACCGTATGAATTCGCCGGAGAATGCGGAGGTGCTGGTAAAATACGAGGGATTGAATGTGGGCGGCTCTATTAAGACCCGCACGGCTTTTAATATGATTGAAGATGCGAAGAAGCAGGGGCTTATACATGAAGATACGATAATTGTGGAGCCGACAAGCGGTAATCAGGGTATTGGGCTGGCGTTGATTGGCGCGGTTCAGGGATATAAGACCGTGATTTTTATGCCGGATTCGGTCAGCGAGGAACGGCGGAAGCTGGTACGGCATTATGGCGCCGAGGTACGGCTGGTGCATGACGCCGGAAACATCGGAGATTGTATCGATGAGTGTCTGCGGCTGGCCCTCGAGATGGAAAAGCAGGATTCAAGGGTGTTTGTGCCTCAGCAGTTTGAAAATCCGGCCAATCCGATGGTGCATCGGCATCATACGGCCCTTGAGATTATGGAACAGGTCGGCGGGCCGATTCACGGCTTTTGCTCGGGGATAGGGACCGGGGGAACCATTACCGGGATTGGCGAAGTTTTAAAGGCTCAGAATCCGAACATGGAAATCTGGGCTGTGGAGCCGGAGAACGCGGCGATACTGGCCGGCGGCACGGTGGGAACCCATTTACAGATGGGGATTGGCGATGGCGTTATCCCTCCGATTTTAAATAAACAGATTTATGATAATATTTATGTAGTCACGGATGAAGAAGCCATTCAGACTGCGAAGGATTTGGCGCGGCTGGAAGGGTTAATGTGCGGAATTTCAAGTGGTACAAATGTTGCAGCAGCTTTGAAGCTGGCGAAAAAGCTTGGTAAAGGCAAGACGGTTGTGACGGTACTGCCGGATACGGCGGAGAGATATTTTTCAACGCCGCTGTTTGAGGAATAGAGGGATTTATGGATTCATACAACCAGTTAAATGAAATATTGGTGCATTTATTTAATCATACGATGAAAATTGAAGAGGAATCTTTGATTAAGGACGAATTTAAGGATATTTCCATCAATGATATGCACATTATCGAGGCTGTGGGCGATGGCGAGCCGAAAAATATGTCGTCGATTGCCCGGCTTGTCGGCGTAACCGTGGGAACATTGACAATTGCCATGAACAATCTGGTTAAAAAGGGATATGTGATTCGAACCCGCAGTGAGAAGGACCGGAGGGTCGTGCTCATTTCTTTGAATGAAAAGGGACGCCGGGCCTATAAGCGGCATGAACAGTTCCATCTGGATATGGTTCAGGCGATGCGTCAGGGCCTGAACGATGAACAGTGCCGGATTTTAATTCAGGCAATGCGGAGTTTGAGAGACCATTTTAAGACAGTATAATGGCCGGGAGGAAAAATATGAAGGTAAAGAACGGATTGTCCAGTTCCATGGAAGATTATTTAAGAGAAATTTATGTGCTGACCCAGAAAAATGATGAAGTTCGTGTGACGGATATTGCGCAGCTTCTCGGAATATCCAAACCGAGTGTGAACCGGGCGATGAATACGCTGAAAGATCAGGGCTACATCGAGCATGAACATTATGGGACAATTAAATTAACAAAAGCAGGGGCTGAGGCGGGTAAAAGCGTCTATGACACCTATAAAATCGTTTATAAATTTCTGACGGATGTGCTTGAGGTTCGTCCCTCAGATGCGGAGGAAGAGGCCCATTTGCTGGAACATGATATCAGCAAGGGAACGCGAAAAAAACTGAAAAAGTTTATGAAGAAACGAAAATAATATTCAAAGAGGAAAACGTTTCCTTCCGAAACCGTTTCAAGGCTTCGGGAGGAAACGTTTTTTTAGATTAGTTCAATTCGTCAACAACTTTCTTGATAGCTGCCAGAGCATCATCAGGAAGTTTGTCATAGCCGTCTTTTAATACGGAGAATTCTTCGATTTCATTGACACGGTCCATCATACGGGCTTTTAACTGGGCCAGATATTCCGCATCCTTCATATCCGGGATGAAACCTTCCCAGTCCATGATTTCAATATCAGAGAATGGTCCCCATGGCTTGAATTCAGCTTTCTTCTCAACAATAGCTTCAAGGATACCGAGGGTATCTTTTGGCTGTACCTTTTTGCCCATGAAATCACCGGTATTGATGATGTAGCAGTCAACATTCTTTTCTTCCACCAGTTTTTTAAACTTCTCATAGTCGTTGGCCAGCGGATAAGTACGGAATGGGTTTGCATAAGGTACAACAACCAGCTTGTTCGGGTCTACGCCAGGAGCAAGACGTTCTGCGGAGGAACGCTTTGTTGCCAGTGTTGCGCCCATAACAGAGGCCAGGGAAGAACCTTTTAATTTAACAACCGGCGGGATAGTTGGGTCTTTCATAATCCAGAAAATGGCATTTACCGGAGAGTCAACCCTGTCTACCCGGTTTGGAGACCAGAGTTTGGATTTAATGGCACGGCCGTTACCGTTGCGGATATCTTCGGTAACAAGCTGAATCTTGCCTTCCGAATCCATGGTTGCAGAGTTATTCATAGAAGTGAGGAGATATTTATTATCTTCACAACCGGTTGGATAGTCTGCTGTTTTATCAAAGTAGGTCGGCTCGATGGCGATGGATGCACAGGTATCGGTATTAATGATAAAGGCATCATCATGAAGCACCTTGATTTCATATTTGCCGCCGTGTTTCGCATGAGTCAGAGTGGATTTGCCTGAACCGGATAAACCGTAAACGGAAGCTACGAATTTGGAGCCGTCGCTTAAAGTATATTCTTTCTGGCCGCCGTGGCAGGAAGCATAGCCGTTGCGGTTGGCGATTGCCCAAACCATAGTCAGAGTTCCTTTTTTGTGCTCGCCGAAGTATCTCATACCGAGAATGCAGGCACAGTTTGTTTCTGTGTTAAAATAGCACAGAGTCTTTTTAGCCGGGTCGCTGAGGCAGCTTAAATCTACACCCGGACGGTCAGAGCCATTCCACTGAGGGTCAGAGAAGATATAAATATCTGCTTCTTTGCCGTCGCCGACAGGTTTGGAATTTTTGTACATTCTTACATATTCATCGGACATATACTGGAAGTTCAGCATCCAGGAATAGAGAATATTTTCTTCGCCTTCCGGGATAAGCAGGTGGCATTTTACCATGAATTCCGGATCAAGTCCGGCATAAACTTCTGCATGGTACATGGTTTTCCAGCGGGATTCATAAACCGCATCCATGGCAACTTTATCCAGTTCTTCGCAGTTGACTCCCGGTTCGCCTGCAATACGGCGGGCAACGGCATAACGGCCGGTGATGGCGCCATCGTTGAAAAGAAGAACCTTTGCATCTTTTTCAAGGCCAAATTCCTCACCACGGTATACCGGCATATCTGTAACGATAGTTCCCGGAGAGTTTTTAGCCAGTTCGTAGGCTTCCTTTAAAGTATTTACTTTAACAACATTATTTCCGTAAAAGGCGGCTTCGATAATTGAACGGGTTTTGGAAAAGCCAGGCTTTCCAGCGCCAATTTCGTTGATATTGTAATAAGCTTTTGTTGACATTGACACATCCTCCTTTAGTAGTCTGATAAAATCAGTTATTTACAACTATAAACAACAATTGGTTGAATGTCAAGAAATTCGGTGTTTCAGGCCGCCTTGCTGACAGCCCTTTCCGCGGTTTCCTCCCCGCTCTCCTCAATGGCTTCAGGGGCGGCATCCGGCATATATTTGCGCAGGATAGGAAATGGCGCCGGGCCAAGGTCGAGGAGCTGTTTGTGAAAATCTTTAATATCAAAATCGTCATCCAGGTTTTCAGCCATGGCATCCCGCATGTCGAGAATTTCATCCAGGCCGATGCCGTAAATCAGATAATTTGTCGGATTATAGAGCACCTGGTCGTAAACTTCCTGGATGGTATCTTCATCGACAGCCAGATATTGACATAAAAAGTCACCGGTTTCTTTGACGCCCCATCCCTCATAGTGAATTCCGAGGTCGGCGCGGCAATAGAGGTTGAGGGTCATTTCCGAATAGGACATTTTGTAGAACTCGGCGACATCCTCCTCGAAGCCGCAGTAATCATAGGACAGGGATTCCACATAGGCTGCCCAGCCTTCCACATAGCCGGAAGATTCATAGACGGTGCGGATTGGGTCCGGGTTTGTATTATAATAATAAGTTGTCTGATACATATGCCCCGGATATCCTTCGTGGGCCAGAGTCGGCATTAACTCATTTCCAACACTGTCTCTGAGGTTCAGATATATTTGATTGTTTGCGATATCGTCGATTCGCGGGATAAAATACATGGCCGGACTTAAACGTTCAGCCAGAGATTCGTGAACATTTTTCAGAGTATAGTCGGCCTTTGGCGCTTCCGGCATCTGCTCTGCAGTTAATGCAGCTTTAAAATGTTCGATAATTTCCTCAGGGTCATCCAGCGCATATTGGGCGCTTTCAACAGCGTCAAAGATATCCGGATTGGAATTCATGATAAAAGCCATTGAGAAAATAGCGCCGTTTAATTTATCCTCTGTCAGTTCTATCAGTTCTTCCGGCGTTTTATCCGTGCCTACAGAAGATTTTAAAAGGTATTTATAATATTCCCGGCCATTTTCATAGGAAGATAAATTGCCCTTTTCAGGCGCAGAATCAAGCTGGGCGGTCAGGCCGTCAATAACAGCCTGGTAGGCAGGAATGACAGAATTTAATACGGCATCGTGATTTTTTTCTATATAAGCGTTTTTTTCTTCATCAGACAGATTCAGCTCTTCCAGTTTTTCCGGGAATACTTCAATGAGAAGATTGGTTTCCGGCGATTCGATGAAGGAGGCGCAGTCTTCGATGGAGGTTTCCAGGGCCGATTTGCACATGCCGTATCCGGCTTCGGCTTTCTGGGCTTCAAATTCAAGAAGAGAATCCATGTAGCTGCCGAGTGAGTTTAAAAGGGCCAGATAATCTTCCACATCTTCCACGTTATCAAAATGGTACTCAGCCATCGTTATCGGAAGCTGACTCTGGAAGCCGAGCATCGGCGCCAGATTGGCGGTGTGATAGATATAGTCGTAGGACTCCAGATCAGATTCCAGATAATATTTGACAACATCATAGGTCACTGCCCGGTCCCCGGTCAGCCCGGTAATCCCATTCAGGCGGTCCAGATAGGACTGGGCCTGAGCTTTACTGTCGGCGATATCCTCTTCGGTCAGAGGCACTTCTCCCCAGGTGACCTCTTCAAGCTCTATGCCGTAGGCGGAAGGGTCCTTCAATGTATAGTTTAATGTCAGAGTGTTGTCGCTGGCATAATCTACAAAAATTTCATGGGTTAATTCGTCGAAGCTTTCTTCGACGGATGGTTTCTCCTGTGTTGTGCCGGACGTTGTATTGGCTGTTGAACTGCAGCCGGTGAAAAGAAGTGCGGCTGAACATGCCAAAAGCAGTAATGTTTTTAGTGGTTTGCTGAATTTCATGCCTGTAAATCCCCCTTTATATTGATGTTTTTAGTATAACAGAAAAAGTCTGGGATATGTAGGGAATTTTCCATTAAATTTCCTTGAGTTTAAATCGAGGATATATTATAATAAGAAATTAGCTTATGATGAATATATATGATTCTAATGGGAGGAAAAAACATGGCAAAGAAACCTTATTATATAACAACAGCGATTGCCTATACATCCGGGAAACCGCATATCGGCAATACCTATGAAATTGTTCTTGCCGACAGTATTGCCCGGTTTAAACGGGCGCAGGGATATGATGTGCGTTTTCAGACCGGAACAGATGAACATGGGCAGAAGGTAGAGATTAAGGCCGCTGAAGCCGGTGTTACGCCAAAAGAGTACGTGGATGGCGTTGCCGGTGAGATTAAGCGGATTTGGGATTTGATGGATACATCCTATGACCGTTTTATCCGTACAACCGATGCGGACCATGAAGCGCAGGTGCAGAAGATTTTCAAAAAGCTTTATGACCAGGGAGATATTTATAAAGGCTATTATGAAGGCAAATATTGTACCCCGTGCGAATCTTTCTTTACGGAAAGTCAGCTTGTGGACGGCAAATGTCCGGATTGCGGCCGGGAAGTTATTGACGCGAAGGAAGAGGCCTATTTCTTCAGAATGAGTAAATATGCAGACCGTTTGATTGAGCATATTAATACTCATCCTGAATTTATCCAGCCGGAATCCAGAAAGAATGAGATTATGAATAATTTCCTTCTTCCGGGCCTTCAGGATTTGTGCGTGTCCAGAACATCCTTTACATGGGGAATTCCTGTAACCTTTGATCCGAAACATGTCATTTATGTATGGATTGACGCGCTCAGCAATTACATCACCGGGCTTGGTTTTGATTTGGACGGAAACAGCGATCCGATGGTGGAAAAATACTGGCCGGCCGATTTGCATTTGATTGGCAAAGATATTATTCGTTTCCATACAATTTATTGGCCGATTATGCTGATGGCGCTGGATATTCCGCTGCCGAAGCAGGTGTTCGGCCATCCATGGCTGCTTGTCGGCGAAGGCAAGATGAGCAAATCCAAAGGAAATGTTATTTATGCCGATGATCTGGTTGACTACTTTGGCGTGGATGCCGTGCGTTATTTCGTTCTTCATGAGATGCCGTTTGATAATGACGGTTCCATCACATGGGAGCTGATGGTTGAGCGTATGAACTCCGATTTGGCGAATATTCTTGGAAACCTGGTAAATCGTACCATTTCCATGACAAATAAATATTTCGGCGGCCTGGTGACAAATCCTGGCGTTGACGAGCCTGTGGATGAAGACTTGAAGCGGGTTGCCCTGGAAACGCCTGGAAAAGTTGCGGCAAAGATGGACAAACTGCGCGTTGCGGATGCGATTACAGAAATCTTTACCCTGTTCCGCCGCTGCAATAAATATATTGATGAAACGGAGCCTTGGAATCTGGCAAAGGATGAGGCAAAGAAGGAACGTCTGGCTACAGTGCTTTACAATCTGTTTGAAGGTATTCGAATCGGCGCTGTCTGCCTTGAGGCTTTCCTGCCGACAACCTCGAAGAAGATTCTCGACCAGATTGGTACACAGCAGAGAGATTTCCTTGAGCTGGATACATTTGGCCGGATGGAGCAGGGAACCCATGTGACAAAGAAGGCAGAGATTCTTTTTGCCCGTATCGATATGAAAGAGTTCATGGAAAAACTGGAAGCGGACAAGGCGGCTAAAGAAGCCGAAGCTGCGAAGGCAGCCGCAATGGAAGCCGGTATCGATATCGAAGCAAAACCGGAAATTACCTATGATGATTTTGCAAAACTCCAGTTCCAGGTGGGCGAGATCATTGCCTGCGAAGCGGTGAAAAAATCGAAAAAACTGCTTTGCTCTCAGGTGAAGATTGGCAGCCAGGTGCGCCAGATCGTATCCGGCATCAAAGCCCATTATACACCGGAAGAAATGGTTGGCAAGAAGGTTATGGTGGTTACCAATCTGAAACCGGCAAAACTGGCCGGAGTTATGTCTGAAGGTATGCTGCTCTGCGCGGAAGATGCAGATGGAAACCTGTCCCTGATGATTCCTGAAAAGGATATGCCGTCGGGCGCGGAAATCTGCTGACAGGCAGAAACAGAAAGGTGCGGAAATCTGCAGATAAATTGTTGAATTAAAGAAAAAGGTCATCTCGAGGAGCCTGAGAAGGGCTGTGAGATGGCCTTCTTTTATCGTGTGCGCTATTTTTTCTTCCCAAGTTAATTTACTTTAATCCGATTAGGTTAATGGTATTTTTGTAGTATTTTATCGGATGCTATACATGGCTGTAACAATGGGATGAAAAATGTTTGCGAGGAACCGCAAAGAAAAGATATATTGAAAAGATATGTAAAAAATAAGAAATTGAGTGTCAGCGGAACCGAAGCCGCTATAGAAGATAAGTTTATTTTAAGATATAGGGGAGACTTTATCAATCATTATTCATCGACGGTGTTCGAGAAGTAAAGGGGGTAAAAGAGGTTGCAGACAGCATTTTTATTCGAAGAAGGTCGAAAAAGAAGGGAAAACCTGCCGGAGAGATATATAAAAAAATAGTGCATTCAGGGAAATCGTGTTTAGATTTCGCGAATGCACTATTTTGACCTTTAGAACTTGAAGATAATTCCGATGACTGCTGAGGCAACGACCATGAGAATCGGATGGAAATCTTTTTTCTTCATGACAAGGTAGATAACCAAAGCAAGAACAATGGATTTGTAGTTCAGCAGGTCGGCGATATTTTTTGTGATTTCATACTGGTCCAGGCGGAGAAGAGCAATCTTGGCGACACCGAGTCCGGCGGCGATAATTAATCCGGTGGATGCGGGGCGGAGACCATAAAAAACATCCTGAACCAGTTTGGATTCTTTAAATTTATTTAAAATCTTTGATATAAGAATGATGATGACAAGGGAAGGAAATACAAGGGCCAGCGGTCCGAGGACAGCCCCCGGAAGTCCGAAGGAAGTAAATCCTACATAGGTTGCCATGTTGACGCCCATAGGTCCCGGGGTGGACTCAGAAATGGCAATCATATTTGCCACATCCTGCGCATTAAACCATCCGGTGGCATTTCCCATGGCATAGAGGAACGGGAGGGTTGCCAGACCGCCGCCGACAGCAAAAAGCCCGGTTTTAAAAAATTCAAATGCTAAACGTAATAATCCGCTCATTTCTTTTCACCTCCTGCGATACCTGTGCGTTTGAGGAGAACGCCGGCCACGCCGGCCAGAATAACGATAAGCGCCGGAGACAGTGGAGAAAACAGGGATAAAAGTAAAACAACGATACAAATGCCGAGGCAGATCTTATCAATCACAGATTTTTTTGCCAGCTTGGAAACCGCGTTGAAAATCAGGACACAGACACAGGCCCGGATACCGTTGAAGGCGTATTTAACGACAGCCAGATCGGCAAAATTTTTTAAGAAGGCGGCAATGAGTGTGATGATAATTATTGACGGGCAGATAACGCCGAGAGTGGCTGCAATGCCGCCGGCAATGCCTTTTGTTTTGTAGCCGACAAAGGTGGCTGTATTGACGGCGATAATGCCCGGCGTACACTGGCCGATGGCAAAATAGTCCATGATTTCATCTTCTGTGGCCCAATGGTATTTTTCAACGACCTCTTTTTGAAGCATCGGCAGCATCGCGTAGCCGCCGCCGAAAGTGAAAGCGCCGATTCGGAAGAAGGCCATGAAGAGATTTAATAGTTCGTTCATAAATTTGATTCCTCCTCAAAGATATAGTATTTCCATGATATTTTGGGAAATGCTTGATTTTCCCTGAAACTATTGGTATCATATCATAAATAAATATATATGAAAAGTATTAAAAAAGTATATAATCCATATCAAAAAGATATATGAGGCGGTGTTGTGATGGACTTAAGGCAGTTAAGTTATTTTACTGCGATTGTGGATGAGGGAAGTATTTCGGCTGCGGCAAAGAAACTGCATATTTCGCAGCCGCCCTTAAGTAATCAAATGAAATCTCTGGAAGCAGAGCTGGGAGTCACTCTTTTTGAGCGGGGGCTTCGCAGCATTACGCTGACAGATGCGGGGAAATTAATGTATGAGCGGGCGAATACCATATTGGATATGGCTTCTGCGGCAAAAATGGAGATTGACAGTCTGGGCAATGGCCTTCGGGGAACACTGCGCATGGGAATGGTCTCCTCCTCAGTCACCGGCCATGTGGCACGGAAGCTGATGGCGTTTCGGGAATTATATCCCGAAGTGAATTTCCAGATTTATGAGGGCAATACTTATCAGCTTTTGGATGGGCTGAAAACAAATCAGATAGATTTGGCTTTGGTGCGGGCGCCGTTTCCGCAGGATGGTTTTATCTGTCATAAATATCAGGAAGAATATTTTGTCGCCGCCGGGCTGCCGGGAAGTTTGCCGGAAAACCCGGAGCTGGATGTGGTAGCCAAATGCCCGCTTATTTTATATCGCCGCTGGGAAGGGCCGATTCGCCGGACATTTGGGGACAAAGGGCTGTCAATCCATCTGGCCTGCATGGTGGATAATGCCTGGACGAGTATTCAGATGGTTCGGGCCGGAATGGGGGTAGCTCTGCTGCCGAAATCCTTTGCAGAAGATATTCCTCAGATTGAAATCTGGGATTTAAATGAGGAGGGCCTGAAGACCCAGTTAATGCTGGTTAAGCGGGATGACAGATATATATCGAATATAACGAAGATATTTTTTGAAAAGTTTGAAATATAAATGGGAGGTCTATTATGATTTTTGATACACATGCACATTATGATGACAGAAAGTTTGATGATGACAGAGAAGAACTGTTAAAGCAGCTTCGGGATGCGGGAATCGGGCGTGTCGTGGATATCGGTGCGGACATCGATTCCACCCGGAAGGCGGTGGCTTTGGCAAAACAGTATGATTTTATTTATGCGGCGGCGGGAGTTCATCCAAGTGATGTGGACTGTCTGGATGAGCGGAGTTTCCAGTGGCTGGCCGGGCTGGTGGAAGAATCTGTCGAGAAAAAGGGAAAAATAGTCGCTGTTGGCGAGATTGGGCTGGATTATTACTGGGAAAAGGAACCGGAACAGCGCAAAAAACAGCAATACTGGTTTGAACAGCAGATGGAACTGGCCCGGAAAACAGGGCTTCCGGTGGTGATTCATTCCAGAGAGGCGGCAAAGGATACATGGGATA
>URND01000045.1 GCA_900549105.1 uncultured Eubacteriales bacterium
GGCAACACGCTGTTTTTGACCGCCCGAAAGCCGGTTCGGCGAATGTTGGCTGTATTCCATCATTCCAACGGACTTCAGACTTTGATTCACCCGTTTCCAAATATCTTCTGTGGGTACGCCGAGGTTTTCCGGCCCGAATCCCACGTCTTCCTCGACAAGACTGGCGATAATCTGATTATCCGGATTCTGAAATACCATTCCGGCTGTCTGACGCACTTTCCAGACATTCTCCGGCTGGCTGGTATCCATTTCCTTCACCCATAACGTGCCCCCCGTGGGAACAAGCAATGCGTTCATCTGTTTTGCCAGTGTGGATTTTCCCGAACCGTTATGGCCCAGAATGGCGATAAACTGCCCCGCTTCCACATCTAAATCCACGCCGGATACAGCGTGAATGACATCTTCAACTTCATCGTGTTCATCTTTACTCACGTAATCATAAAACAATTTCGCAGCTTTTATAATTCCCATTGTGCTTCCTTCCCGAGCTGTGAAAAACTCGCACAGATTTTAAAAAACACAGGTGGGGCGCACCTGTGTTTTTAATTGCTATTCAGCTACTTCTTATACTAATTCAATAAGTACTTCCATTGCTGCGTCACCTTTACGCTGTCCGATTTTAACGATACGTGTATAACCGCCGTTGCGGTCAGCATATTTTGGTGCGATTTCTGTAAACAGCTTGTCTGTTAAATCTACTTTTTTTGTAGCCGCTTTTTTACCGGCAGCTTCTTCCGGAACAGCAGTTACCGGATAAAGTACCTTTAACATCTGTCTTCTTGCATGTAAACGAGATGCGCTGTCTTTCTTAATTGTCTTTTCAACAGTATCAAAAACAACTTTACCATTCTCTTTTACTCTCTTGCCGTCTTTATCTTTACGAGCAACTTTAGCCTGTACAGTTACTGTTTCGAAATTATCTTTTTCTTTAACAGCAAGAGCAATCAGACCTTCGGTAATTCTGCGGATTTCTTTAGCCTTAGCTTCAGTTGTACGAATTTTGCCATTGTCAAGCAAAGCTGTAACCTGATTTCTAAGTAAAGCTTTTCTCTGATTGGAAGTTCTTCCAAGTTTTCTATAGCCTGCCATGATTTAGCCTCCTCCTACTCTACTTCAATATGGCGATTATTCATCGCTTGGATTTAACTGAAGGCCCAGTTCTTTCAATTTGGCAAGAACTTCTTCCAAAGATTTACGTCCAAGATTACGAACCTTCATCATATCCTCTGCTGTTCTGTTCGTCAGCTCTTCAACCGTGTTGATTCCTGCTCTCTTCAAACAGTTATACGAACGAACAGACAACTCTAATTCATCAATATTCATTTCAAGAACTTTTTCTTTTTCATTATCTTCTTTTTCTACCATAACCTCAGCGGTCTTAGCATTTTCAGAAAGGTCAATGAAAAGATTCAAATGTTCACTTAAAACTTTTGCTGCCAGACTCACAGCCTCATCCGGTCCCAATGTACCATTCGTAAATACATCAAGAGTAAGTTTATCAAAATCCGTAATCTGTCCAACACGGGTGTTTTCCACGTTCATATTTACTCTCTCCACAGGTGTGTAGATAGAGTCCACCGGAATCACGCCGATCGGCAGATCTTCGTTTTTATTTTTATCAGAACTTACGTAACCACGGCCTTTTGTAATGGTTAATTCCATATACAGTTTGCAGTCTGTACCGCCGCTTAAGGTGGCGATAACCTGGTCTTTATTCAAGATTTCAATATCCGAATCCACCTGAATATCTGCTGCCGTTACAACACCTTCGCCTTCATACTCAATATAAGCCGTCTTAGGCTCAGATGATGTGCTTGTATTCTTGATTGCCAGACTTTTAACATTCATAATAATTTCAGTAACGTCTTCCTTTACGCCCGGAATGGAACTGAACTCATGAACAACACCGTCAATCTTTACCTGGCTCACTGCGGAACCCGGCAGAGATGAAAGCATAATTCTTCTCAGCGAATTACCAAGCGTGATGCCGTAGCCTCTTTCAAGAGGTTCTACGACAAAACGTCCGTATTTACTATCTTCTGAAATCTCTGCAATCTCAATTTTCGGTTTTTCAAAATCAAACACTATTATTAGCCCTCCTTTAATGGGTTAGGTTTCTTTGAGGGTAACACTCTAGCTTAACAAGCTATTATTTAGAATACAATTCGACGATAAGCATTTCATTTACCGGAACATCAATCTGTTCTCTGGTAGGAAGCGCTTTAACAGTACCGGAAAGATTTTCCTGGTCAGCTTCAAGCCATTCAGGAACAAGTCTTGCGCCTGTTACTTCCAGAATATCTTTATATCTCTGAGAACCTTTGGATCTCTCACGAATTTCTACTGTATCCCCGGCTTTTACCTGATAGGATGGAATATTTACGCGTTTTCCGTTAACCAAAACATGTTTATGTCCAACAATCTGTCTGGCTTCTTTACGTGTTCTTGCGAAACCAAGACGGAAGATAACGTTATCCAATCTGCTTTCAAGCAAAATCATCAGGTTTTCACCGGATGTACCTTTCATTTTGCTGGCTTTAGCAAAATAATTTCTGAAAGGTTTTTCAAGAACGCCATAGATGAATTTAGCTTTCTGTTTTTCAGTAAGCTGCTGTCCATATTCGCTCTTTTTTCTATTTCCTCTAATAGACTGTCTATTAGATTTTTTATCAACACCCAGATAAATTGGGTCGAGACCAAGACTTCTACATCTCTTCAATACTGGAACCATATCTCTAGCCATATCTAATTTAACCTCCTATTAGACTCTTCTTCTTTTTGGTGGACGACATCCGTTGTGCGGAACTGGTGTTACGTCTCTAATGCTGGTTACTTCAATACCGCAAGCCTGCAATGCACGGATTGCTGCTTCACGCCCTGAACCAGGACCTTTTACCATAACTTCAACAGATTTTAAACCATAAACGGATGCAGCTTTTGCTGCTGTTTCTGCTGCCATCTGTGCAGCATACGGTGTGGACTTTCTGGAGCCTCTGAATCCAAGACCGCCAGCGCTTGCCCATGAAAGAGCATTTCCTTCGGAATCTGTTAATGTAACAATTGTATTATTAAAAGATGACTGAATATGTGCCTGTCCACGCTCAACGTTCTTTTTAACACGTCTTTTAGTCACTTTTTTTGTAACTTTTTTAGCCATTGAACCAAACCTCCTATTAGGTTACTTATTTCTTCTTATTTGCTACTGTTCTCTTAGGACCTTTACGGGTTCTTGCATTTGTCTTAGTCTTCTGACCACGAACTGGAAGACCTTTTCTATGACGGATACCTCTGTAACATCCGATTTCCTGTAATCTCTTAATATTCATAGCGATTTCACGACGTAAATCACCTTCAACTGTCTGAGTTTCATTAACAACAGCATTGATTCTGGCTACTTCCTCGTCTGTTAAATCTCTTACACGTGTATCTGGATTAACATTAGCTTCTTTAAGGATACGATTTGAACTTACTCTACCGATTCCATAGACGTAAGTAAGGCCGATTTCGACACGCTTCTCTCTTGGTAAATCTACACCACTGATACGAGCCATGTAATTACACCTCCACTGGTTCTTTCTTATTCTTATTCAATATTTACATATGTGCCCTGTCTCCTTGACTAAAAGACATGACAATAGGCAGGCTCAGGCCCTGCTCTTTAAAAATTTCTATTTATTTAATAGCGATTACAACACATCCTGGTGTTTCATCGCTGCAGCCGCATACTTTCTTTCTGACTTTCTGCCAGAAAAATCGTTTTACAACACAAAACACAAGCCTAACTGTTCATTAGCCCTGTCTCTGTTTGTGTTTAGGATTTTCACAGATAACACGAATACTGCCTTTTCTTTTAATGACTTTGCATTTTTCGCAGATAGGCTTTACTGATGATCTTACCTTCATTAGAAATCTCTCCTTTCAAAACGTTCACGAACAATTATAACATCCCACAATATGACAAGTCAAGAATTTTTTACTTGTCTCTCCAAATTATTCTTCCTTTTGTCAAATCATACGGAGATAATTCGATGGTTACTTTATCACCTGGTAAAATTCGAATAAAATTCATGCGAAGCTTTCCGCTGATGTGGGCCAATACCCGGTGGCCGTTTTCCAATTCCACCTGAAACATCGCGTTTGGCAGCTTCTCTACAACAGTTCCTTCGACTTCAATAACATCTGCTTTTGACATATTAGCCTCCTATTACCTTACATTTCGCTTCAAAAAGCTGAGTGGCTTTTAAAACATCTCCATTATTCAACGGTTCTCCGCCGTCCAATCTGGCTTTAATTCCCGGGTCTATGTAGTTCATCCGACGCACATGACATATATTTTTTATCTTTGGTTTCTCTACCGTCTTTCGAAGGCCGTCCGCAAGTACCAGGGTTTCACCCCGTACCTCAAGAATCACATATAGTTTTCCCCGGTCATGGCCCGCATCAGACAGGGCCATCTGCCCTGTCCGGAACCGATTCACATCTCTTTTTTTTGCCATTTCAATTACCCCAACAGTGTTAAAATCTCACAGCCATCTTTTGTAACTAAAATAGTGTTTTCATAATGTGCTGACAATTTTCCGTCAGCGGTTACCACGGTCCAATCATCATCCAGCCACTCGACATCATAGACCCCTTCATTAATCATCGGCTCAACTGCCAGGGTCATACCGGCCTGAAGTTTTAGGCCTCTGCCTTTTGGTTTGAAATTCGGTATCTGTGGGTCTTCATGAAGGTGTGTGCCAATTCCGTGTCCAACCAAATCCCGGACAATGGAATATCCAAAACCTTCTGCATAATCCTGGATTGCTTTGGAAATCTCATAGAGATGATTTCCTTCTTTGGCAAATTTTATACCTTCAAAGAAACTTTGTTTTGTTACATCGATAAGTCTCTGCGCTTCTTTTGAAATTTCTCCAACGCCCCATGTACGGGCTGCATCCGAATGATATCCCTTGTAAATCAATCCGCAGTCCAGGCTGATGATGTCGCCATCCTGAAGGATTCGCTTTTTAGAAGGAATTCCATGAACGACCTCATCGTTGACCGATGTGCATATTGACGCCGGATAACCATTGTAATTCAGAAAATTTGGAACACATCCGAAATCCCGAATAATCGTTTCTCCAATATGGTCAATATCCCATGTGGACATTCCTGGTTTAATTTCTTTATGAAGCTCTTCATGCATGATTGCCAAAAGCCGTCCGGCTTCCCGCATCAATTCAATTTCATGTTCTGACTTAATTGTAACTGCCATATTTATACTCCCAAAATTTTACGAATATCACTGAATACTTCTTCCATTGTCTGAGTACCGTCAATTGTATGTACAATACCCTGTTTTTCATAGTAATCAATCAATGGTTTCGTCTGCTCATGATAAACGTTCAGACGATTTTTTACCGTTTCCGGTTTATCGTCATCTCTGAGGACAAGCTCTTCTCCGCATACATCGCAAACATCGGTAACTTTTGGCGGGTTAAACTCTACATGATATGTAGCTCCACATCCAACACATGCTCTGCGGCCGGCCATCCTACGAATTATATTTTCATCTGGAACATCGATATTTAACGCATATTCCATCTTCTGTTCGATAGCATTCAGGGCATTTGTCAAAGCTTCAGCCTGAGGAATTGTTCTCGGGAAGCCATCCAAAATAAACCCTTCGGTACAGTCATCTTGTTGAATTCGATCAACAACGAGATCGCAGACTAATTCATCAGGAACCAGTTCTCCAGCATCCATATATGTCTTTGCTTTCTTTCCAAGCTCCGTTCCCTGCTTGATATTAGCTCTGAAGATATCTCCAGTTGATATATGTGGAACCTTGCACAAATCGGCAATTTTTTTTGCCTGCGTACCTTTTCCGGCACCAGGTGCACCTAACATAATTATTTTCATAATTTGCCTCCAAACATATGTCCAACAACTTCTGATGATTCATAATATATTTATCCGCGGACAGGCCGGATATTTTCATTTTCTGTTTTGAAAATTTCCCGGCTCCCTATCCACGAAAATCAGACCTGTTAGTCATTTAAAAAACCCTTATAATGCCTTACAAGCATTAAAGACTCAATCTGTTTTAATGTTTCCAGTACAACACCCACGACAATAATCAGGGATGTTCCGCCAAACGATACATTAACGCCAAAGATTCCCGAACCTAAAATCGGGATAATGGCAACTACAATTAAACCTACCGCACCAATAAAAATTACATTGTTCAAAATCTTATTTAAATATTCTGAGGTAGGCTTTCCAGGTCGAATACCCGGAATAAAGCCGCCCTGCTTTTTCATGTTATCCGCAACTTCCAATGGATTGAAAGTAATGGATGTGTAGAAATAAGCAAAAAATACGACTAAGAAAATATAAATCAGCAATCCGATAGAATATACCGGCTGAGATGGCTTGCACCAGTTGGAGCTGCTCAAGGTCGCCAGAATATGTCCCGGAATGCCTCCCGGTGTCTTGCCAAGAAAAGCGACAACAATTCCCGGCACGGACATAATTGAGGATGCAAAGATAATCGGCATAACACCTGCGGTGTTTACCTTCAGCGGAATACTGGATGTACTTCCGCCAACCAACTTGCGTCCGACAACTTTTTTTGAATATTGTACAGGAATACGGCGTTCGCCATCCTGCAGATAAATGATGAATACAACAATAAACAGGATAATCGCAAGGATGATGATTGCTGCAATACCCGCCTTGACAATATTGTTTCCGTTGATGAATTTATCATATAAAAGTCTGAAATCATTCGGAATGGTGGAAATAATATTAAGCAAAAGGATAATAGAAATACCATTACCCACGCCTTTATCGGTAATCTGTTCGCCCATCCACATCAGGATAGTGGAACCGGCTGTCAAAGCCGCAACAACCATGATAACATCCAACGCATTATTGTGCATCAAATTGCCGCCCCGATAAAGATTAATACCCATTGCAAGACCTTCGATAACAGCCAGAGCAATGGTTACATATCTTGTGTATTCACGAATTTTCTTTCTTCCGTCTTCGCCTTCCTTCTGCATTTCTTCCAGCTTCGGAATGGCAATCGTCATCAACTGCATGATGATGGAAGATGTAATATACGGTGTAATACTCAGTGCAAATACGGAAAACTGAGTGAATGAACCGCCGGTCATCTGATCAAAGAAGTTAAAGGCGCCTCCGGTCTGAGCTGCAAACCAGGCGCTGAATACGTCCCGGCTGACGCCTGGGATTGGAAGCTGCGCTCCCAATCTCACGACAACCAGTATAAATAAAGTAAAAAGAATTCTTTCCTTAATTTCTTTGACCTTAAATGCATTCTTTAAGGTTGTAAGCATTAGATCACCTCTACTGTTCCACCTAAAGCTTTAATTTTCTCCTCAGCTCCTGCGCTGCAAGCATTAACTTTTACTGTTAATTTCTTTGTAAGTTCGCCGTTGCCAAGAATCTTTACGCCATCCTTAGGATTTTTGATGATACCTGTTTCAACTAATGTTTCTACAGTAACCTCTGCATCGTTATCAAAACGATTTAATACATCAACGTTAATGGCTACGATTTCTAAGGAATTTCTATTTGTGAAACCTCTCTTAGGTAATCTTCTGTATAATGGCATCTGGCCACCTTCAAAGCCTGGTCTCGGAGCTCCGGAACGAGCTTTCTGGCCTTTATGACCTTTACCAGCCGTCTTACCGTTTCCTGAACCATGTCCACGGCCTCTTCTGAAGTTATCGCTGTGTTTTGAACCTTCTGCAGGTCTTAATTCTGATAAGTTCATACGTGCACCTCCTTACTGTCTATTAGATTTCTTCTACTTTCACTAAGTGTTTTACCTGATTTACCATACCTCTGGTACATGCGTTATCCGGAAGCTCAACACTTTTGTTGAGTTTCTTTAAACCTAAAGCTTCAACAGTTCTTCTATGTTTAGGAATTGCACCAATTGTAGATTTAACTAAAGTAATCTTTAATTTATCTGCCATTTTATACTCCTCCTCCTATGCCAAGATTTCTTCAACAGATTTTCCACGTTTCTTAGCAACTTCTTCTGGAGTCGTTAAGGCACCCAATCCTTCGATTGTGGCAAGTACGACATTCTGTTTGTTATTGGAACCTAAAGATTTTGTACGGATGTTTTTGTATCCAGCCAATTCAAGTACGGCACGAGCCGGGCCGCCGGCGATGATACCGGTACCTTCAGGAGCTCTCTTCAGCAATACGTTTGCGCTGCCGAATTTACCCTGGAAATCGTGTGGAATACTCTTGTTTTCATCCAATGGAACTTCAATAAGTTTCTTTATAGCATCTTCTTTTCCTTTGCGGATAGCTTCAGGAATTTCAGTTGCTTTTCCTAAGCCAGCACCAACGTGTCCATTGCCGTCGCCAACAACAACTAAAGCGGCAAAACGCATGTTACGTCCACCTTTAACAACCTTTGTGACACGTTTAATTGATACTACTTTTTCTGTTAACTCTAATTGGCTAGCATCAATAATTGTACGTTTCATCTGTTCTCCTCCCTGCTAGAACTGTAATCCAGCTTCTCTAGCTGCTTCAGCTAAAGCTTTAATTTTACCCTGATAAATAAATCCGCCTCTGTCAAATACGACTTCAGTAATACCTTTATCTAAAGCCTTTTTAGCAATTGCTGTGCCTACAGCGCTTGCGGCTGCAACATCATTCGTCTTTTCAAGACCAGCTTTGATTTCTTTTTCAACTGTAGAAGCAGCTACCAGTGTATTACCTACAGTATCATCAATAATCTGTGCATAAATGTGGTTGTTGCTTCGGAATACAGCTAAACGAGGACGCTGGGCAGTGCCAGAGAAACGGTTACGCAGTCTTCTATGTTTTTTAACTCGAACTTCTTTTCTTGAATCTTTCTTAACCATCTTACGCTATCCTCCTTAATTATTTCTTACCAGTCTTACCAACTTTACGCCGGATGACTTCATCAGCATACTTGATACCTTTGCCCTTGTAAGGTTCAGGTCTTCTCTTGTCTCTGATTTCAGCAGCGTACTGGCCAACTTTTTCTTTATCAATACCAGAAACGATGATTTTATTCTGGCCATCCAATGTGGTCTCAACACCTTCCGGGTCAACCATCTCTACCGGATGGGAGTAGCCTAAAGATAAAACGAGTGTCTTGCCCTGTTTCTGAGCTCTGTAACCAACACCGTTTACTTCAAGTTCTTTCTTATAACCCTCTGTTACACCAATAACCATGTTATTGATTAATGTACGGGTCAGACCATGTAAAGATTTCATTCTCTTTAATTCACTTGGTCTGGAAACAACGATGGAATCTCCATCTTTTTCGATTTTCATTTCAACAGGTAATTCTCTTTCAAGAGTACCCTTTGGTCCTTTAACAGTAACCTTGTTATTCTCTGCGATTTCTACAGTAACGCCTGCAGGAATTGCGATTGGCAATCTACCGATACGTGACATGCCTTTTTCCTCCTAACTTAAATTCTCGGAAGGGGCCGAACCCCTTCTGTTTTCAGTTGCATTGAGCGTTTGGGGCTTCCTCCTGCTCAACGGTTCTGCTGCCGATTGACCCCTGACAGCCGGGCTTTAAGTCTCCCCTGAGAGAGACGCTCCGATTTCGCCGAAACGAAATAGGAATACGGGTATCTTCGCCTCCACTAAAGAAACGAATATACGGGTATAGGGGTATGTTCCCTCAACTAAGCTCAAGCGGCGCTAAGGCTTGCTTTCGCTAAGATTCGGGAACGGCCTCGCACTAACCTCGAACTTCGCAAAAGCTCGTTCTCGCTAAGTGCTTCCGGTCACCATACAAAAGCGATAACTTCGCCGCCTACGTTCATAGCGCGGGCTTCTTTATCTGTAACAACGCCTTTGTTTGTGGAAATGATAGCAACACCAAGTCCGCCGAGTACCTTTGGCAATTCGTCTTTACCGGCATATACGCGAAGACCCGGTTTGGAGATTCTCTTGATTCCGCTGATGGTCTTCTGGTTTTTATCTACACCATATTTCAGGGTAATTTTGATTGTTTTTGCTATTCCATCTTCGATAATTTCATAGCCTTTAATATATCCTTCATCTAAAAGAATTTTAGCGATAGATTCCTTCATCTTGGATGCCGGAACATCGACAGTATCATGTTTTGCAGTGTTTGCATTACGGATTCTTGTAAGCATATCTGCAATTGGATCGCTCATTGACATGATAAGTTCCTCCTTTCACTTATTCCTACCAGCTTGATTTTGTAACTCCTGGAATTTCACCTTTATATGCTAATTCACGGAAACAAATTCTGCAAATGCCATATTTTCTTAAATAAGCATGTGGACGTCCGCAGATTCTGCAACGATTGTATTCTCTGGTAGAGAATTTCTGTGGGCGCTGCTGTTTAATTTTCATCGCTGTTTTAGCCATGGATTTCCCTCCTAACTACTTTTTAAATGGCATGCCAAATAATCTTAATAATTCACGAGCTTCTTCATCTGTATGGGCTGTTGTAACGAAGATAACATCCATACCTCTAACCTTATCAACTTTGTCATACTCGATTTCAGGGAAGATTAATTGTTCTTTAATACCTAAAGCGTAGTTACCTCTTCCGTCAAATGCATCCGGATTTACACCTCTAAAGTCACGCACACGTGGCAGTGCAAGGTTAATCAAACGATCTGCGAACTCATACATCTTTTCGCCTCTCAGAGTTGTCTTACAGCCGATAGCCATACCCTCTCTGATTTTGAAGTTGGCAACGGAATTTTTTGCTTTGGTCGTAATAACTTTCTGACCTGCAATAGTTTCCATATCTTTTACAGCAGATTCCAGAACTTTTGCGTTGTCTTTAGCTTCGCCAACGCCCATGTTCAAAACGATTTTATCGATTTTCGGTACCTGCATAACATTTTTATATCCAAACTTTGAAATCATTGCCGGAACGATTTCATTGTAGTACATATCTTTTAATCTACTCACCGCGAATAACCTCCCTTCTCAATTAGTCAATAACTTCGCCTTTGAAGTCTTTATGCTTGGCAATACGAACTTTTTTGCCGTCTTTTTCAGCAAAACCAACACGTGTTGCTTTTCCTTTGTAAACATACATAACGTTGGATGCATCGATTGGGGCTTCCTGAGTAACGATGCCGCCGGCCTGATTCTGCGGAGATGGTTTTGTATGTTTTGTAACCATATTCACACCTTCTACAAGAACAGTACCTTTTTTATGATTTACAGCAATAACTTTGCCTTCTTTACCTTTATCTTTACCTGCGATTACCTTTACAAGGTCATCTCTCTTAATTTTCATCATGGTTGGCGCCTCCTTAAAGTACTTCTGGTGCCAGGGAAACAATCTTCATAAACTGTTTCTCTCTCAGCTCTCTGGCTACAGGTCCAAAAATACGAGTTCCCTTTGGATTATTATCATCCTTGATGATAACTGCAGCATTTTCATCGAATCTGATATATGAACCGTCTTTACGGCGGGCACCTTTTACAGTACGAACTACAACGGCTTTAACAACATCGCCCTTCTTTACAACACCGCCTGGTGTTGCATCTTTGACCGAAGCAACGATAATGTCACCGATATTCGCATATCTTCTTGTTGAACCACCTAATACGCGGATGCAGAGTAATTCTTTTGCACCTGTATTGTCAGCAACACGAAGTCTAGTCTCCTGTTGAATCATGACGTTACCTCCTTAATCCAAAACCAATTATTTAGCTTTTTCAACGATTTCCACAAGTCTCCATCTCTTATCTTTGGATAACGGTCTTGTTTCCATCACTTTTACTCTGTCACCAATGTTACATTCATTTGCTTCATCGTGAGCTTTTAATTTGTAAGTTCTATTAACAATCTTCTTATAAAGAGGATGTTTTACACGGTCTTCAATAGCAACAACGATTGTTTTATCCATCTTATTGCTGACTACTTTTCCAACTCTTACTTTTCTAAGGTTTCTTTCCACAACAAATTCCTCCTTTCCAGATTACTGTGCAGCGTTCGCTTTTTCAGAGATAACTGTCTGAATTCTTGCGATGTTTCTGCGAACTTCTTTGATTCTGCTTGTGTTATCTAACTGATTTGTTGCGTTCTGGAATCTCAGGTTGAAAAGTTCCTTTTTAGCAGCTACTAATTCGTCATTTAATTCTGCAGCTGATTTCTTCTTTAAATCTTCTACATATACATTAATTTTCACTGTTATCACCGCCTTCTAAGTCTTCGCGAGAAACAACTTTACATTTTACAGGAAGCTTATGTGTTGCAAGACGAAGAGCTTCTCTAGCCACTTCTTCAGACACACCGGCAATTTCAAACATTACACGGCCCGGCTTAACAACTGCTACCCAGTATTCAAGGGAACCTTTACCGGAACCCATACGTGTTTCAGCAGGTTTTGTAGTTACTGGTTTATCTGGGAAAATTTTAATCCAAACTTTACCACCACGTTTGATATAACGTGTCATAGCGATACGGGCTGCCTCAATCTGGTTTGATTTAATCCAACCTGGCTCCAAGGCTACGATACCATATTCACCATAAGAAATTTTATTGCCACGTGTTGCCTTTCCTTTCATAGTACCGCGGAACTGCTTACGACGTTTAACTCTTTTAGGCATTAACATTATTTATCGCTCCCTTCCTTTGTTCCCTTTACTGGAAGTACTTCTCCATGGTAAATCCATGTTTTAACACCAACTTTACCATAAGTTGTATCAGCTTCTGCAAATCCATAATCGATGTTCGCACGAAGTGTCTGAAGCGGAATAGTACCTTCGCTGTAGAACTCTGTACGAGCCATATCAGCTCCGCCAAGACGACCGGATACAGAAGTTTTGATACCCTGGCATCCAGCTCTCATTGTTCTCTGCATTGCAGATTTCATTGCTCTACGGAAAGAAATACGATTTTCCAACTGAGCAGCGATGTTTTCAGCAACAAGCTGTGCATCTCTTTCTGGTCTCTTTACTTCTTTGATATCAAGAAGTAATTTTTTATCTGTGAACTTCTGAAGTTCTCTTTTAACTTTTTCGATTTCAGAACCGCCTTTACCGATAACTACACCCGGCTTTGCTGTGTAGATGATAACTTTCAAACGGTCAGATGCTCTTTCAATTTCGATTCTAGCTACACCTGAATTGTATAATCTCTTTTTAAGGTATTTTCTGATTTCATAATCTTCTACCAGATTATCTGCAAAATCAGCTTCTGCATACCATCTGGAATCCCAATCCTTAATAATTCCGACTCTGAGGCCGTGAGGATTAACTTTCTGTCCCATGATTTTCCTCCTATCTCTCATTCAGCACAATGGTAATATGGCTTGTTCTCTTTTCGATCCTATAAGCTCTGCCCTGTGCTCTCGGCTGAATTCTCTTCATTGTAGGTCCTTTATCTGCATAGCACTCTTCAATGAATAAGTTATCTGGGTTCATTCCATTGTTGTTCTCTGCATTTGCAATTGCAGACTTCAATAATTTCTCTATAACTGTAGAAGCATATCTTGGGTTATATGCCAAAATTGCTAACGCTGTTTTTACATCCTTGCCTCTGATCGCATCGAGAACGAAGCACGCTTTCTGAACGGATACTCTGGCATAGGATAACTTTGCGCTTGGCCGTGTATCTTTATTCGCATTTCTTTCTCTCTTAATCTGACTTCTATGTCCTTTAGCCATGGATAAAACCTCCTTTCAAACTAACGTCTTGCTTTCTTTTCGTCCTTGCCATGTCCTCTGTAAGTACGAGTGGCAACGAATTCTCCTAATTTGTGACCAACCATATCTTCAGTAACATATACTGGAACATGTTTTCTGCCATCATGTACAGCAATTGTATGTCCAACCATCTGCGGGAAGATTGTGGAACGGCGGGACCAGGTCTTAATAACAGACTTGTCGCCCGCAGCGTTCATAGCGGCTACTTTTTTAAGTAAGCTTGCATCTGCAAATGGTCCTTTTTTTAATGATCTAGACATGCGTCTTACCTCCTTAGATTATTCTTATTTAATCATGCTTCCGTCGCGTCTACGAACAATCATCTTATTGGATTTCTTGTTCTTCTTACGAGTCTTAAGACCCAGTGCCGGTTTGCCCCATGGAGTCATTGGGCCAGAACGTCCGATTGGTGCACGTCCTTCACCACCACCGTGTGGATGGTCATTCGGGTTCATAACGGAACCGCGGACTGTTGGGCGGATACCCATGTGGCGTTTACGACCAGCTTTACCGATGTTGATCAGCTCATGATCCGTGTTGCCAACCTGTCCGATTGTAGCACGTCCGATAATCGGTACCATTCTCATTTCACCGGAAGGTAATCTAAGGGTTGCATATTTTCCTTCTTTAGCCATTAACTGAGCAGAGTTACCAGCGGAACGTACCAACTGACCACCCTTGCCAGGATATAACTCAATGTTGTGTACCTGAGTACCAACAGGAATTTCAGAAAGCGGTAAGCAGTTACCCACTCTGACTTCAGCGCCGGAGCCGCTCATAACTTTCATTCCAACCTGAAGTCCGTTTGGAGCCAGGATATAGGAATATTCGCCGTCTGCATAGCAGATTAAGGCGATATTTGCTGTTCTGTTCGGATCGTATTCGATTGCTTTAACTGTAGCAGGAATACCATCTTTTCTGTTTCTCTTGAAATCGATAATTCTGTATTTCTGTTTTGCACCGCCGCCATGGTGTCTAACTGTAATTTTCCCCTGATTATTACGGCCGGCTGTTTTTTTCTTTTTAGCAACTAAGGATTTCATCGGTGTGGATTTTGTAATCTCCGCGAAATCAGAGCCGGTCATATGTCTTCTGGAAGGTGTATATGGGTTAAATGTCTTAATACCCATTATGTTCACTCCTTTCAAGTGTCTGATTTATTGTCACGCTTGTTTGCGTATATTTTATAGTTTCAGCAAATCTTATTAACGAATCTTATAACCCGGCGAAGATTTCAATATCTTTGCTGTCTTCTGTTAATTTAACGATTGCTTTTTTTGTTTTAGCTGTTTTTCCGTAAATCATACCGCGGCGTTTGTTTTTGCCTTCGCAGTTCATCGTGTTTACGCTTGCAACTTTTGTTCCTTCGAACATTTTTTCAACAGCTTCTTTTACCTGGCTTTTTGTAGCCTGTGGATGCACTAAGAAAGTGTATTTTTTCTCAGCCATCTGGTTCATACTCTTTTCTGTAATCACTGGTTTAAGGATTACGTCATAATATTTAATATCAGCCATTATGCGTACACCTCCTGGATTGTAGCAACTGCATCCTGAGTAACCACTAATGTGTCGTATTTCAGAATATCATATACGTTAATTGTACTTGTGGAAGCTGTCTTAACATCCGGAATGTTTCTTGCGGATAATACAACGTTGTTATTATCATCAACAACAACCAGTGCTTTGGAAACTTTTAAAGCATCCATAACAGCTTTGAATTTCTTTGTTTTGATTTCATCCATATTAAATGCGTCTAAAACAATTATCTTGTTTTCGGCAACTCTGGAAGATAATGCGGATTTAAGAGCCGCTCTTCTTTCTTTTTTATTTAATTTGAAAGAGTAATCTCTCGGCTTCGGAGCAAATACAACACCGCCGCCTGTCCACTGCGGAGCTCTTGTTGAACCCTGTCTTGCATGACCGGTTCCTTTCTGTCTCCACGGTTTCTTTCCTCCGCCGCTGACTTCAGAACGAGTTTTTGCGCTCTGCGTTCCCTGGCGTTTTGCAGCAAGATGATTTACAACAGCCATGTGTAAAAGATGCTCGTTAATTTCAACACCAAACACAGCATCGCTTAATTCCATCTCGCCAATCTGATTGCCTTCGATATTATAAACAGATACGTTTGCCATCTGTATGTCCTCCTTCCTCAAAGCTCATTAGGCTTTGGTTGATTCCTTAATCATTACTAAAGATTTCTTAGGTCCCGGTACCGCACCTTTAACTAAGATTAAGTTCTGTTCAGCATCAACTCTGACAACTTCAAGGTTCTGAACAGTGATTCTTACTGCACCCATATGTCCTGCCATTTTCTTTCCTTTGAAAACGCGGCCCGGTGTTGTTGCGGAACCGTTGGAACCTGCATGTCTGTGGTATTTGGAACCATGAGTCATAGGTCCTCTGGACTGTCCGTGTCTCTTGATTGCGCCCTGGAAGCCTTTACCTTTGGACTTTGCAGTAGCATCTACTTTATCTCCGGCAGCAAAAACATCTGCCTTGATTTCCTGACCTACAGCATAGCTTTCAGCATCTTCTAATCTGAATTCCCGAACAAATCTCTTTGGAGCAACACCTGCTTTTGCAAAGTGACCTTTCATCGGTTTGTTCACTAATTTTTCTCTGATATCGCCGAATCCAACCTGAACTGCAGCGTATCCATCATTCTCTACAGTCTTAACCTGTGTTACCACACATGGGCCAGCCTGAAGAACTGTCACCGGAGTTAAAACTCCATCTTCGTTGAAAATCTGAGTCATTCCAACTTTGGTTGTTAAAATCGCTTTCTTCATATTTACCTCCTGTTTCATCTACAGCGGATTACACTGTATGTGCAATCATCCTAGATATATTGATTCGGTAATCTTGCCGAAGGGCAATCTATATACTTCCTCAACACTAAGGATAATTTCCATCATTAATTATTTTGTTTTCATCTTGATGTCGATGTACACACCAGCAGGCATTTCCAGTCTGGACAATGCGTCTACAGTTTTCTGTGTTGGTGTGATGATATCAATCAGTCTCTTGTGCGTTCTTTGCTCAAACTGTTCCCTGGAATCTTTATATTTATGAACAGCTCTAAGAATAGTAACTACTTCTTTCTTTGTTGGCAGCGGCACTGGCCCGCTCACCTTAGATCCCGTTTTCTTTACAGTTTCGATAATTTTTCCGGCACTCTGATCGATTAATTTGTGGTCATACGCTTTTAACGTAATTCTCATAACTTGACTTGCCATAAAAAAAGTCGCCTCCTTTTCGCACTTTTACATTCAGTACGACAAGCGGTGACTGTACATCTTCCCGTGTGTGTCCTCTTCTTTCTGCTCACACGTCATCTCTGTTCCTCACAGATGGTTCTACATTGTACAGTGACTTGTCGCCAGTTTCATAACTTGACATTCGCTCCACGGAACACCTGCATGGCCTGCAGCAACCTCACGCTTCATAGCTATCAATGTCACAACATTCGTTATTATACATGATTTACCAACAATATGCAAGGTTTTTTTTGTATTTTTACAAAAACACCAGAGACTGAACTTTTTAATATCCGAAGTTCCGCCTCTGGTGAAATTTTACTGCAAATTTTTTTTAATTTCAATCCATTAATCTTCAATATGTACAATATCTTTTGCCAACTGTTTTTTGCCCGGCATATTGCTCTGTCTGGAAATCATAATTCTCTGTGCCTGCGGACTTCCTGCGCCATGGAGGGACTCTGTCAGATAACCAACGGCTGCTGTACCCAAAGTCAGATTTTCAATCAGACGCATAATCTTGAAACGGTTTTCAACGGATGTTGTTGCCGTACCCGCAAAATATTTTTTAATGTATGCTCCGGCTACCGGATGGTTGATGTCTTTTTCAGACGGCAGAGTTACCATCAAGCCGCCGGCGATATCCTGTGCCAGACGGGCAATTTCATATGGGAAACGAGTAACATTCTGCTTGCATACATTCGCCAGCATCAAATCGATGAGGTAGTTGCCGGAAGCGGTTTCTGTACCTTCTGCGGAACAGGCGATACCACAGCAATATAAGGTTTCATTCAAATGGGTCATTTCAATCAGTTTATCTTTAACGTGAGAAGCCTTTTCAGCGCCGTTATATTCGGCAGCCAATGCGGAAGCTCCAATCAGGACATCGCCCACGCCTACTTTACATCCGCCGTAACTCTGTCTGTGATATCCGGCGAAGCGCTCAACAAGCATACCCGCAAATTCTGTTTCACCATTTAAGAAAATACGGTCATTCGGAACAAATACATTGTCAAATACAGTCAGAGCTTCCATTCCGCCGTAAACATCATTACCTACATCCAATGCAGTATTTTCTGTTTTTCTTGTATCGCAGCTCTGACGTCCGACAACCATAATAAGTCCTTCGGAATCCAATGGTACTGCAAAGGAAACCGCATAGTCTTTATCATCCGGCCCCATAGCAATTGTCGGCATTACAAGCACTTCATGGGAATTAACAATACCTGTCTGATGCGCTTTTGCTCCGCGGACAACAATGCCGTCCGGGCGGCGTTCAACCACATGAAGGAATAAATCCGGGTCAGCCTGTTTGGAAGGTGCAAGGCTGCGGTCACCTTTTGTATCTGTCATTGCACCATCGACAACAAGGTCATTTTCCTGAACATATGCTGCAAATTTTCTGAAATTCTCATGATAATGGGTGCCGCATTTCTGGTCTACCTCATAAGTTGTGCTGTAAACGGCATTGAAAGCGTCCATACCAACACAACGCTGGAAGCAGGCTGCGGTCTTCTGTCCAAGCAGACGCTGCATTTTTACTTTCTTTACCAAATCTCCGGCATTCTGATGGATATGGGTAAAACGATTGATCTTTTCTCCGGTAAGGTTTGATGTTGCTGTCATCAAATCTTCATATTCCGGCATGTGAGCCAAATCATAAGTTGCTTTGATGGAATTGATGGACGGCTGAAGAATCGGATTGCCAACGGCAGTCTGAATTTCCTCACCAAAAAGGAAAATCCGCATCTTCATCTTTTTTAAACTTTCTTCATACTCTTTACCTGTCATTAAAGCCATAATTACCTCTCCTTTTTTATTTTAGCTTTTTCTTTTTTTGTTATCAATTTAACTATCAGCAAATTTCATGCCAACATAATATCAACCCGTAAAGCCCGTAAAATAAGGACCCATAAGCCTAAAATCCTGTTTTTTTGTCACATCCTCCGTTTTTTTATTCTCAATAATGAGATTTTTGCCCCGTTCTTATTTCTCATTTTTGAGATTTTTCTTATATATGAGAATTTTGCTTTCTAAGTTCCTCCTCTTCCGACATATATTTTTGTTCAAGATATCTTTTTCTCCTGGAAAGAGTCTTTATATTCACCCCAAGTTTTGACGCTGTTTTCTCCAGCGTCTTATATTGCTCATAATATTCCTTGATATATCTCAGCTCTATTCTTTCCAATGTCTCTTTCAGATTCACCGCTCCAATTTCATGCTTTTCAACGGTGAAACGAGATTCCTCTTTTTTGATATCCGCCACAGATATAATATCCTCGTCGCTCAATATAACCATTTTTTCTATCGTATTTTTGAGTTCCCGGACATTGCCCGGCCAGTCATAATCTTCAAGCATTTTATAAGAATAGGCGCTCAGCCTTTTATTGGTTTTAAACTTATCGTTGAACCGCTTTAAAAAAAGATTCGCCAGCGGAATAATATCTTGTCTTCGCTCCCTCAACGGCGGAATCTCGATATTCACAACATTCAAGCGATAATACAAATCCGCCCTGAATTCATTTTGCTCCACCATTTTTTTCAAATCTCGGTTTGTCGCAGCAATTACCCGCACATCTACTTTTTTGGGTTTTCCCGCGCCAACCCGTATGATTTCTTTCTCCTGAAGGGTCCGCAAAAGCTTCATCTGAACATTAAAAGGCAGCTCGCCAATCTCGTCCAAAAATAATGTTCCGCCATCGGCAATTTCGAAATATCCTGGTTTTCCCTTCGGCAGACCGCCGGTAAAAGCGCCTCCCACATATCCAAACAATTCCGTTTCTATCAAATCCTTTGAGATAGCGCCGCAATTCAGGCAGAGCAGAATCTTATCCTTCCGCAGACTGTTCTGATGAATAAAGTTCGCCAGCATTTCTTTGCCTGTGCCGGTTTCCCCCTGAATCAATACGGTCGTATCCTTATCAGCCACTTTCGATGCCTTATAAATCGTCTCATACATCCGCGGGTCATTTACCAGAAGCTGAGACTGGTTGATATTCTGCTGCGCAATGGCCTTAATTCGCTCTTCATACTCCAAAACCTGCTCATTTTTCTGAGTTAATTCCCTGCGCAAATCTTCAATCATCTGGAAATCTCTTGTATTACTCACAATCATGGCAATATTGCCGTCCGCATCAAAAACCGGCGTACTGCTGATATAAGCTTTTCTCCCGGTTCTATAAAATGTCTGCTCAATCGTCATCGGCTTCCCCGATTGCATAGTAATTAACGAGGCTGAATAAGAAATCAATTTTCCCTCCAGTTCCCTCACATTGTCGCCAAGAATTTCTTCCCCTTTAATGCCTGACATTTCCTCATAGGCTTTATTCACCATCAGAATCCGCCCTTCGCCGTCAGTGATAAAAAAGCCATCCTGGGAATCTTCAAAAATGGCACTTAACTTCTCATAAATCTCCCGGGTATAGGCCAATTCCTCCGCAACAGCATCGATACCCTCGGATATAAGCTGCTCCAAATTCAACGCTTTATTATACCTGCTAAAATCTAATAAATTATCCATCGGATTCATCCCCCTGCCTCAATATCCCTCTTTTATAATTATAATTCATTTTTCATGAATTCCAAAGACATATTTAAAATAACCTGTAAATTCCTGTCGAACTTTTTTTCATTTATTTATTCCATAGAATATTGCTATCCATCTCTGCATATGATATAATGTCGTCAGACAAACGAAATAATCGTGCCATGTCTGCACAAAGTGAAAACCCCGGAGGTGGTGTCTCCGGGGTTTTCTTTCGGCTAATTGTCATCGTCCTCGCCGTCTAGCCATTTGATGATATAATGACATATTATACCACCTGCGACGGTCGCCAAAATCGAAATAATCGTTTCGACCATGTCTGCACCTCCCTTCCGTTGCCGGATTCGGGGATGACAACACTGTCAGTATAGCACAGTCGCAGCAAAAAGCCTGTCGATTCCTGTCGAACTCTTTTTCATTTATTTATTCCATAGAATATTGCTATCCATCTCTGCATATGATATAA
>URND01000046.1 GCA_900549105.1 uncultured Eubacteriales bacterium
TCGTATTCCTGCCCTTTAATTGTTTAAAAATACGACATGACTATTGAATCGTTGCGCCGCAACTACTGCATTTATAACCAGCAACTCAAGGATACTGGTGCTATCTAATAGCTAATTATAAAGTTAAATCCCACAAACTACTTCGTTGCACCGCAACTACTACATTTATAACCGTCCACTACTGTCTCATTATATGCCGGGTTATCCTCGACCCATTTCTGTTCTGTTACTGCATCGTGATGAGTGTATCCTACTACCATATCTACCGGAACTCCCGTAGTATATGCAGAACAAGCATCATTTCCTGCTAAGGCTTGACTTTTCATGTGGTCTCTGATATAATCAGTTATATCAGCACCACAACCATTACATATTACCCTATAAGATGTCTCATATATAGGTTCGTCCCATGCATCAGACACAATAACCTCCTCATAATGCCCTGTAGCTTCATGATGAATTTCGTGAGTTTGTTTTATCCAATCATGGTTGTGAACGGTCTCCTCTTTTTTTATCGTTTCTGGTGTTTCACCATTATTTATTCCTGAAGAATTTCCCGTATTGTTAGTATTTAAAGAATTGTTTGATGCGTTGTTTGAGGGTTTGGCTGCATTTTGGTTGCCTGAATTATCCGCCGGCTTAGAGGAATTTCCATTAGTTGAATCGCTAGACGGTTTAGTCCCATTCCCATTATTGTTATTATTGTTATTGCTATTTCCAGTATTTTTGTTACTGGAATTATTTTTATTATCAGCTACTTTCTTTGATGTTTCATTTTTAGTTACTTCACTCTTAATATCTGTTTTATTATTATCCTTTGTTGAATCAGCCTTTGTTTCTGAAACTTTCTTGCTTGTTTCCGCTGTTTTCTTTTTAGTTGTATTTTTGCCGGTTCCGCTGGATTTTTTACTGGTTTCTGCACTTGTGGTACTTTCTTGTTTTGTAGCACTCTCCGAATTTTCATTCTGGCTGCATCCACCAAAGCACAGAACAGCAGATAAACCTATCGTTAAGGCAATCATTCTCATTCGTTTACACATTCATTTTAACCTCTTTCCAGTAATTTTTATATTCTTGTCTTAAAGGCGTTGTCCATTTATGGCTAATATGATTATACTCCATAAACGGGTATCATTCAAGTGAAAGGATGATATTTTTTATGATTTCATATGAACCGTTATGGACAACCCTTAAAGACAAAAATGTTTCTCAATATCAGCTTATACATAAATACATAAATACAAAATTTCCGCCGGGCAGCTTTCACGCCTCAGAAGCAACGCGAATGTTTCCACGCATACCCTCAATACTTTATGTAATATTTTAAATTGCAGATTAGAGGATATCGCTGTATTTATTAAGGATTCCTAATCCAAGTAATTGTTTTCAATTTTGAAAATAATATTTTGAAGTTCGGTTCCTATCTCTGACAAAATGATTTTCTGTAATTCAAGAACAGATATGCCAAAGTATTCTTCTTTGGTTTCTAAACCAATAGAGATGATTTCCAGTTCTCTGTTCAAATCCTCAGTGATAGATAAAACTTGTAGTAGGCTATTAAAAATTTCTTGCATTATCCAAAGACCTCCTAATATATAAAATTAAGCGAAAACGAATATATTTCCCGTCGGGCATTAAATAATATTTTATATTAGGCGTTACACCAAACGTTACACCAAATGCGACTTAGAATTTGAAAGTGTAAATTAAAGGTGTTCAATGGAAAAATTGAAAAAACGCTGTATTTTCAAGGCTTTCAAGGCTTTTAGATGCCTCTGCATGGATAGTGCTGCATTATGCTAAAGGTCGTTCGGGACGCAGAGGTCGCGTGTTCGAATCACGTCGCTTCGACGATGGAAAAGCACCGGAAAGTCTAGGGTTTAAGGCATCCGGTGCTTTTTGTTTTGTTCGATTTGATTATTAAATCTTATGATTTCTAACGGAATTTCTAACGGATAAAAAATTTTTTTGCAGTCTATTTTCATTTAGGTACCCAACATTTTTTTATTTTAGATAAAGGGATAAGGAGGTGTATACTTTGTCAAAAGCTGTCGATGGATGATGGTTGCGGTCATTCCCGGAGATATGATATTATATTTTTGCAGCAAGAATCTTATACCTATTCGGGTATCCCGTATAGGTATCTTTTATCAAATCCTGATGGTTTATTCAAACCGGCTATCCAAAACAAACTAAGAAGAAAAAGGAGGCAATGCCTATGACACAAAATTTAAAGGACTGTTTTCCCGTAATTCGGACGCGGGAGGAAGTTATGAGATGTATTCGTGAAGACAAACATCTTCGAAAGACTTTTAATGAATGGAAAATTCAGGAACAGGAGGAATTCCTGGATATTTGCACCGGCGTTCATGGAGCCAAAATGCTTTATGACGGATTTTTTAAAGAAGTTATGAATCCGGAATATGCACCCGGCAGATTGAATGATTTTCTGTCACTCGTCCTTGAGAAACAGATTCGGGTGATGAAAGTGCTGCCGAATGACTCTGCACGGCTCACAGATGAAAGTTCGCTGTTAATCATGGATATTGTCGTTGAATTTGAAGACGGCGGTATTGCAAATATTGAGGTGCAGAAATTAGGGTATATGTTCCCGGGCCAGAGAAGTGCCTGCTATTCGGCGGACTTGCTTCTTCGGCAGTACAAGCGGCTGAGGGATGAAAAAAAGAAAAAATTCAGTTATCGGGATATCCAAACGGTGTATACGATTGTACTTTTTGAGAAAAGCCCAAAGGAATTTCAGGAAAATCCGGATTCCTGCTGCCACCGGGTAGAGCATAGAGCAGACACCGGGATTAGGCTTGATATACCGCAGAAATTTGTGTATTTATCCCTTGACAACTTCAAGAAAAAACAGCACAATGAAGGTGAAAAGATACATAATAAACTTGAGGCATGGATGACATTTTTCAGCAGGGATGAACCGGATATGATATTAAAACTTATTAAACAGTACCCGGAATTTAAGCCGATGTATGAAGATGTCTACGAACTGTGCCGGAATGTGGAGGAAGTGATGCAGGTGTTTTCAAAAGAATTGCTGGAGATGGACCGGAATACCGTAAAGCTTATGATTGATGAAATGGAGGAAGAGCTGCAAAAGAAGAGAGAGATGCTAAAAGAACAGAATCAGAAGATAGGCGAGCAGGGTTGGAAGATAAAGGAGAAAGACCGGAAGATAGAGGAGAAAGACCGGAAGATAGAAGAGAAAGACCGGAAGATAGAAGAGCAGAATCAGGCGATTGTAAAACAGGAGCAGCAAATGCTAAAGTTAGATGCTGAATTAAAACAGTCAAAAAGTGAGATGGCCGGGTTGATGCAGCGGATTACAGAATTGGAAAAAATACTAATGGAGAAATAGGGCAATGAAATACAGAAGATGAAGGGGCTATCTGGCGGATACAAAGCAGATAGCCCTTTAGCCTTTAATTATGGATAAAATGTCTTAATTTTATAAATTTTAAGTATTACTTTCAAAATCAGAAATTGAATAAATCTGCGCAAACCAACACTTATGTCCTTAGGTGTTGGTTTTTTAACAAATGAGAAAAAACTGTTTGTTGTTCGGTGCGCTGGCTGTTGATAAAATAATCTTAAAGATAATATTAAAGAAAGAAGGGGTTACAATGAAGTTACAGGGAAAAAAGATTATTGTTACGGGGGGCGCCAGTGGTATGGGGGCTGCAGCAGTGAAGGTGTTTGCTGATGAAGGAGCTGCCGTAGTCAGTATTGATGTTAATGATGTGGATGAAGAGAATAGGATTGAAGGCGTCACTTATGTTAAAGGCAATGTGACAGACAAAAAGGAAATCACCTGCGTTATTGATGGTGCAGTTGAAGAGTTAGGAGGCGTGGATAGTTTATTTTGTATAGCGGGAATCAATCGATTTACGCCAACGGAACAGATTGAGGAAGAAGAGTTTGACAGTATTTTTTCTGTCAATGTAAAAGGTGTATTTTTCTGCAATCAGGCAATCTTTCCGCATATGAAGGAGAAAGGTGGAAGTATTGTAAACTTTGGGTCTCAGGCAGCTATCGCTCCAGGACCGGACAGTTCTCATTATGCTGCCAGTAAAGCAGCTGTTGCTGCTTTTTCAAACAAGGTGGCTTGGGAATGGGGGCAATATAATATTAGGGTGAATACGGTTTTGCCTTCTGCCTGGACGCCATTGTTCGAAAAGTTATGCTGTGGTGGACAAGAGGTAACCCCGGAAATGAAGGAACAGATGCAGGCAGGAATGAAGAGCACCTTCCCGCTGGGACATTTGGGGGACCCGGAAACAGAAATTGCACCGGTGCTTGTATTTTTAGCATCCGATGATTCGAAATATATTTCGGCTCAGTCGATTGCAATAAATGGTGGTTCTGCTTCTGTTAGATAGGATAAAAAAACAAAGAGGTTTCTATGGAAGGCGGTGAAGCATGCCGGTAGAGGCCTCTTTGTTTTTATGTTATTTTTTTGTCATATTTTAATCTCAGTTTAATCATTTCATTTAACAAATCGTACACCATTCGGGAAAGCTCTTCAATGGAAAGGTGCTGATGGCTTTCAGACCAGTATAAAAGAGCTTGAAATAAGCCTCCAATATAAAAATTGGATAAAAAAATAAAGCGTTCTTCATTAGAATCTCCGGTAAGCTCATCGGATAAGTATTTCAGGGAGTTTTCGACTGTTTTTTGGACAAAGCAGCCGTTTTTCATGAGGGCAATAATTGTTTTGTAATTTTTAGCGGTATAGCTGATATAATTCTCTATTTCTTTTTTTGGCGGATTCTCCGAGTAAGTGATAAAGGGCATGTCACGGATGATTTCATCTTCAATCTCAGAAACCAGATAGTAGATATCTTCGTAATGGGCATAAAAGGTAGACCTATTTAAGTCTGCTTTTTCGCATAAGCTTTTTACGGATATGGCTGAAAGTTTTTTTTCTGTTAGCATTTCAATCAACGTTTCTTTCAGAATTCGTTTTGACAGTGCGGTTTTTCTGTTCATAATAAAGCGTCTCCCCTTAAGTGCATAAAAAGATATGATGTACTTAAATTATAGCATGCCTGATAGTAAAACTGTATAAAAAAAGCGAGGATTTTTTCATATCCGTTACACAAAAAACAGGCAGATTATTTGGAGGAGAGCCACATGGAAATTGAATAGTCTGATGCCTAAAATAGAATAAAGGAGAGGAGCGAGAAGGGTGAATCCAGGAGTTTCAATAATTATACCTGTATGTAACGGAGAAAAATATCTCAGGGAATGTCTGGACAGTGTGGTTGGCCAGACAATGACCGAAATAGAAGTATTATGTATTGATGACGGTTCGGAAGATGCAACTTCTGATATTTTGAATGAATACCAGAGAAAAGACCCCCGAATTCAGATTATCCGTCAGGAGAACAAAGGCTATAGCTATTCGGTGAATCTGGGGTTTAAACAAGCCTCGGGAAAATATGTGTCAATTGTTGAGGCGGATGATTTTATTGATAAAAATATGATGGCCAGTTTGTTTGAAAAGGTGGAAGCAACCAATGCAGATGTTGTTAAAGCAGACTATTATATGTACACAGGAGGAAGAGAAAACGATCAGATAACTTATATGCAGATTGCACCGCATAAGAAAATGTATGGAAGAAAGCTGAACAGCAGGGAAACGACAGCATTGTTTTATGCGGTTCAGATGTCCTGGGAGGGCATCTATAAAAAAGAATTTCTTGAGAAGTATCAGGTTTTGCATCACTGTTCGCCGGGGGCTGCGTTTCAGGATAACGGATTCTGGTTTCAGGTATTTACGTGGGCTGAATCAGTGTACTTTGTTAATCGGGCTTTTTATTATTATCGTATAGATAATGAAAACGCGTCTACAAAGCAGAGGGATCTAAAAAAATTGAGTCTTATGTTTGATGAATATGATTTTATCCGGAGGTTTATAGACGGCCATTCAGAAATACAAGCCCGGGTTTATCCGGTGTATTATCATTTTCGCTTTGTCAATTTATTGTCCAGATTCTTTTTAAGCCGATGTATGAAGATGTCTACGAACTGTGCCGGAATGTGGAGGAAGTGATGCAGGTGTTTTCAAAAGAATTGCTGGAGATGGACCGGAATACCGTAAAGCTTATGATTGATGAAATGGAGGAAGAGCTGCAAAAGAAGAGAGAGATGCTAAAAGAACAGAATCAGAAGATAGGCGAGCAGGGTTGGAAGATAAAGGAGAAAGACCGGAAGATAGAGGAGAAAGACCGGAAGATAGAAGAGAAAGACCGGAAGATAGAAGAGCAGAATCAGGCGATTGTAAAACAGGAGCAGCAAATGCTAAAGTTAGATGCTGAATTAAAACAGTCAAAAAGTGAGATGGCCGGGTTGATGCAGCGGATTACAGAATTGGAAAAAATACTAATGGAGAAATAGGGCAATGAAATACAGAAGATGAAGGGGCTATCTGGCGGATACAAAGCAGATAGCCCTTAATTTATTTGTTGAAGGTTTTAAATTAAGATGCCTGTATAATTCGGTTTGACTTGATGAAATAATACAAGTATAATGAATGAAAATATATCCATTTTTTGGAGATGGATTGTTGGAATAGGAGCGGAGGTACAGATATGGAAAGTGGGAAATTGCCCTTTGTTTCGGTGGTAATTCCGGTAAGAAATGAGCATAAATATATACGAGCTTGTCTGGAATCTATATTGCGGCAGGATTATCCGAGGGACAGACATGAGGTGTTATTGGCTGTAGGGCCGTCGGAGGATGATACGGAAGAAATTATTCGGGAATACGAGGGGAAGTACGAGTATATTCATATGTTGGCGAACCCCCGGGGGACAATTTCCTGTGGACTGAATATTGGGATTAAAGCGGCTAAAGGCGAGTATATTGTGCGTATGGATGCGCACTCAAAATTTGCAGAAAATTATATTTCAAAGTGCGTTGAATATCTTTTGAAAACCGGTGTAGAAAATGTTGGCGGACCAATGGTAGCCGGAGGAAAGGGGCCGTTTCAGAAGGCGGTGGCACTTGCTTATCATTCTCCTTTTGCTTTGGGAGGGGGAAGACAGCATATCAAGGGATATGAAGGTTATAGTGATACGGTTTTCCTTGGGGCTTTTAGAAAAAGCACAGCGGAAAAAGTGGGATTATTTGACGAGGCACTTATTTTAAATGAGGATGACGATTTTAATTTTAGAATCAGCGAGGCCGGCGGCAGAGTTTTTATTACCAGTGAAATTCGCAGCATTTATTATCCGCGAGATACCTATATGGGGTTGATAAAACAGTATTTTGGGTATGGCTTTTGGAAGGTTGCGGTTATAAAGAAACATCACAGGCCGGCAAGATTGTCCCATCTTGTTCCGATGATGTTTGTTTTGTTCTTGGTGTTCGGCGGCTTGTTCAGTTGTTTTAATAAGCGGATTCGAAAATGTTATGCCGGCGTGCTTGGTCTTTATGCAGCACTGGATGCAGGTGCATCCTTTAAATTGAAAGCGGAGGATACCTCGGAAGGTTTAATGCTCCGGTTTCGGTTGATGCTGATTCACTTTTTGCTGCATGTTTCCTATGGTTGTGGTTTTATTGCAGGTATATTCAGATTCAGGCACTTTCAGGGAGAGATGGAGAAGGCCAGCGAGCGGGGACAATCCGTTGACAAACCTGTGTAAAAGCTATAGAATAAAAAGATATGAAAGATAGAAAATTCAGGAAAGAGAACCCATTATGAGTGAAAAAATATTAACAGTTGTTGTGCCGAGTTATAATGTGGAAGCCTATCTGGAAGAAACTTTGAATTCTTTTATTCATCCGGATATTCTGGATGATTTGGAAGTGCTCATCGTTAATGACGGCTCCGCGGACAGAACAGAAGAAATCGGCAAACGTTATGAAATGGAGTATCCGCAGACATTCCGAATGATTACCAAGGAAAACGGCGGTCATGGGTCCACGATTAACCGGGGAATCAAAGAGGCGGCCGGAAAGTATTTTAAAGTAGTTGACGGTGATGACTGGGTGGATACGGAAAATTTCCGTCGGCTGATAAAAATGTTGAAGCGGCTGGATGTGGACATGGTTGGAAGCAATTATACGAAAGTCGATGATGCAACCCGGAAACCGGCGAAACTTCAGGAATATCCGTTCGAGAAAGTAGAATATGGAAGAATTTATCATTTGGAGGATGTGGTTGGAAAGGTAACCGTGCCGATGCACGCCATGACTATTAAAACCGATATTCTCCGAAATATGCGGGTGAAAATTGACGAGCATATGTTTTATGTGGATATGGAGTATATCACATTCCCGATTCCATATGTGGACACTTTGATTTTCCTTGAACCATCGGTATACCGGTATCGTTTGGGATTGCCGTATCAGAGTATGTCGATTAAAAAAATGCAGGCCAATCTCAAAAATCATCTTCATGTTCTGCTTCGCCTGGAGAGATATGCGGAGCATATGGATGGCCGCCTGAGTGATGCACAGCGGCAGTATATCAATGAGATTATCGGCTGGATGATTGGCAGTCAGATGAAGATTTATATCAGTTTCCCGTTGGGCAGCGGTAAACGAAAAGAAGCGATGGCGTTAGATGCGTTTATGAAAAAGCGGAATCCGGGCGCTTATTACAGTGTAAAAAATAAAGCGGTGTGGTTTCTGCGGTATACGGGATTTTTAACTTTCCCGGCCGCTGTGCTGGCATTTAAACATCGCAGAAATTCTTATTAAAATACGTGTAAGGAGATTCCTCATATGAATCTGATGATAGAACGTTTTGGAACACTTTTTCGATATAAAGATTTATTGCGGGAACTGGTTGTCCGGGATTTAAAATTAAAGTACCGGCGGAGTTTTCTCGGCTACCTGTGGAGTATTTTAAATCCATTGCTGATTATGCTGGTAATGGTGGCTGTATTTTCGCATATGTTTCGGGCAGGAATTCAAAATTTTCCGGTGTACTTGTTGTCCGGACAGGCAGTGTTTGATTTTATCCGGAATTCAACAACCATGGCCATGTATTCGGTATTGGATAATGGGGCGCTGATCAAAAAGATTTATGTTCCGAAATATATTTTTACATTATCCAAAATAACAAGTACTATGGTGGATTTTGTATTTTCTCTGGGTGCATTGGTGCTTGTTATGATTGTGACGCATTCTGCGTTTACGCCATATCTGCTGGCAACGCCAATTTTGGTGATTCAGGTATACATTTTTGCCTGCGGCATGGGATTTTTCCTCTCTGCGGCCAATGTATTTTTCAGAGATATCCAGTATATTTATGGAGCATTTCTGGTGGCATGGCAGTATATTACACCGCTGTTTTACCCGCTTGATTTACTTCCTCAGTGGCTTCAGACAATTGTTGTGTGGGTGAATCCGGCCTGGTATTATGTGGAGCATTTCAGGGATTTGGTTCTCTACGGCTGTTTCCCGACCATGCGAGTATTTGTGGGAGGCTGGATATGGGCCTTTATCATGCTGGCTTTGGGACTGTTTGTATTTAAAAAGACTCAGGATCAATTTATCTTATATTTATAGGAGCACGGAAGATGGAACAGGATTATGTAGTTGATATTGAAAATTTGACAATTCGATTTAATCTGGCATCGGAAAAAATCAATGATTTAAAAGAATATTTTATCAAGCTTATCCGTCGGGAATTGATGTTCCAGGAATTTCTGGCTCTTCAGGATATTAATCTGAAAGTAAAACGCGGGGAATCCTGGGGACTTATAGGTGTCAACGGTTCAGGAAAATCTACGCTGCTGAAGTCTACCTGCGGTATATTAAAGCCTTATAAGGGAAGTATACGGATTAACGGGAGTATAGCGCCTCTGATTGAACTTGGCGCCGGCTTTGACTATAACATGACAGCCCGGGAAAATATATTTTTAAATGGTACGGTTCTCGGCCATACACGGAAATTTATGCAGGAGCATTTTGAGGAAATTGTTGATTTTGCAGAGCTGCATCAGTTTTTGGATGTGCCGATTAAAAACTTCTCTTCCGGTATGCAGGCCCGTCTGGGGTTTGCCATTGCGACGATGGTTCGGCCGGATATCCTGGTAGTAGATGAGATTTTGTCTGTTGGGGATTATCAGTTTCAGCAGAAATGCTATGGACGTATGAGGGAAATGCTGGATGGCGGAACGACGCTGCTCTATGTTTCCCATGATATTAATTCAGTTCGGGAGCTGTGTGACCACGCAATCTGGCTTGAGCATGGCCGGGTGCGCAGAAGCGGCTTAGTCGATGAAGTCTGCGATGAATATATGCAGGTGAACAGATAGGAGGAAAAACGATGGGAAGACCAAAGGTATCGGTTGTTGTGCCGATTTATAATGTTGAGAAATATTTGCATCAATGTCTGGACAGCGTTGTCAATCAGACATTGAAGGATATTGAGATTATATGTGTAGATGATGGGTCTACGGATTCATCACCGGAGATTATTCGGGAATATATCGAAAAAGACAGCCGGGTGAAAGTGATTACGAAACCGAACAGCGGCTATGGCAATTCCATGAATCGGGGATTTGATATGGCCGAAGGAGAATATATCGGTATAGTTGAATCCGATGACTATGCAGAACCGGATATGTTTGAAAAGTTATATGAGATTGCCCATAAAAACAGTCTGGATGTGGTAAAATCCAGTTACTATTTTTACTACTCGATTCCGAAAGAGCGCAATGAAAAGGTAGAAATTGTTTCTAAGGCCAGAGAGGGTGTGACCTTCTGTCCGGCGACGGATTTTAAAGCGCCGATGGAAATGGTTGAGTTCTTTAATTTGAAGCCGACAATCTGGTCTTCTATTTATCGAAGAGAATTTATCCGTGAAAATAATATTCGATTTAATGAAACGCCGGGGGCTTCTTATCAGGATGCAAGCTTTAATTTTAAAGTAATGGCTTTGGCTAAGCGGGTACAGCTGATTCGCGATGCGTTTCTCCACTATCGCCAGGATAATGAAAATTCATCTGTAAACTCATCGGGAAAGGTATTTTGCGTTTGTGATGAATATGCGGAGATGCAGCGTTTTCTGGACACAAATCCGGTCAACAGAGGAAGACTGGAATTTGTCTGCAAGCGTATAAAATATGATAGTTATATGTGGAACTATGAAAGACTGGCTCCAAAATACAGATATGTTTTTATTGAGCGGGCTTCCATGGAATTCAAGGATGATTTTGAAAAGGGCACGATGAATCCCAAATATTTTGAGGATTACAAATGGAAAGATGTGAAGCTGCTGGTAGATGACCCGGCAGTATATTATACCCGAAAGGCTTTGAATCAGCCGGGTTATACATCAAAGGCTGTTCGTGAAATCAAGAATTCTTATTCCTATAAAATCGGAAGATTGATTACATTTTTACCGAGAAAATGTCTTGGCGGGATTCAGAGCATAAAAGATGACGGAATTAGATATACATTTAAGCTTGGATGTAAGAAGATTGCGAGGGGACTAGCATGGTTAAAAGACCAAAAATCTCGGTAATTATACCAATATATAATGTGGAAGACTATCTGAATCGCTGCCTGGAAAGTGTGGTAAATCAGACACTGTCTGATATAGAGATTATCGGAGTGAATGATGGTACCAAGGATGATTCAGTTGCTGTTATCCGGAAATATATGGCGCTGGATAAACGAATTCAACTGGTTGAAAAAGAGAATGGCGGTTTATCTTCGGCCCGAAATGCCGGACTTGAAGTGGCGACAGGCGAATTAATTTTGTTTTTAGATTCGGATGATTATCTGGCCCTGAATGCCTGCGAAAGAATTTATGAAGAGTGTTTGAATCATGGTGCGGATATTATTGTTTTTGGGTCAACTCCTTTTCCGGAGATTCCGGAGCCGGACGCCTGGGTTGTCTGGAATCTGGCCTGCCGGGATGTTTATTATCCAAAATTTCATCCGGATGCTTTATTTAAGGAGCCTGCCGGTAATCCGTTTGCGTGGGACAGGGCTTTTTCGAGAGAATTCCTCATGAAAAACCACTTGAAATTTTCGGAAGATGTACTGTTTGGAGAGGATTTGGTTTTTATTTTTCAGGCGGCGCCATTGGCAAAAGGAATCCAGTTTATCAGTGATAAACTTCATTATTACCAGTGCTTCAGACAAGGTTCTCTGATGAACAAGTACAACGGAGTTAATGAACGGAAATTGAGCCAGCATGTTCGCAATATGCGGGTGATTACAGATTTTTGGTATAAAAAAGGTTTTCTTAAAAAATGGAGTAAAGAGTATACAGCGTGGTTTATCCGCTTTATTGGCTCGGATTTGATTGTAGACCGTCCGGCCAACAGCCGCCAGTTAATTCATGATGTCAAAGAAATTATGGATGATTATCATATGAAATATGGAAGGCTGAAACTGAAATGCATTGAAGCTTTTTGTAAAATATTTGCTTAATTGAAAAAGATAAGATGGAGGTTTGGGTGTGAAATACGATTATTTAGTGGTAGGCGCGGGCTTATTCGGCTCGGTATTCGCCTATGAGGCGAAAAGGAAAGGCAAAACGTGTCTTGTGATTGATAAACGGCCCCATATCGGCGGCAACGTTTACTGCGAAGAGATTGAGGGGATTAACGTTCACAAATATGGCGCACATATTTTCCATACATCCAATAAGGCAACGTGGGAATATATCAACCAGTTTGCGGAATTTAATAATTATATCAATTCGCCGGTGGCTGTGTATAAAGACGAATTATACAATCTGCCGTTTAATATGAATACTTTCAGCAAGATGTGGAATATCCGCACGCCGCAGGAGGCGAAGGACATTATTGCGAAACAGATTGAAGAACTTCATATTGAGGAGCCGAAGAATCTGGAGGAACAGGCATTATCTCTGGCCGGCCGTGACGTGTATGAGAAGCTGGTAAAGGGATACACGGAAAAACAGTGGGGGCGTGACTGCACAGAACTTCCGGCCTTTATCATCAAACGTCTGCCATTGCGTTTTACTTATGATAATAATTATTTTAATGACCGTTTCCAGGGAATTCCGATGGGCGGTTATACGAAAATTATTGAGAAGATGCTGGACGGCGTTGAGGTTCGGACAAATACCGATTACTTTGAGTTTATCAAGGAGAACCCGGACATTGCAGAAAAGACATTGTTTACAGGTATGATTGATGAATTTTACGGTTATAAACTGGGTGCGCTGGAATACCGTTCGGTTCGTTTTGAGACAGAGGTGCTTGACTGTGATAATTATCAGGGAAATGCAGTGGTAAATTATACGGCGAGGGAAGTGCCTTATACGCGTATCATCGAGCATAAACATTTTGAATTTGGCAAACAGGAAAAAACGGTGATTTCCAGAGAATACTCTTCCGAGTGGAAGGTGGGTATGGAGCCGTATTATCCGGTAAACAACGATGCGAATAACGCGTTGTTTGGGGAATATAAAAAATTAGCGGAAAAGGAGGATAGGGTTATATTTGGCGGCCGCCTCGGCAATTATCAATATTATGATATGGATAAGGTGATTGAGGCAGCGCTCGAATTGGTTTCAAAGGAGTTATAAGTCCGTATAGGAGGGGAGCGGACGAAGGGTTGTATTTATACAAAGGGGTGAAGTCGTGGATATACGACAATTAGAATATTTTGTGGAGCTGGCCAAGACAAAAAATTTCCGTAAGGCTTCCGAGCATCTGCATCTCTCTCAGCCTGCATTGAGTAAGAGTATTCGCATTTTGGAAAGCGAACTGAATACGGTGCTGATTGAGCGGACGAACAAAAGCTTTGAGCTGACGGATACGGGTCAGGCCCTGCTTCAAAAATCTGTGTTTCTGATTCAGCAGTTTCAGGATATTTATAAAATGATTGAGGATGTCCGGCTGTCAAATCAGGGAGAAATAAAAATAGGCCTTCCGAATAGTCTCGGATTTTTATGTTATTTCGAACTAATCTGCGAATTCCAGAAAGAATATCCGGGAATCCATATTTCTGTGTCCGGCGAGGGAACAAAGGATATCAACACAGCGTTGAGAGAAGAGCGATTGGATTTGGGAGTCGGGATGCTTTCGGAAAATGTGCCGATTGCCCGGGATGTACAGGTGATACCGCTTACCCATGATGAAGGTGTTGCCGTAGTGAATATAAATAAGGCTTATGCAGCGGTAGATGCCATCAGTATTCGTGATATTAAAGATGAAAACTTTGTTTTGATGAACGAACAGTATCTTCTTTATGACGACATTATGCAGCTATGTATGCAGGCCGGGTTCACGCCGAATGTGACGGCAAAAAGCAGCCAGTGGGATTTTCCTCTGAAAATGGTTGATTTTAATCTGGGAGTTTCTATTTTGCCGCGGCCGCTGGTGGAAAAGAGCCAATTGCCGAATATTAAAGCGGTTAAGATTAAAGAAGGATTTAACTGGGATATTGGATTTTTCTGCCTGAAAAACCGTCCGAGAACCCATGCAATGAATCAGTTTATTAATTTTACGAAAGAGTATTTGCAAGAGCATAAGGAATTTCATTATATTTATTATGCAGACACAGGTGCGGAGTGGAGCGGGAACTGGAAGTCCGAAGAGTCCAGAATCGTAAAAGAAGAATAGGTAAAAAGCTTCCGGCTTATAGATTTTGCCGGAAGCTTTTTGTAAGTAAAATAGAGAAAAAAAGAAGTATCACTGTTGCAAGGACGAGACTGAGTGATGCTTCTTTTTGTATTGAGGGCTTAGGTATATATCTCCAAAATGGCAACTAAGGAAGCCGGTATTCCGACAGATGATACGCGGCCGCATACCATCCATCGGTGGTGTTTTCCCGTTAATAATATAACCTTTATCTATATTATAGGCAGACGCAATCAGGTTGTAAAATACATATAATTTATTGAAACAATAACTTAAAGTAATTGGCTAACGAAATATTTTAGCGTGAAATTGACGCAAAACGAGATTGTTATCTTGTGCATATTGTGATAAAATTAGTATTAAGTTGACATATATATGCCGGGGGTGCAATAATATGGGACTTTTTAAGAGAAAACAGGTGTCCCGCTTTTATATTTTGAGAAATGACGATTTAGTTGTTTACATAAATAATCAGGGCGCCGAACTTATGTCTGTTAAGAGTGTAAAAAACAAAACAGAGTATATATGGAATGGAGACCCGGATTACTGGAATCGCCGTTCGCCATTATTGTTTCCGATAGTCGGAGAATTAAATGGCCAGGTATACCGTTATAAGGGCAGAGAATATCGGATGCCGCGGCATGGTTTTGCCCGGAATATGCTGTTCAGTAAAAGCGTGGAGACTGAGGATCAGATTTGGTTTGCTTTGGATTCGAATGAGGAGACTAAGAAGATGTATCCTTTTGACTTCCATCTGGCTGTTCGGTATCGTCTGCGCGGAAAGATTCTGGAGGTTCGATGGGTAGTGACCAACCGGGATTCGGAGCCGATGCTTTTTTCAATCGGCGGTCATCCGGCGTTTCGATGTCCGCTGGATAAGAGCCACCTTCAAACCGATTATTATATAGGTTTTGATATGGAGAAACAGGAAAATCCCAAATATCATTCATTGAGCCGCAGGGGCCTTTATGAAGCTAAAGAATATGAACTTCCGCTGGAGCAGGGCTTATATCGTTTTAACCGGGAAACCTTCAGAAAAGATACAATGATATTTGAAAGGCAGACGACGCGGGTTTATCTGATGCGGCCGGATAAGCGCCCTTATGTTACGGTCACTTTCGCTGCACCGCTGTTTGGCGTGTGGTCGCCGCCGGGAAAACAGGCGCCTTTTGTCTGCATTGAGCCATGGTATGGCCGGTGCGACAGGGAAGGATTTTCCGGGGAGCTGGATGAGAAAGACTGGATTCAGCGGCTTCAGCCGGGTGAGAGATTTGAGGCAGCCTATTTTGTAGAATTTTCATAAAAAGAAAAAAGTGGACAGTTGTTGCCTGCCCACTTCCTTCTCTTTTTAGAGATTATGCTCTGAATACGAAAGATTCGCAGTCAGTGCATTCGATTTTGGTTGGATGACTTTCGTGAGTGCCGACTTTAATCTGGTTTAAAGTACAGTAATCTTCAGTTCCGCAATGGTGTTTGCATTCTTTGATAGAACACTGGATACAAGCATTTTTACTCATGTTGTAGGCTCCTTTCAAATGTTTCGTTGTTTATGATATAAATCCCTGAATGGGTTTACACAAATTAGTATGTGGAATTGTTTTAATATTATTCGGAAAAGGGAATATTAAATTTAACAGGTTTTGGATTTAATATAGAAAGACAAAAAATGAGCAAGAAGAAAAAAATATTAATAATATCAGGATGTGCCGTTGGCCTTTTGCTGGCCTGCTATGTCGGCGTATCTGTTTACTTCAGCAAGGTGTTTTATCCGAATACGTCGATTAACGGCGTGGAAGTTTCCTATGAGCAGCCGGAAGAAATTAAAGCTGTTTTGGAACAGTCGATGCAGCGCTATGAGATGAAAGTTGCGACGATTGATGGAACAACGGAAACTCTTTCAGGAAAAGATTTTGATTTTGTATATAATTTTGATGAGGTAGATAAGCTGAAAGCGGAGGAAATGGGCTGGTTATGGCCGGCGAAATTCTTTTCCCAGACAGATTATGAGATAGAAGCGGTTTACGAATGGAATAAAGAAAAGTTAAATAAAAAGATTGATGAACTTCAGTGTATGACTCAGGAGATGACGGCGCCGGTCAACGCATCATTGACGGTGGATGATAATGGATTCAACCTGGTGGAAGAGAAAAAAGGAAATACACTGAAAAAAGATGTGGTGAAATCAGAAATTGCAAAGGCTATGGGGAAGGGTGAAACAGAGATTTCACTGGAAGCTGTCGGTTGTTATGAAGAGCCGGAGATTACAATTGAGTCGCCGGAGATTCAGGATAAACTGAAGAAAGTAGATGAATTATGCAAGGCTGAGATAACCTATAATTTTCATGGCAATGAGGAAAAGATTGGTATAGAGCAGATACGGCAGTGGGTGCGCCAGAATGGAGACGGAGAGTATTATATTTCAGAGGATGCGGCCTACAATTATTTGTGCGAACTTGCCAATAAATATGATACGATAAATTCATACAGGGATTTCTATTCCTCCAGAGGATACTGGATTACATTAGAGCCGGGAAGCTATGGATGGGGAACGGATGTTGACAGTGAGATTGAGTTGTTGATGGATGATATTCAAAATAAGCGGGTGACAAGCCGGGAGCCAATTTATTATATGACGCCGTATGATTATTTGGATCCGAATTCGCCGGATGATATTGGATTTACTTATATTGAAATTGATTTGTCCGGGCAGTATATGTGGTATTACAAGGATGGTGAGCTGTTCCTTTCGACGCCGATTACATCGGGGACGCTGAATACCGGACATGGCACACCGTCTGGGGTATATTATATCCATAATCGGCTGCAGAATATAGTTCTTACCGGCGATGACTACAGGCAGCCGGTAAATTTCTGGATGAAAATCGTTGGCGGTGTTGGAATTCATGATTCTCTGTGGCGTTCCGTTTATGGTGGAACAGAATATTTAAATAGTGGTTCTCACGGCTGTATTAATACGCCGTATGATGCGGTGGAATCTTTGTTCTGGAATACGGAGATAGGTACGCCGGTGATTATGTATTATTAAGTTTTTAAAGGACATTGGGAAGTCATCATTCACAATGTCCTTTTTGAATGTTATACTGAAATTAAGTAAAAGGATAAGCGGGGGTTTAAAATGGAAACAGTCGATTTGGTGTGTCTGGGAGACAGCATTGTGTATGGGTATGGCGTGAGCAGCCGATATGCCTGGCCTTATCTGGCATCCCGGGCGCTTGGAATACATATTTTAAATAAAGGGGAAAACGGAGACACGGCAGACGGCATGAACGTCCGTTTTATGGAGGATGTGGTTTGGAATCATCCGAAGGAAATGTTCGTTATGGCGGGCGCCAATGATATTCTGATGGGGATTCCCCAGGCCCATACAAGAGAAAGCATGAATATGATTATCGAAAAAGCCCTTGCGGCAAATATTCCGCCGATAATCGGTATTCCCCTTCAGGTGGATGGGGCCATGCTGAAAAATTGCTGGTACAGCTTTTTCGGGATTGAAGAGACGATGACTCTTTTTCGAAGCTACAGGGAGTGGCTGATGGATTATTGTGAAAAAAAGCAGATTCCCTATGTAGATTTTCAGAAAAAATTTCCTGAATATGTGGAAAAAAAAGGGATAAGCCGGGCTTTTCAGGATGGCGTTCATCCGACAAGAGAAGGCTATGCGGTGATGGCGGAGATTTTTTGTGATACTTATCGGAAAATGAAAGGGGTGGGGTTATGAAACAACATGAAGTGACACAGGTACAGCCGTTATTGGACAACAAAGGCTGCGTAAATGAGCCGGGGTGGGCGCGAAGCCTTGTCTGGCAGTATGATCGGAAGAAAATTAAAGCGCCGGGATTTCGTATTAAGGAGTGGGATTATTATTTGGTAACGAATGACCATTTCGGAGCGGCCTTTACCATTTCTGATTTGGGTTATCTGGGAATGATCAGTGTTTCAGTATTGAATTTTGACGAGGAGTGGCATCACACAGAAACAATTCTTGTGCCTTTGACAATGGGCAGGCTGCGTCTTGGCAGTCATTCCGATTTTGGCAATGCCAATTTTAAAAATAATCGGGTGCATTTAAAATATTCGATGGTATTTGACCGGAGGAAGATTCAGTGCCATTTTAAGAAGTTTAAAGACGGCAAAGATTTGAATGTGGAAATATGGCTGCTGCAAAAGCCGTCGGAAAGTATGTGTATTGCGACACCGTGGGCGGATGCCCCGAAAGCCTTCTATTATAATCAGAAAATCAACTGTATGCCGGCCAGCGGCTGTGTGCAGTTGGGTGATGAACAGTGGAGGTTTAAACCGGAGAATTCCATGGGAGTGCTTGACTGGGGCCGGGGCGTATGGACCTATGATAATACCTGGTATTGGGGAACGGGAAGCGGCTGGATTGAGGGCGTTCCTTTTGGTTTTAACATCGGTTATGGATTCAGCGACCGCACCTCGGCCAGCGAAAATGTTCTTTTCTATGATGGGAAGATTCATAAACTGTCGGAGGTAACCCTATGTATACCGCAGGATATGGACGGCAATTTGCTGTATACAGAGGAGTGGCAGATTTTATCCTCGGATGAGCGGCTGGAGGGAGATTTTGTCCCGATATTCGACAGAAGTGCGAAGACAGATGTGAAATTGATTATGACGGATCAGCATCAGGTTTTTGGCCGATTTACCGGAAGAGCTGTCTTGGATGACGGTAAAGTGTTGAATATTAAGGATTTTCTCTGTGCGGTGGAGATTGTTCATAATAAATATTAATATTTAGGGCTGGACAAAATCAATTAATTTGGTATAATGAAAAAGCAGGCTACTGTGGCTCAGTCGGTAGAGCGACGCACTCGTAATGCGTAGGTCAGGGGTTCGAATCCCCTCAGTAGCTCGCTTTTTTTATATTTGCAGTTTTTTGGAGGGCAGGATGGATATACAGGTAGGGGATATTATAAAATTGAAGAAAAAGCATCCCTGCGGAAGTTTTGAGTGGGAGGTACTGCGGATTGGCGCGGACTTTCGGCTGAGATGTATCGGCTGTGGACATCCGGTGATGATTTCCCGGAAACTGGTGGAAAAAAATATCAGAAATTTGAAAAGAGGCTTGTAACAGGCCTTTTTTTATGTTATCATGTCTAATTGTGATATGTTTTATTATTTCCTTGCTCTCTGCGTATGACAGAGGGCCAGAAGACCAGAAGGAGGTGCAGCAGCATGAAAAAGTATGAATTATGCGTTGTTGTCACAACTAAAATCGAAGATGAGGAAAGAGCCGCAACCGTAGAAAAGGTTAAAGACATCATTACTCGTTTCGGCGGCAATGTGACAAACGTGGATGAATGGGGTAAGAGAAAGTTAGCTTACGAAATTCAGAAGATGAAAGAAGGCTTCTACTATTTCATTACTTTCGAATCTGATTCTAATTGTCCAAATGAAGTTGAACAGCGTGTTCGCATCATGGAAAATGTAATTCGGTATTTATGCATTAGACAGGACGCTTAATTTTCATTTACAGAAAGAGGTGTAAGTCTAAATGAATAAAGTTATTTTGATGGGAAGATTAACAAGGGACCCTGAAGTGCGTTACTCTCAGGGAGAACGTCCGGTGGCCGTGGCCAGGTATACATTGGCTGTCAATCGGACATTTAAGAGAGCTGGAGAAGCCGATGCAGATTTCATTAACTGTGTAACTTTTGGGCGCAGTGCGGAATTTGCAGAGAAATATTTCAGACAGGGTATTCGGATCGTTGTGTCCGGAAGAATCCAGACAGGCAGTTATACAAACCGTGATGGTGTGAAAGTCTATACAACAGAGGTTGTTGTGGAGGACCAGGAATTTGCTGAAAGTAAAGCAGCCAGCGAACAGTCGGCAGCAGCTTACGGCAG
>URND01000047.1 GCA_900549105.1 uncultured Eubacteriales bacterium
CAGCAGTATGTATGCCAACGATGGTGGCGTTATCGTAGCAGTCTGATCAGAGAAAATCTCCAGTTCAGAAAATTATCACATTTCTTCAGGGAGTTGCCGCTTTTCTTTTGAAAACAAGTGTGCTATAATGTACGAAGTACTGAAGCGGCAAAGGAGAAAGACAATGAGCCAGAAGAAAGTTGATAAATATAAGAATAGCAAATCTACACGTACCAGTGCCATGAAGAAAGAACGTGCGGAGTTTGTTCTTGAGATGGCAGCATGGATTCTGATTGCAGCTTTATTTGTAGGATGGATTGGCTATTCTGCTTATGCGAAGATCCAGGCTAAGGAGAACAGTGTTAAAGTAAGCCAGTGTGAAGGTGGATACTGTGATGGATACTTCTGCATTGACAGATTATATTTCCGGATTATCTTCAGACAGTGCGGAATAGAAAACACATATGAAATGATGGGTTCCCGGGATGTGTTGAAGCATCCCGGGGATTTTTATATACAGGATAAATACAATGCAATAAAAAACGGGTCTGCCATAAAGCAGCCCCGTTTTGACTTATACGTTTTTTATGGTTATAGAATTATAACTTTGTAACGTTAGCAGCCTGCATTCCGCGAGCGCCCTCTGTTAAGTCGTAGGATACAGCCTGTCCTTCTTCAAGAGATTTGAAGCCTTCACCGTTGATAGCGGAGAAGTGTACGAATACATCCTGTCCGTCCTCACCTGTGATAAAACCATAACCTTTTTCTGCGTTGAACCATTTTACAGTTCCCTTGTTCATTTTGTGTTACCTCCATAAAAATAAAAAATAATCATTGACAGCACACAGGATGTTATAGTATAATATTAACGTCATGTTATTGCATATGTGTGTGCATGATAAAGATTTTAGTTGCATTAAGGTAATTAAGCATGGCAGTGTTTAATTACCGCGATAATAATTTGTGTACCGCTTTCTCGCTAGTCTCTATAAAATAATTTAGAGGCTTTGATGTTATTATATCAAAATGATTTTTATATTGCAAGAAAGGACAAATGATAAGATGTGTACGCAACTTAATATAGATTATATTAAAAGACTGAAAAAGAGAAATTTAATCTCGGAAGAAAGATAATTCATAATTGATTAACTAAATTGATTTAATATAAAAAAATAAAATTGTGCAAAATAAACAAGATAATCACTAAAATTTTGTGCATTTAAGCAAAAATGGTAGTGAATAATAGATTATGTATGTAAGCATCCCTTAGGGGTGCTTTTCTTCTGCCCAAAAGGAGCATACGGGATTCGAACCCCTGCTCCCAAAACGACGAATGAGAGGTGGATAAAATGACGATTGTCGTTTATGATACAGAAACATTGGAGGCAATTGCTGTTGTACCCATTAACATAGAAAGTCAAGATGAGGTTATATTAACGGAGTTGGATGGTATCATAAAAGATGGTTATGATTATATGATTTACAATGGGGCTGAGCCACTTTTTAAGGATACCGGCGATGATAGAGTGATACTTGATGATAAGAAAATTTTATTGAATCCCGGTTATTTGTAAATGGAATGAGAGGTGAGTCTGATGGCAAAAGGAAAATATGAATACTGGTTAACGCCGGAGGGCTTGCTGAAGCTTGAAGGTTGGGCCAGAGATGGCTTAACGGATGAGCAGATAGCAAAAAACATAGGAATTAACCCAGCTACATTGTATGATTGGAAAAAGAAGTATGACGAGATTTCCAAGACCCTAAAAAGGGGAAAGGAAGTTGTTGACCGTCAGGTTGAAAACGCGCTGCTTAAAAGGGCTTTGGGCTATTCGTACAACGAAGATAAATACATCAGCGTTCCTATGGATCAGGCTGAGTACTCCGAGAGCCTTGAGCGGTACATGAATACTTATAAATTTGAGCATCCGGAAGCTACAGATTCGGAATTGATGCTTGTTAAAGAGCGGTTTCCGAAGAGCAAAATGATTTTGGAAGAACGAAAGGTAAAGGAAGTCGTTCCGGATACCGCCGCGCAGATCTTCTGGCTGAAGAACCGGATGGCAGAAAAATGGCGGGATAAACAGAATATTGAAGTGTCACAGTCAATCGACGATTCCATCAAGGAAATGGAGGCATATTTTGAACAGCGAAAAGAAAGCGGTTCTGGACCTCCTGTGGAATGAGCCGTATAAGATTGGACATTGGGTAGGATTTAAGGACCTGACCACTTTGCATAATGAGTGGTTGAGGTCTTTTTTGTATGCTGAAGATGACCAGACACTTCTGGCTCACCGGGGCTCTTATAAAACGACGGACTTATCTTTGTTTCTGTCTTTGCATACTATTCTCAAGCCGAACGAGAATGTCATGTTTTTTCGGAAGACGGATGATGATGTCACGGAAGTTATCACCCAGGCCCGGAAGATATTGAAGTCGGGGGCTGTGGGCAAAATTGCATATATCCTGTATGGAACTGATTTAAAGCTGATCCGGGACAATAATTCGGAGATTAACACAAATCTCTGTACATCCACAAAGGGCGTGTCTCAGGTTGTCGGTTTGGGTATTAAGACCAGCATCACTGGCAAGCATGCAGACATCGTTGTCACAGATGATATTGTCAATATAAATGACCGTGTCAGCAGAGCGGAGCGGGAGCAGACGAAAATTCAGTATATGGAGCTTCAGAACATTAAGAATCGTTCCGGGCGTTTTATTAATACGGGGACACCGTGGCACAAAGAGGATGCTATTTCCATCATGCCGAATGTAAAGCGCTATGATTGTTATTCTACCGGGCTCATCACCAGAAATAAGCTGGAAGAATTACGGCACTCTATGAGTGATTCACTCTTCGCTGCCAATTATGAACTGAAGCACATCGCGGATAAAGATGCTATGTTCAAAGAGCCAAGGTTTACAGCGGACGAGGGACTTATCTATGATGGCGTATGTCATATTGATGCTTCCTACGGCGGGGCGGATGGGACTGCCTTTACGATCATTAAGAAGCAGCCGAATGGGTCTTACATTGGATTTGGCAAGCGCTGGAACCGCCATGTGGACGAATGTCTTTCAGAAATTGAGATGTACCGGAAATATTACCGGGCCGGAACTGTATACTGCGAGGATAATGCAGATAAGGGATATCTGAGAAAAGAGTTATTCGGGCTCGGCATGCCGGCCAGCGGTTATCATGAGAGCATGAATAAATTTGTGAAGATAAGCACCTATCTGAAAAGGGCATGGAGCCAGATAGTATGGCTTGAAGATACGGACCCGGAATATATCAACGAGATATTGGATTATTCGGAGTTTGCTGAACATGATGACAGTCCGGATTCAGCGGCAAGTTTGTTAAGGAAACTAGAGAATAAAACATCTTTTAATCCGGTGAAGGGAGGAATATAGTATGTTTCGAGTGGCAGCAGGTACGCCAATGACACCGGAATTACTTGGTGAATACATGTCAAAACATAAACAGGAGATTGAAGGGCGATATAGGAATCTTCATGACGCTTATAAAAATAAATATGAGATTGGCACTTTACCCAAAAAGCCTGAATGGAAACCGGATAATCGTATTCCGGTAAACTTCGCAAAATACATCACGGATACAATGAATGGTTTCTTCCTGGGAAATCCAATAAAGGCGGTGAGTGATGATAAGGCCGTTTCAGATTATATTGAGTTCTTAGACCAGTATAATGACCAGGATGATAATAATGCGGAACTTTCCAAGATATGCAGCATTTTTGGAAAAGGCTATGAAATGTATTATGTGGATGATATCGGGAACATAGGGATTACATATCTGACGCCGATGGATGCATTTATTATTTACGATGACAGCATTTTAGAACATCCTCTGTATTTTGTCAGACATTATAAGGATGCGGACAATGTTGAGTATGGCAGTTGGTCTGATGGGAAAGTGGTTCAACATTTTGTGAATCGCGAGAGCTATAAATGGCTTGATGAGCCTAAAATCCATGGCTTTGACGGAGTGCCCGCAACAGAGTATTTGGAAAATGAAGAGCGCATGGGAATTTTTGAGAGTGCTCTGCCCTTGATAAATGCTTATAATAAGGCCTTGAGTGAGAAGGCGAATGATGTAGATTACTTTGCGGATGCTTACTTAAAAATTTTGGGAGCCAGCTTGAGTGAAAACGAAATTAAAAATATCCGAACAAATCGAATCATCAATTTTGATGGGGACAGGGCCATGGATATGATTGTGGAGTTTCTTCAAAAACCGAATGGTGACACAACCCAGGAAAACCTTATTAACCGGCTGGAAAGGCTGATATTTCAAATCTCCATGGTGGCTAATATTTCTGATGAGAATTTTGGAACATCTTCCGGTATCGCCTTGAAGTATAAGCTGCAGGGGATGAGTAATCTGGCCAAGACGAAGGAAAGAAAATTTATATCCGGCATGAACCGGAGATATAAACTGATTTTCAGCAATCCGGTTTCTGGTATGAAAAAGGATGCCTGGACAACCATCCGGTATCAGTTCACGCCAAATTATCCAGCGAATCTTCTGGATGAAGCGCAGATTGCGTCCGAACTTTCCGGCGTTGTCAGCAGGGAAACACAGTTGAAAGTGTTATCGATTGTAGATAATGTTCAGCAGGAAGTGGAACAGATTGAAATGGAGCAGGATAAAGAAGGCTATAACACAGATTATCCTACAGCCAGAACGGCGGTGACAGATGAGTTATTGGACAAAGCGACAGGAACAGCTTAATAAGGAACTGGAAAAGGATGAGGCAAAACTGAAAAATCGGTTGTCCTCATTTTATGATACTGAATATGAAAAGCTTCAGAAAGAAATATCGTCTTACTTTCAAAAGTATGGGTCAGATAATATATTGGAATATCGAATATTAATGCAATCCTTGCCAGAAATGGATAAAAAGATGCTGCTTGAACGTATGGATGAATTTGCGGAGAAATATCCTCAGTATGATTATTTAATGCCAGTCAGAGAGTCTATTTACAAATTGAATCGCCTGGAAGGATTGCAGTATTCCGTTCGAATGCAGCAGTATGAAATGGGTGCCATTACCCGGGAAGAGTTAAATAAGCATTTGGAGCGGCAGGCCATGCGAGGGGTTAATGCAGCTGCAAAAGCGATGGGGTTTGGAGAGAATTTCTATGCGAACAATCCGGATGTTGTAAAATTGTTTGTGGATGTTCCATGGAGCAATGGGAAGAATTTTAGTCAAAGAATCTGGGATAACACAGAAAAGCTGTCAAATTATTTGAATACGGATATTGCTCAAGGATTTGCCCGCGGCGATTCATATGCCAAGTTAACCCGACAGCTGAAAAAGCGGTTTGGTGATGTATCCCGGAATGACGCCTACCGACTGATATATACCGAAGGGACTTATGTCATGGCCGAGTCGACGATGCAGCCCTTCACAGAGGACTTCGAAGAATATAAGATTTCCACCGTAGATGACGGAAAAGTTTGTGCGATTTGTCGGGGCCTTGCGGAAAAGACTTTTAAAATCGCTGACAGGAAACCAGGTGTAAATTTTCCGCCTCTCCATACATGGTGCCGATGCAGCTTTGAAATTGTTGTCGGGGAATGGGATAAATGGATGGATGACTATGAAAAGCGACATAGCAATGGACAGGCTCAAAAGGTTGCAAAACGCTTGAAGCCAGAGAACAGAGATGATATAATATCTTCAGGAGCTGTTAGTGGCGCAAGAAATCCTGAGAGTGAAAAGGCAAAAGAACATGCAGAACGTTATTATGGACTTGTTCGAAGTATGACAACAGATGTATCTAAAATCGCAAAAGTAACAGGCTATTCAGAATCTGAAATACTCGGTATTAAAAAGTATATATTTTTGGATAAGCATGATTTGGGAGGCAGCGAGCCAGAGTACTTTGAGCCGGATTATATGATGGCTGAATCTTGGAAACGTTTGATGAACGGACATCCAGAAGAACATGATTTGGTGTTGATAAAACATGAGATTATGGAAAAGGAATTGATTTCACAGGGGATGAGTCAGAAGGAGGCGCACATAAGGACTTCAAAGAAGTATAACTATGACCGGGAGGCGAATAAATTCTATGGTAAAATTAAAAAATATAAAGAAAAATGATTATTTCATCGAATCAGATATTATCCCGGAAGATAGTCAAAAGTCAGGACATGTCACAGTGGATATAAAATCAGGTGAATTGAAAGCATACGATTTGCCTGAAGGTTATGAATGGTGTACAAATCATGTCAATCATGCAAAAAATAAATTACTTGAAATATCCAGTTTGGATAACTTGCCAAAAGAAAAGTTAATAATGTGGTATTAAGACCACCAGTCAGTTATAATGGCCGGTGGTTTTGTTATGCCCATTTTTAGGAGGGAAAGAAATTGAATATACCGGAAAAAGTGAAAATTTTATTTAAAACATATGATGTTCAGCAGGAAAAAAATCTGCACGATATGGAAGGTGATTTATATGGGCAGATTCATTATTTGCCGGAGAGAATCATTTTAAATGAAGATAGTACGGAAGAACAGAAGAAAGTAACTCTCATCCATGAATTGATTCATGGACTTGATGAAGTTTATATTATCGGACTTATGGAAAAGCAAGTTGAGAAGCTTGGAAATGCGCTTTATATGCTTATACGGGATAATCCTGAGATGTTTATGGAAGGTTGAGGTAAGTTGAAAAAGTTGTTCTTCTTTCATGCCCCTTGGTGTCCGCCATGCCGGTTTTATGATGGGCAATTCATTCAACCCTTGGAAGCATTGATTGGGCGTGAAAGGATATGCCGTGTAAACGTTCAGGACAAGCCGGTTATGGCCGATAAGTATTTAGTGGATAAATTGCCTGCGGTGATTATATTGGACGATGAAAAGGTCTATATGAGATGTACAGGGGCTATTGATGTTAATGAGGTGGCGGAGATTTTAAGAGGGTGATGGATATTGATTGCGGTAATGGTCAGAGATGACCGCATAGAGGTTTCGGGGCATGCAGGTTATGATGAAATTGGGAAAGATATTGTATGCGCCGGCGTAAGTGTGCTGGTACAGACTTTAGTCAAGTCGATTAATCAGTTGACGACCGACAGGCCGGAGTGGGAGATTGACCGGGGAATATTTTATATGAGTATAAAGAATCTATCAGAGCAGGGGAAGCTTCTGGTTGATTCTTTTTTTATTGGCATTTGTGGTATTGCAGATGCCCATCCGGATTATGTTCGGATTATTTGACCAGGCGTGAAAGTCAGGAAACTTTACGGAGTAAGTCAGGCGTGGCGACTTTAAACTACGGAGAACGATGCGATAGTTTTAAAAATCGGAGGTATGAAAAATGAAGTATATGAACAATTATTATGGACAGTCAAAAATCTTTGGAAAAAACAGGATGAATCTGCAGCTCTTTGCCGAAGAAACAGGAACGGATTCCGAAGAGGGTGGTGCAGATGCTCCTCCATTGGGAGAATCTAAACCGCCGGAAAAATCAACAGAATCGGATAACAACTCAAAGCCCTCAGCGAAATATACGGATGAAGATGTCGATAAGATGTTTGACCGGAAGTTTGCTGAATTGATGAAGAAGCATCAGAAGGAGATGGACGAGGCAAGACGTCTGGCTGAGATGAATGCTCAGGAAAAGGCTGAGTATGAAAATAATAAACTCAAAGAGCAGGTTCAGGAGCTGATGAAAAAGGAAGCTCGTTCTGAGATGTCCAAGGTGGCCAGAGCGATGCTCGGTGAAAAAGGAATCAATGTCAATGACAATCTGCTCGGTGCATTGATTTCCGATGATGCTGATAAGACTAAAAAGTCTGTGGAAAACTTTATTACTCTCTTCCAGGATGCGGTGAATAAGGCGGTTAAGGATGCCCTTAAAGGTGAGCCGCCAAAGACCGGAACAACGTCCGGGCTTACAAGAGAGCAGATCATGAATGTAACCAACCGGGCTGAAAGACAGCGTCTTATTAAAGAGAATATGAATTTATTTCAGTAGGAAAGGATGAAAAGGATGAATAAAATGAAGAAAAAAATGAATTTGCAGTTATTCGCGGAGTCGGAGAATATTGTCAAGGCAGCTGATCTGGAGCCGGCCATTTCCGTGGATTTTACTTCCAGGCTGAGTGCCAATATCTCGGAACTTCAGAACCTTCTGGGAATTACGGATTTGGATTCCATGTCATCGGGAACTGTGATTAAAATTTACAAAATGGAACAGGTCAATACTCCGGAGCAGGTGGGTGAAGGAGAACAAGTCGGTCTCACCAAATTTGAGCAGAAATTAGACCGAACAGTGGAACTTAAATTGAATAAGTATCGAAAACAGACAACCGCAGAGGCAATCCAGCGAAGCGGACGGAATTTGGCAATTAATAAGACCGATGAAAAACTTGTCTCTGGTATTCAGAAGGATATCAAGAAAAGTTTCTATGCCCTGCTCGAAACGGGAACCGGTAAGGCTGCAGGTAATGGATTACAGGCCGCTTTGTCCGCAGGATGGGGCGCTGTGAAAAAATTCTATGAGGATGAGGATGCAACGCCAATTTTCTTTGTGCCTTCGGATGACGTAGCGGATTACTTAGGCAAAGCACAGGTTACTATGCAGACAGCTTTTGGGATGTCCTATATTCAGGACTTTTTAGGATTAGGGACGACAGTCATTTCCCCGACACTGAAAAAAGGAAAGCTGATTGCTACTGCAAAAGAAAATTTGAGGGGTGCTTATGTTCCGGCAAACTCCGGTGACTTAGCGGAATCTTTTGGATTGACAGCTGATGCTACCGGTTTGATTGGAATGACTCATGCGACAGTAACCAATACCGCATCTATCGAAACCCTGATGTTCAGTGGTGTTGTTTTCTATCCGGAATTTTTGGATGGAGTTGTAGTTTCTGAGATTGCATCGGGTGAAAATTCCACCGAAAAGGTATATACCCAGGGTGAGTTGGATGCTTTGACGGTTGATAAGATTAAGGGATTGGCTGCCTTCCGGGGATATACGATTACAGCGACAGCAAAAGCAGATATCATTCAGGAATTTCTGACGCAGCAGGCGAGTGCGTAAGCTATGGTTTTATTAGACAGAGTTTTTAACAGGCTGCCGGATGCGGACGATGATGTTGTTCAGGAGTATGTCATTACCATAAAGGACAGGCTTTGTTTAAGATTGGGCGAAGAGGAACTTCCGGAGCAATTTGAATCTATTTGCGTTGATGCAGTAGTCAAAATGTACCGCCGGATGTATTACGAAGGTATTGCCAGCGAAGGAACATCCAATCTTACAACATCCTTTGTTAATGATATACTGGCGGAATATTCTCAGGAAATTTCGGACTGGAAAGCACGTAAGGCAAATAATGCCGGTTCTGGCAGGGTGGTGAGGTTCCTGTGATTTGGAAAAAGTGCAAGTTGCTGGCCCGGAGAAAGGTTGGCGAAGATGAGCTTCAGAATCCAGTGTATGAATGGGTTGAGGTTAAAAGAACCTCGGCCCGTTTTACGCCCTGGACGGATGAGCAAATCGCCTTGGAAGGAAGAGAAGTGGCAAAAAACGAACAGAGATACATTATCCCGATTCCTTTCAAAGATTTTCCGGATTGCCAGATGGCGGAAATGGATGGACAGAGACTGGATATCACTGAAAAAGCAGATTTATCACCGAGATGGACGCTTATTCAGGTAAAGGCATATAAGGGAGTGATACTGCATGGGGATTGTCAATATTGAGTTAAATAAAGCGGATATCGATAATCTATCTGCCGCATTAAAAGCCATGAATGAGATTCGCTTTAATGCTGTTGTCAAGAAGAATGTCACTGAAATGCTTAATGCAGCAAGACATGGTGGGACTCCGGTAGATACGGGAGAACTTAGATTGTCATCCAGTGTCTACGGCGATGAGATGGGATATACAAAGGATTATGCGCCGCACGTGGAATATGGACATCGAACAGTCAATGGCAAGTGGATTCCGGGACAAAGATTTTTAAAAGCGAATGCTGAGACCCAGGCATTTATTTATTATCAAGATTTATTGAAGGCTATAAAGAAGGAGTAAAATGATATGTACACTCAACTTGGTTTGTTGGACTTAATCGCAGCTGTTCAGGAGAAGGTCGAAGATAAGACCGGATTAAAGTGTTATGACGCCGTACCGGATAACGCATCAAGTCCATTTTATTTTGCTGAAGTTGTGGGAAAAAGGCCAGCCCACACAAAAACAATGTGGCGGGATATATTTACAGTTTGGATTCATGCGATTGCGGAACCAACAGATTCTTCTGTACCTGTATATAGGTACATTCAAATGCTTGAAGAAGCTTTGACTGAGGATATCCAACTTCCTGAGGAATTTGAACTGGTGAGGCAGACGAATAATGGCGTGCAGGCGATTAAAACAGATGAAACAAATGAAAAGCATGCTGTATTGGCCTATGAGTTTATGGTGTGCTATGGATTCAAATGGAAAATTTAAAGAGAGGAAGAGAATGGTGAATAGATTTAATTTACAGCTTTTTGCGGGTGAATATGATTCAAACGCTTACTGTGACTTTTCAAGTACCGCGGCAAAGGCTATGGCTGGAAAGGATATCCTTCTCGCGGTATGGAGTCTGGACGGTTCGAAGCTGCTTGCGGTATCCGGGCAGCAGGGTCTGACAATTAATCGGACGGCAGATTCTTTTGAAGTTACTGCTAAAGATACCGAGGGAGGATGGAAATCAAAACTGGCAGGAATGAAAGAATGGTCTATTGACAATGATGGTATTTATGTCGTGGAAAGTGAATCCCATAAGGCCTTGACAGCGGCTTTTAATGACAGTGAGCCTGTATGTATTAAAGTTTATAATAACAAGACAAAAAGGGGGATGTTTGGAGGACTGGCAATCATCACAGATTATCCAATTGAGGCCCCTTATGATGATGCTGTGACATACAGTTTGACGCTTGAAGGGATGGGGGCTTTAGTTGATTTGACACAGACTCCGCCGGAAACAGACACAGCGCCGGGCACAAGTGTTACTGCATAACGGGGAAGGAGCTTTTGAATGATTGAATATGATGGTAAAAATTATGTGTTGAAATATAACATGAAACGTATTGAAATGATCGAATCCGTGACAAATATGCCAACAATGGCAGAGCTTAAGCGCACTGACGGAATGCTTAGTTTAATTTGTTTAAAGGCGTATATTGCATATGCAATTAAGGAAGAGGGGGACGAAAAATTCTTGCCTCCTAAGAAAGGAATGGAGATTGCAGAAAGCTTGATTGAATCCAATGGATATTTCGATATATGTGGATTAGTGCTTGAATGCCTTGAAAGAGATTGCCCTTTTTTCTTCCAAGCCGGTTAATCGAATTGGAGCATTTCGGTGGAGAAGAACCGGATGAAGATTATCAAAAAATAGCAGAGCCGTATCGAAGAGATATCGACTTTGCTTTTTTTGCGGCCAATTTTGGATATTCAAAAAGGGATTATGAAGCGTTGACTCCGAGGGAACTTTATTTTCTTAGGAAAGCCTGGGAAAATAAGATAGTTTTGGAATCCCAGTTGACATATAATGCGGTATTTACAGCTTTTTATAATGTCAATAGACCAAAGCGGAAAAGGGTGCTGAAACTTTGGATAAAAAAGCAGGTCCATAAGGGCGATATGGAAGTTATCATGGGTAATCTTGATACAGTTCAGGAAATTGAAAAAGAAGAGGGTAAAGGATGGATTAAACTCATCTATGCAGCAAATGGAGTAAAGGCCCCAGAAAGGACGGTGCAGAATGGCTGATTATACTTTAAGTGCAAAAATAACCGGCGACAGCACCGGATTTGAAAAAGCATTTTCTACAGCCCAGAAAACAGTTGATAGCTTCGAGGCTAAAATGGCTGCAACATCAAGTAAATTGCAGTCTCTTGGTAGTAACTTAATGAGCGCTGGCACTAAGGCATCTTTAGCAATTACTACTCCGGTTGTTCTTGCAGGAAAAAAGATGGTGAATGCGGCTTCGGACTATAAAGAGAACCTTAATAAGATTGATGTGGCTTTTGAGAATAGTGCAGACACTGTAAAAGAATGGTCGAACAATGCTACAAAGCAGTTTGGTTTATCTAAGAATCAAGCGCTTGAGGCAACGTCTTTGTATGGCGATATGGCGACATCAATGGGCTTGACTCGTGCAGAAGCAGCAGAAATGTCCATGTCTTTAGCTGGCCTTGGTGGTGATTTGGCATCTTTTAAGAATATTGGTGTTGACCGGGCTATGACAGCGTTAAACGGCGTGTTTACCGGTGAGACAGAATCTCTGAAAACACTTGGTATTGTTATGACAGATACGAACTTGAATGCTTATGCTTTGGAAAAAGGGATAGGCAAAACGACAGACCAAATGTCGCAAGCTGAAAAGGTCCAGCTTAGATATGCGTATGTGATGGATATGACAGCAAACGCTCAGGGAGATTATGCAAGAACATCAGATGGCACGGCAAACAGTTTAAGGACATTCCAGGGAGCAGTCGATAATCTTAATATTGCTCTGGGACAGTATCTTTTGCCTATACTGACACCTCTGGTGCAGAAAGCAACAGAACTTATTGATAAGTTTGCTGAGGCAGATCCGAAAACGCAACAGCTTGTTTTGAAGATTGCCGCATTGGCGGCGGTTATCGGCCCAGTTTTGATTGTCAGCGGTACATTAATTAACTCAGTTGGAAGTATTATTGGTGCATTCGGGAAGGCATCAGGGGTTATATCGGGAGCCGGGAAGGTTATTGGATGGCTTACGAGCCCTATAGGACTTACAATGATTGCAATATTGGCGTTGCTTGCTATCGGATATTTGCTAATAAGTAACTGGGAGACAATAAAGGCTGTTGGTACGGATGTTTGGAATGATATACAAGGGTTATTCCAAATGTTTGATGACTATCTTACCGGAATATTTACGACAGATTGGACGGAAAGTTTCGGGATTTATGGTAATATCCTGAATGCTTTTTTTGCGACTGTTTCCGACATATGGGATTCAGTCAAGCGGATTTTCTCAGGAATCATTAGTTTTGTGACCGGAATTTTTACCGGGAACTGGTCACAGGCCTGGCAGGGCGTTGTGGATATTTTCGGTGGCATTTGGGACGGACTTGAAGCTGTTGCAAAAGCCCCGCTGAATGGTCTGATAGGACTTGTTAATGCAGCCATTGGAGGTTTGAATAGTATCAGTGTTACTATTCCGAAATGGGTGCCTAAATATGGAGGGCGTTCCTTCGGGATAGATATTCCAACGGTGCCGTATTTATATCATGGTACGGATAATTGGCAGGGTGGTTTTGCCTATATAAATGAAGGCGGCCGCGGTGAACTTACCCATTTGCCGGATGGCACTCAGGTGATTCCGCATGATATATCTGAAAAGTATGCTAAAGAGTCAGCAAGGATGAATCGTAGTGTTGAACCGGTAGACTTTTCGAGAATTTTGGAAGGGGTGACCATTTTGGTGGATGCGTCGACATCAGTTGATGGAACACCGCTGAAGGAACTGGCAGCAGAATATACAATTCGGAAAATCGGCATCCAGCAGAGAGCAATTTTAAGAGCGAAGGGGGCATATGCTTGATAGGAAAATATGACCTTCAATTTAATCAGAATACCGGCCGGGATTTTGGCATCATTATGTATGATTACCCAGAAATTGAACAGGCAAAGCATAATTACACGACATACTCCATTCCTGGCCGTGATGGTGAACTGATATCCTCCGAGGACTACCGAAGCAATATTACCGTAAAATGTACGTTTTCTGTTTTATCTAAGAGATTGATACCTAAAATAAGGGAAATAAAACGGTGGCTTTCCGGAACAGGAAGGCTCAAGTTTACGGATACCGCCGATGCCTTTTATGAGGTGGTAAAAGTTGAGCATGATTCTATCGAAAGAGAACTTCGTAATTACGGGAAGTTCTCAACAATATTTACATGTTATCCTTATGAATTTACAATTGAGGGGCAATATCCAAGAAAGTCGGAGGAACTTTGGCATAACGGATATGACGAGTGCATGCCCTTATATGAGATTCGGGGAAATGGTGAATGTGTATTAACGGTAAATGAAAAAAATGTCAGTGCTACAGTGCATGGTAATTTGACAATCGATTCCCGGCTTATGTTGTCATATATGGCCGGAAATGTATTGATGAATACCTCAGTAACCGGAAAATATGAGGATTTGTGGCTGCCGCATGGTGATTGCAGCATATCTATTACAAAAGGTTTTGATTTAAAGATTACGCCGAGATGGGGGTGGAAAGCATGATTCAGATTTACAACCCGGACAATACAGCCTATGAAAAAAATGGGGATATGACGCTTTTTCCAACATCTGCAAAAATCCGTGTGATTTTAAATGGCTCATGGACAGCAACAATTAACCATCCGATTGACCCGGAAGGACGGTGGAAATATATTCAGGACCAAGCCGTAGTAAAGATGTCCTCTTTTAACGGGGAGCAGCTCTTCAGGATTAAATCAAAAACCAAAACAGATACGGAAATCGAAACAAATCTCGAACCGATATTTATGGATGCCAGAGACGACTGTTTTTTAATAGATATCCGGCCAACCGGGAAAACCGGGCAGCAGGCGCTGGACATTATGACAGCGGTCAAGCCAAAATATAAAGGCAGCTCCAACATCTCTGTAATCGATACGGCTTATTATGTGACAAAAAATCTAATCGAAGCTATCAACGGTGATGATGATAATGCTTTTGTCAAACGCTGGGGCGGAGAGATTATATTTGATAATTTTAAGGTCATTATCAACCGGAGGACTGGCCGGGATAATGGCCTTGAGTTATTGTACGGAAAAAATATCCCTCAAGATGGGATATATGAAGAGGTTGATTTTTCGGAAGTCGTCACCCGGATTGTACCAAAGGCCTATAACGGCTATATGATGTCGGGAGATGCACCGTGGGTGGATTCGCCGCTGATAAAGAATTATCCAACCGTGAAAACCAGAACAATATCATTTGAGAATGTTAAGATGCGGGCGGATGCTCAGGACGGTGACGAAGATAATGGCGTGACTTTGTGCGATTCGCAAGAGCAGCTTAATGCGGCACTCAAAAAGAAATGCAGCGAACAGTTTGAAGCCGGGCTGGACAAGCCAAAAGTGACGCTGACTGTCGACATGGTCATGCTGCAGAATACAGATGCTTATAAAGAGTATGCGGATTTAGAATCTGTGTCCTTAGGAGACACGGTCCATTGCAGACACAGCCGGTTAAACATATCTACCGATGCAAGGGTCATTGAGCTGGAATATGACGCCATCGGGAAAAAGGTTGATTATGTGGTACTCGGGGATTTTAAATATAACTATTTTAATAATATCACCAGCATGATGGATAGGGTAGATGCTGCAATACGACCGGATGGCACCGTCATCGGTGAGAAGGTCTATGGCATTATTGACGGCATTAAAGCCTTGATGCGGACACAAGCCACAGCGGCACAGCCGGCAGCAGTACGCTCGATGATTTTTGAGGACCTGAACCCAAAATCTCCAACCTATGGCGCGCTGTGCCTGGGAACCATGGGGCTCCAGATTGCTTACGAGCGGACGGCTGATGGCAAAGAATGGGATTGGCGGACATTTGGAACGGGGAAAGGCTTTTTTGCCGACTTTATCACGGCCGGGACAATGCTGGCCGACCGTATCCGGGCTGGAAAGCTCCAGTCTCAGGATTATGTTGAGGGCAAGAGCGGATTTGAACTTGACCTTGATAAAGGTATCATTAACTTTTATGGCTCAGACGATTCGGGTAATGCCTCGAAGCTTGTCTTTGATAAAGGCGGTATCACTATATCCAATCTGGCGGGCGGAAGCACAGGCAAGGTCAGCATCCGCTATCAAAAGATTGGAGATGATTATTATCCGATTATCAGCGGGAATGACGGCGAGACCGGATACAGCATGAATCAAAATGCTTTAATCTATATGATAGGGACGGTAATCAGAGCGTCTATTGGCGTATCCGGCGGTAAAGGATATGTCAATACGGATACGATTGAAATCCGGGAAAAACTGACCACGATGGGAAAGCAGGGCCTGACGGGCCGCGCTGAATTTTCCGACGGCTCCTACATCCAGTATGTCAACGGCGTAATGGTTGGCGGCTATACCACAGAGGGCGGTGAGATTAAATGACATGGATAAGCCATTGGGGCAGCGGTTATTATTCGGACGTCATGGACCGGTTCGGACAGGCCCAGTGCAATAATGCCAATCTGATCTATACATATCTGGCCGCCCACGGTTTTACATCGAGAAACGCTGTCATGGCCATGCTCGGAAACATGATGACTGAATCTTACTTAAATCCCGGCCAGTGGCAGCATGGTTATGAGCCGTATGACGGCAACCAATATAATGGCATGGGGCTGGTGGGCTGGACACCATACTGGCGAATCATCGACTGGCTGACAAGCCATGGATATAACTTAAATGACCCGGAATCCTACGGGTATGGCATGCTGGATAAATTAATCGAGGAGTGCTTTAATCCACAGGAAGTGACATGGATAGCGACAGGAAGCTATCCGATTTCTTTCGCTGAGTTTGCCACGGATACAACCCATGACATTGAGTGGCTGGCCAATGCGTTTTTGTATAATTATGAGCGCCCGGCGACAACGCCGCAGCCGGCCCGTGCCGAACAGGCGAAGAAATGGTCAGAAATCCTCCCGGATAAACCGGGCGGGACGTTTGTGCCGAGATTGTCCATTTATGAGCCATCGGATATGAGTAATCCAGGAAGCGAAGCATATAAATGTTATTTCGACGAGAACCTTTATTACCGATACGGCTACGGTATGGCCAACTGTACAGCTTATGCGGCCGGGAGATGGTACGAGATTACCGGGAAATATCCGGATTTTACGGCGGGTACCGGAAATGCCAATCGATGGTATGATGACGCCATAGCCAAAGGTTACGAGGTAGGCCAGACGCCGAGGCTGGGAGCTATCGGCTGTTTTGGATACACACCTGGCGGCCATGTGTGCGTTGTTGAGCAGATAAACGATGACGGCAGCTTTATCGTCTCAAATTCCGCCTGGAATTCTGACGGAGAAATGAATATACCGCCATCAGGGATGTTTAACAGCTTTCCCTGCTTTTATCTGACAACTTACAGCGGCACTCCGGGAAATCAATTCCAGGGATTTATTTACCCGCCCCAAATTTACACGCCGCCGGAGCCGCCGAAGAAACTGGCATTAAAGCGGTGGATTCCGGGCTAGGAAGAAGGTGAAAAAAGTGAACAAACATATCGTAGAGGCTTATGTCTTTCGAAGTGATATCAAACAAACGGTTTATTACACGCAGGGCACGGATGCTCTGCCTATTTTATTTATGTTTAAAGATTACGACATCCCGGCCGGAACCGCCGTGGGAATCTTTGTAGAAAAGCCGTCTAAAAAAGGCGTGCAGTCAATAGCGGCAACACTGGACACCGAAGAAAACTCTGTACTGGTTGAAATGGACAAGCAGATGACCGCCGAGGTTGGAACAGCCTATATGCAGCTTAGGCTGACAAAGGACGGCAAAGAGCTTTTTACATTCGAGCAGCCAATCTGCGTGGAACGCAGCGCAACACCAATCGTCAGTGAGAACGGGATGCCGTTTATTGATGAATCCATCGCAAAAATGAAAGAAGCCACAGAGGACACGAAGGCCGCCGCGGCGGATGCCAGAGAAGTTACTGCCGATATGCTTCAAAAAGCGGAGAATGGTGAATTTTCGGCCAGCATAACCGTGGGAGAAGTTACAACAGGAGGCCCAGGAAGCGTAGCGGCAGTGAGAAATTCCGGAACCAAGAAGGATGCCGTGCTCGATTTTGACATCCCGACAGGCCCACAGGGGCCGAGTGGAATAATGGCGGCAACATCTGGGATGTTTAGCGTGTACTTGGATTTAGCTACGGGAGAATTATATGGGGAGTACCCAGAGGATGGAGCGCCGCCGCCGATTATATATGATGCTGACACAGGGAATCTTTATTACATCACAGGGTAAGAGATTTAGAGTATTATTTGGATTTATAATAAAAAGGAGGAAATATCAATGGGAAGAATTCTCATCGGAAAAGTAACGCACCCATTAAAAGACAACTTGGAAACGACTGAGCCGGGGAAGGGCTCGCTTGATGCGCATCAGGGAAAAACCTTAAAGGGTTTAATTGATTCTCTCGGTTTGAGCGTAGGTGATTTAACCACTTTGCAAACAACGGACAAAGACAGCCTCGTAAATGCCATAAATAACTTGGCCGAAGCGGTCAGTACACTAAATAGTAAGATGACTAAAGATGCTGTAACCCTGAATAAAAACTGGCTCAACATGAATGTGGTTGAGGTGTCCGGGGTTAAATTTATGCGATGTAGTACATACCCAAATGCAAATATGATGTCTGGGACCGAGTACAATATAGGTACTCTGCCCGAAAAGTTCAGGCCAACATATAAAATCGACCACGCTACTTTTCTGAGTGGTGATACTCGCGGCCGCTTGCGGATAACGACTGATGGGGCTGTGACACTGGTGCCATATGGAGACATTAGCACAACGCAGGGGATTAATATCCATTATGCGTATATATGATAATCAGGCTTAAGATGGGGTGTGACTTTTCCAGCCCGACCATGTATCAATATTGTAAAACGTTGTCCATATCCTGCCGGCGACGGGGTAAAACTCCGTTATTTTGACAAAATAATGGCAGTCATCTTGTATATAGACATCTCTTACACCAAGCCAAGTGGTGCCTATCATCTGGACGGGCATTCCACTCCAGCCAGAATCATCAGTGGGTTTCTCAAAATAGGACGATTTGTTTTCGTCAACGCCCTTTATGAGCAGGAAATTTTTACCAAAGTCCTCCGCACGGGAAACATTTTTTAAATACATCTTACTATTTAGCATCCTGGCAGCAGGCGGGACCGGCGGTGGAAAAAGATGGCAGCAGGATATAAAATGGCATGACAAACAAGCCCGACTCAGCCGGACTTTTTTTATTTCGGCGAAAACTAGGCGCTGAGATATTTTTTATGAGACATCCGGACGTTTTCCTGGCTTACCGAACAGTATATTTGCGTAGTGTCAAGTTTTGCGTGTCCCAGAAGGCGGCTAACCTGCTCAATCGGCATACCTCGGTTGAGCGCGTTGGTCGCCATAGTCCGGCGGAACCGGTGTGGATGGACATTTTTAATGCCGGTCCGGCGACCGAGTTCGCGGAGCATACGTTCCACGCCGTTTTTACTCAATCGATGATAAGGCCTATGGAGCGACACAAATAATGCCGGATTGTCATCGGTCCGGCTGTCGAGGTACATTTTGAGGTAAATCCCGGCGGATGGAGTTATGTAAGTTTCGCGTTCTTTGGAGCCCTTGCCAAAGACAGTGACATCATTGCTGTTAAAGTTAATGTCTGACTGATTCAGGGCCGTGAGCTCGGATACCCGGACACCGGTGGAGTACAAAAATTCCATTAGGGCCAAGTCCCGGAGCTGCTCGCATTGGATTTTTAACATTTCCCGGTCCTCATCCGAAAAAGGCTTTTTAATGGTTTTTGGCAGTTTGATGCTGTCAAGCTGGGCAACAGGATTTGACGGAATGTATCGCTTTTTATGGAGCCAGGTAAAAAAGCTGGAGAGGGCCGACTGCATGTTTTTAATTCGGGAGAAGGACACCTGTCGGATTTGCCGATATCGCTCGAGATAATAAATAAAATCATCATCGGTTAATTCAGCCAGGGGTTTATTGATGGCATCTAAAAACATGGTGATGGTAAGACGGTAATTATCCAGAGTCCGAGGGCTTAGACCGGCGGAACTTTTGGACAAAAGAAACTTGTCAAGATAGGCATAGCCGTCTGGCTGCCGAACAATTATCTCGGTCTCTTTTTTAGACACCGAGTAATCATACATGGTCATATGCAGCACGGTTTTAAGTTGGTGCATTTGGTCAGCACTTAAACATGGACACATAGCGTCCAATATGGAGTTAATAAGCTCGTTTTTCATGGCGGGCCTCCTTTGTAGTTAATAAATACAGTATAAATCAAAGCCGGGAGGTGTGTGAGATAACTAAATAGTAAGATGACTAAAGATGCTGTAACCCTGAATAAAAACTGGCTCAAC
>URND01000048.1 GCA_900549105.1 uncultured Eubacteriales bacterium
AGACCTTATAACTCATTACTTGATATAATTTTTACAGACTTTTTTTCATAGTCCCTTAAAAAACTTTGAACGCAAAAAAAGAACTAGGCAAAAAATCGCCAGGACTGCATAGGATATCTTAAAAATCTCCCCTTCACTCAACGGAATATTTAGCCATCGAAGGAGTTTTTCGTACATTTCCGAATCCAGAATCTCATAAAAAAAGCATTTATCGAGACTGTGAAAATTTTTCGACAAGGCTATTTTCATATTTCTCAATTCTTCCTAAATTTTCTATCTGGATACCGGTTAAAGCTCTCCAAATTAATCATTTTCATCTTTCGCAGTTAGGTAATACCACTGCTCCGCCTTACGTTCTGAATATACTTCATAACCATCCCACATACATTCTTTTATTATCTGCTCTATATTCATCGAATTATCATCGGATTTATAAACAAACATAGTAAATCCACTGTCCAGAAATCCTCTCTTCAACCAAAATCCAACCATAGACTCATCATCATTTTGATATACCAAAACATCTCCTCCGGATGAGCATTTCTTATATTTTTCAGGAAGCTCAACAATTCTCTTTTCCCCATCGGTTTCAATCTGATGATTTTCCACCATTTTAACGACTTCATATCTCATATTTTTATACACGATAAAATTCAGCTTATTCTGGCTTCCGCTTAGTAAATATGAAAAGTATAAAACAACCAAAATTATTGGAATAAAATCTTTAATTGATTTATGATTTCCTTTTAAATATTTCACTGACCATATGCCACATGCAACCAGTAAGAAAAAGAACAACATATCCACAATCGAATAAAAAACAAAAAAATGAAAAAACAGTTCTTCATAATACCAGGAACTTAAAAAATTTATCAAAACCGCTGCCGCGCACAATAAACTAAGTTGCTTTGAATTTCTCGTCATATTCCCTTCCCCTTGTTACATGCTAAATTAAAAGATTGATTAGTTAAATGCACTGCGCTCCCACTCAGTAATCATTTTTATCTGTCGCATATATGTAATACCAGCCCTTCTCTATCTGCTCTGAATGTATCTCATAGCCGCTCCATACACAGGCCGCTATCATTTGCTCGACATCCGAAGAACCATTTGCTGAGGTATATGCAAACATTTTAAATCCGTTGTCCAAAAATCCCCTTTTTACCCAAAATCCAACCACGTATTCTTCATCCTGATATATTAAAACATCTCCTCCCGAGGAACATTTCCTGTACTTTGGGGGAAGTTCAACGAAACTTTTATCCTCATCCACATATAGCTGATGATTTTCTACCATTTCGACAACATCATTTCTCATATCTCTATACACAATATAGTTCAGTTTATTTTGTCCGCCGCTGAATAAATAAGAAAGATAAATGACAATCAAAAACAGCGGAATAAAATCTTCAATTGATTTAGGCGTTTCTTTCAGATATTTTATTGTCCATACCGCACACACTATCAGCAATAAGAATAGGAACATGCCAAAAATGTCGCCAAAAAATACAAATTCACCCGAATTCCACGACCATAAAAAATTTGCCAAAATTATCGCCAGACATAATAAACTAAGTTTCTTTAACCGCTTTGTTTGCCTCATCCCTCTCTCCCTGCTCTCCATATTGATTAAAACCTGTCATCCGACTTAAAAGAAATACCATACCCATTCGGGCATCCCGCATGTCAAATGCTTCGCATGGGCGTGCTCCGTCAGGCTGCGCACGATAAGGTATACATCCGGCGTCCATAGCAACAGATTCCAAACAATTAACATCTCTCCCTCACTCAACGGAATCTTTAACCAGAAGACATCTGTCTCGAAACCTGGTCATAGGTTGCACGCACGGTTTTAAATAGGATGCAGAACAAGAAAATCGTATAATTGAAAATATGCTCCAAACAGAAAATGCCTGTCAACCGTTGCTGACCAAAGCTCCTTATATATACTATCCGACCTCTTTCCACCCTGAAATCGGAACCATTAAAGACCTGGCCAGCAATGGTAAATCAAGCACTATTTTTATCTATAAGCCACACTTAAATTTATTAACTCTCCATTCACATAAAACTCATATTCCGCTATCGGGCATGAAATATATGTTTGATATACCAAATACCCATTGCTTGTCCTCACCGTTTGAATTTCTCTTTCCTGATTATCCTCAACGTTTAAATCTTCACCGGTAACAGAAAGGTACTGGATATAATATTCTCCATTGAGTTCGAAGACCCAACATTCCCCTGTAATATCATACATCTGAACATCTTCCGCATTTGTATAATATTTTCCATTTAACTTTTCTCCCAGAGAATATGTAACCTGTATTTTTTCACTTGAGCCTTCTTCTTCACCGAAGAAAAAATATGTATTCTCCCCAGGCACTAACACATAATTCTTAAACCACGGGGCCTGAAGATTTTCCAGTTCCTCTAAAGAATCAAAACTCTCAACAGCTTTCTCTTCGCTATCCAAGCCATATGCGGAACTCAGATCTATTGGAACGCCATCTATATCAAGTTCATACTCTTCTATAGGACAGTCGATATATTTCACTTCATAACATGTCACGCCATACATTTCAAAGGTTTCAAATTCTCCTCCACGATTATCCTGAATTTGCTTTTCGCCATTTTCAGTATCTACCCCCACATAATATTCCCCCCTGCAGCAGACAACAAAGGCCCCTTCCATGGATATATATTTTTCTTCACTTGTTGGCAGCTTCTGATAACCGTCGCCCTTTTTTTCGAACACTTCGATGCTGAAACCTGCATTCCCATCCGACATTTTTCCCATAAGGAGCATCATCGTAGTGCCACCAGATACAGATAATACACCCTCATTATTTTCTTTTTTGACCTTAAGTAATTCTTCTATAGAAGAATAATAATCACCGTCATGGATACTTTGAGTTTCAGGGATAGTTTCTTTATTTTCTGCAACAGAAACTGTTTGCTTTTCCTCTGTTTCATTCGTTTTTGTTATACTCAGCTTTAGTTTGATTCCTCCACTCAGAATCCCCCCAAGGATAACTATTAAAAGTATTATAATCGCCAAAAGTATTTTTTTCTTCTTAAACATTAAAACTCCTCAAACATTCCGTATCCTTCACTTAAATCCACGTTATTACCGTCAATATACAATTCATATTCTTCCAAAGGACATGAAATATATCTTAAATACACACTGTCACCGGTGCCCATAGAAAGCACCGAAAAATCTCCTTCAAGATTATCCTCCACCTGCATACTATCTTCAACAAAAACAAAAAGATAGCATTCTCCCAAAAATGTCACAATAAAAACGGAATCCTTGGTAATCACCTGTTTTTCTTCCATATTCTCATACAAATAATACCCATCCGCTTCTTTTACAAAGCCTCCAACCCCGAAATCATCCTGTTTACCCTTGTAAAAAATAAATACTGTATTATCTCCATGGACCACCTCGCACGAATAATCTCCATTGCTTTCATTTTTTATCAACTCTTCTTCTGTCGGATAATAGGCTTTTATCCCTCCGTGAATCATGTCTTCCTGATCACTGGCCGCCTCTTCCACCTCAACTGTCTCCTCGCTTTCTTTGGCCAATGTTTCCACCTTGCTCGTATCATTGCTTTGCTCTGCCTGAGGTGTTTTTGTTGTTTTTGTTATGGTGTTTTTTACCGTAATATTTCCTGTCAAAAGGCCCGCACAAATAACCAGTGCAAGTATCAGAATTACTAAGATTATTCTACTTTTCTTCACTATCTCTTTCCTCCATATTGTCTTTTAATGTTTCATCTTTAGCTGTTGAATGTTTCTGTTCCTCATACTTCCTGCTCTCAATAATGATTTTCCGCTCAATTTCAGCTCCAATTTCCCCTCGCTCTTTATGGGCATTAAATCCCATTATTTTATTCAACTTGAACGCAAAAAGAGAACTAAGCAATAAATTGCCAGGACTGCATAAGATATATTAAAAATATCTCCGTTATGATTTTGAAAATTATTTTTGCTTCTCAAAACATTGAATAATGCACCGCATGCCATTTTTCAATTTCCAAAAAAGACATCGTTCTTTCATCATACAACATCGCTATCTGTTTCTTCATATCATAAGTACGCAAGAATGGCTCCTTCCATGAAAATATTGAAGTCGGACCACAATATTCAAAGGGTTCATTCGACATCACAATATAATTTCGAGTCACATAGCCCCCTTCGGGGCCTCCCGGGCCACCAAACGCGAAAATCACATAATATATCGGCTTATCTTTATGAACCGTACATAGTTTCTTTTTAAACAGATATGAATCGAATCCATCCTCGGTTACTATCACATAAGTCAAATATCGTATTGTCGGCAATATTACAATAGTAATACAAACTGTTATTGTGACTGCACACGGAATCATTATGATATCCGCTGCACCCTCTCCGTATATGTGAACTTTAACCACCGCAATAAGCAAGATTATTTCACAACATATCAGAAAAATCAGGGCCATTTTCCACTTTTTCGACAAGGCTATTTTCAATTTTATCCCTCTTTTATTATTTTCTTTTTACCATTCCGTACCTCCTCCATTAATCTCATTCATAGGCCTTGCTTAAATCCAATCTTCCTCCATTTAAATAATACTCATATTCCTCTATCGGACAATCGATATATTTCAGGCCGATGATTGCATTTTGAGACACTTCCATTTCCTGAAACGGACTTTCCCTGTTATCCGAAATCTCAATTCCGTCATCCGGCGTACGGATATATAACATATAATATTCACCGGATATTTTTATAACGATATCACTTTTTGTTATCTTAATATCCTCGATGTCATTTCCCCTGTCATAATAGGCATTTCCATTTTTTACTGCAGCCGCATAGGTTATATTCAGTTTCAATGGTTCATCCCCGGAACCTTCTTCTTTTGCAAACAAAACTGTCCGGTTCCCCTCTGCCATCAAATATTTCTCACCAAACTCAAGGGCCAGTATATAATCTTCCAATGTATAAAACGGCATATCTTCCGACCCTTTATCTTCAAGATTATACGCAGCGCTTAAGTCCATCAATTCTCCATTTATGTACAACCCATATTCCTGTATCGGACAATCAATATATCTTGCCCATAATTCCACACCGTCATCTACCGAAAACCGTTGAAAATCTCCTTCGAGATTGTCTTCCACTATATCCCCATTCTCAACAAAAAAATAGATATAGTATTCTCCCTGATTCACTTCAATCGACTGCCCCGATGGATTTTTCACTCTCACTACATTCTGGCTATAGTAATATCCGTCTTCCCCTATGACAAATGCAAGCGCATAAAAACTTCCTATCCTTCCTGTGTCCTCTTCTCGAAAAAACAGTAATGTATTATTCCCTCGCACAATAAAATAATCCAAAGCCTCTTTTGCTTCTGCTTCTATTAATGCTTCTTCTGTAGGATAATAAACAATCTGTTTATCCGGCTGGATATCATCTTCTATCCCTGCTTCTGTTTCTTCAATAATAATCTTCCCGTTAGAATCTTCAACCCCGGTTTCTGTCTGTGCTTCACTGCTGCTTTGCCCGACCTTATCTGTCTTTGTTCTGCTCAATTTCAAAGTCATATTGCCACTTAAAAATCCCCAGACAATAATGATTAAAATTACGATAATTGCTAAAAGTATTCTACTCTTCTTCACTGCCTCTTTCTCCTATATTGTCTTTTAATATTTCATCACTAACCGCTGAATATTTCAGTTCCTCATACTTCTCCGGATGCACTGGTTTTAAATGTCTCATTTTAAAACTTTTGAAATCTAACCACGACTTCATAGCCGACAAACCTGCTATGAACAAGATAACTAAAAACCCGCATACACATTCAATTATAAATTCTTCATCCATATATTTTTATAAAATATCCTTTGCAATTTTAAAAAAAAGATTTTCTACATTTCTAAACCCTTTATTAAAATATTTATTATCTGTCTGGCATATGTAAACCTGGCTTTCCTCAAATGCAATCACACTGATACTCTGATACTGCCGGATGTTCTGAAAAAGATTTCGATGAACATATTCCATTGCCTGTTCATTCATTCGTCCAACGCACACACATTGAATCAGTTGAACAATATAATTTCCTATCTTTCGTTTACCTACCTTTTTTTCAGTTTTTTCCCAAAATAAATCGGTCATTTTTTCCAAAATATCTTCGTCAAATTCATCCATCCAAATAGTCTGGAGTACAGATATTTTTTGGTTTTCCGATTTGAAAGCCAGAACAGTTTCCAGACCATCCTTGGATAGTATTGTTTCCATATCACAAAAGCCCTCTTGTTCTGCCCCTTGAAATAATTGATTTTTGAAATCTACAAAACATCTTACATTCAGCATTTTTATAGAAGGCTGCACCTTTAAAGCAAATGACTGAAAGTCAAGTTTAATGCAAAAATATAAGGCCGGAGTTGAGAAAATCAATATCAAAACCGTCATAATTATTAAAAACAATATGTTCTCTGTTTTTATTGCGATATACAGTCCTGATATTCCCAAAATTAAATAAACCAGTATAAATATTTTCATACATAGAGTTTTTACTTTTGTTTCCATATTCTCCAGGTTCCTCCACTTTCACAAGAAGGCATCATTCTTTCATCGTACAGCATCGCTACAGCCGCAAAATAAACTTCTTTCGAATTTTCGCCCAACTCACGCCTTAGATTATCTTTTAATGTCGCATCAAATGATGGTTTTATGCTTTATTATAACTACTATTCGTTAAATTGTCTATCATTTTTATAAAGTCAACAACGAAAAATATTTGCTAACGGCACTCCCATTACTCGCAAAAATAAAGAAACAGATGGGATTTTATGTATACCCCACCTGTTCCCTCACTGAATCCTAAAAAAATTTCTTATCTATAGAAAAATAAACCAATCATAAGATGTATTAAGTCAAAAATTATTACTATAACGTAAATTACAAAGAGCACCAGTCCAACAAGAGGTTTATCCTGCAAAAGTAAAATATAGACGTACTCATTACAAACAATATTGTATACACAAATGGTATGTATAACTGAAAACAACACCATTTTGGTATTTCTTGTTTTTTTAGGTGGAAAATCTTTCTGATTTTTCTATGTGGCATAATATATCTTTGGGGAAAGTATTTCTGATAGATACCAATCTCTTTAATTTTTTTCATGAAATTTGCACAAGCATATCATCTCATAAAAGAATATATTCCAAATACAAGAATTATTTTATTATATTCCATAGTAGCTTTGCCTTATATTCTACTATCCCTCTCTGATCATCCAACTTTTAAATCTTGACCACATCATTGTTATTCCTCCAGAAATTCCACATCCAACTGAAAATTTAGCACTACTACTCCATGCAACAGTAGATAATCTATTGCTTAACCAGCTCATCGTGGAACCTATCACTTTTGACGCATATTTTGTGCAATTTCTCCTTGACATTTCAATAACCGTTTTCTTTGCAACATTTATGGAATTAGTTAATGCCTTATATTCATTAGCCCCTGCACCACCAATATACCCAGACACAGCACCTCCCACACTTGATATTATAGCTTCATCCAACTTTATAGGATTATTATCACAATAAGCATACAAGTTCTTGTCTGTTAATGTCATCGGAGACACACCAACAAGACTGATGCTATCCGGGTTAATAAACCGGCACAGCTCCGGACTGTAATAACGGCTAATCACATAATAGAGCTTTGTCTCATTATCGTAGTAATATCCACGATAGCGGATTGGGTTATCCTGCCCAAGGGTTGAGGCCATGCTTCCAAAAACATTTCGGATATTGCCCCAGACATCATAGGAATACTCCACCACCCATGTTCCGGCGGTATCAATCAGTCCAATGATATCTCCCTGAAGGTTTTTCACATAGTAGTATTCAACATCATTATACAGGATGGAAACCGGATTGCCAACACTGTCATAGGAAAATCTCATATCCAGGCTGCCGGCCTTTTCACGGATTAAAAGGTTTCCGCTATAAAAATAAGTATGTTTTACACCGCCGACAGTTTTTGATGCTCTCTGTCCATTATGGTTATAGGTATAAGCTGCTGCTGTGCCGTCAGCCTTCGTCACTCCGCTGAGTCGGCGACCTTTTGTCCATGTGAAGGTCGTACCATCATAGGATAAAAGATTACCTACCCCATCATAGGTCAAAGCCTTTCCGCCGCAGGTCAGCATCTGGTCTTTCCATGTCGTATCATAGGTGAAATTCCTCTGACTCAGCACTTCTGTCGCCGGTTCAGCCTCCGTTGTATAACTATAGACTTTCTCCGAAGTCATATTGCCTCCGGCGTCGTAGCTATAAACCGTTGTATGCCCGGTATCATTGTCATCCACACGGATAAGCTGCCCGATGGCGTCATACTCAAAGGCCTGAGCTGTCCATGGGGTATGTATCTGACGGATATTTCCATCATCGTAATACAGATAGGATGTTAAACGGCCATTGTTGCTCACACTCTGAATCATAGCCGAGGAAGACCCGTTAGCTCCGTCCCGATAGCCATAGGTGACTGTAAACTGATTGTCTGTATTGAGCCGTTTAGTAATGACCCGTCCCAGGGCATCGTATTCGGATGTCAGAGTCTTACCGCCCATAGTAGTTGTTTTTGTTTCATTATAGTCTGCATCGTACTCATAAGACATCTGTTTCGAAACCTGGTCATAGGTTGCACGCACGGTTTTAAGCGCGTCGTTTTCATCATACCCATACTGGACAGATGCTCCGGTTGAACTCTCCACTCGGGCCAACTGATTGGAAATGCTATAGAAATAATGCTGCTTTTCATTATTTACTTTATCAGTTACCCCCGCCAGATTGCCGTCATGGTCATACAGATATTCATATTCTGTCACTACGGCGCCATCGCTCTTAACGGACTTTTCCCGAACAACACGGTCATATTTATCATATTCATAGCTTGTCCCCGTGTTATTGCCCAGAATGGATTTTTCCAGTTGGGTTCCATTCATTTTGAAGGTGTTTGTCACCAATGTCCGGCTTCCGGCTTGAGCCTGAGTCAGATTTCCAAAGGAATCATAGCCGAATGTGTAATTCATTCCATTATGACTGATGGTTTTCAGTCGGTCGTTTTCATAAGTGTAGGTATTAGCGACTGTCACATCCGCACCATTTACGTTATTTGTCCGGCTCACAGAAGTCAGCCGTCCCATCAGGTCGTAGGCATAACTGGTCTTTTTACCGTTGACATCTGTCACCGATTTGAGATTACCGCTGGCCGTATCATACTCATAGGCGGTCTCCTTGCCAAAACAATCCGTGTTTTTTGATACATAGTTGCCATCGCCTGTATAGGAAATGCCGGACTTAATATATTGATTTTCATTATCCGGATGAACGATACGGACGGATGTCACATTGCCATGACTGTCATAAGCAAATTTATATTTTTTATTTGTAGCCGTTGTAGCTTCGGTAATATTATACTTACTGTCATAAACATATTTAAAATTTGCACCCTTTGGCGTTGTCACCTTTGTGATATTATTTTTCTCATCATAGGCAAACGTTGTTTTTTTATTTCTCGCATCCGTGCAGGAAATTACATTGCCCTTGTCATCATAAGTGAAACTCGGCCAATATTCATCCCGGTACACCGACAGTCCGTCAAAGTAGACTTTATTCGCATTGTTTTTTAACAGATAACTTGCCTTGACAGAGGTATAATCTTTCTTTGCAACAACAACTTTATTTACATACTGCCACTGATTCGAATCGCTGGCAAAATTCCCTGTAAATGCCTCTTTACTTCCATCCGCATAGGTAAATTCCAGTTCAACGCCAAAGGCCCGGTTATCATTTTTAGGAAGCGGGTTTCCACAGCCCCATCCGCTGATAACATAAGAATCATTTGCCTTTCCTGAGACAGGAATGGTCTGGCTTAATCGTTTTTCCGCCGTCGGATTTCCAATCATACGCATGACTTTTGAATTGAAAGCACTTGTATTCTGCGGAATACTTTCCGTATTCACCGGCCCGTTTCCATTACCGCTGGATGTTGTTTCCGTAATATATTCTGCCGCCACATAACCGGTATATTCCGTACCGTTTATAAGTACTGAAATCTGAAACCACTGCATACCGTCGCCGGAGGCATTCGCCAAAATCGTAACGCCTGTGCCATAAGTCAACTGGGCAATAGCTGTATAACCGGTTCCCGGGCCGGTACGTACATTCAAAACATCCGCATTGACTGTACCGCTCAAAATATTGTTTTGCTCTTCTCCGGAAGTATCTCCTGCAATATCCCCAATATCAAGCAGCTTATCTCTGTCTTCAAGCGTATCGGAGCGGACGAACTTATACAAATCATATGTAAAATCATTGTTTTCAACCAGATTTCGACGATTTCCGACCTGTCCCTCTTCCACCTGAAGACAGTCAATATAGCTTGTCCCCCGGAAATGAAGCTGCAGCACATAGAAAATAACATCTGCGGACGCTGCATTTGCCGGCAATGTAAAGGTCACATCACTGACAATGGCGGCCCATTCTGACGGTACAGAATATACCGAAGAAGAACTGGAAGAAATCCGCCAGTTTGCAGAATTTGTTAAAAAAAGAAAATCGAAGTCGTGACTTTCGTACACGACTTCGTTATATACTCGGCATAGGAGGTGCTGCTTATGAACAAACTTGAATGTCTGGAAGATGAAGCTTTTGAAGCTGGAATTGATGTTGTCAGTTACAACTTTAACAGTGAAAATATTAAAGGCCTCTATGTTGACGGAGTAATTGCTCTGAATCAGCAGTTAGAAACGACAAATGAGAAAACCTGTATTTTAGCCGAAGAATTGGGACACCATGAAACTTCTTTCGGAAATATCCTGGACCAGTCTTCAACAGCAAACCGAAAACAGGAATATAAAGCCCGAATCTGGGCCTATAAAAAGATTATTTCCCCGGAAGACTTGTATTCGGCCTTTAAAGCCGGTTGCCGGAATCGCTATGAGATAGCTGAACATATCGGTGTTACTGAAGAATTTCTGGAAGAAGCTCTGGCCTATTTCAGAAACCGATATCCGGAAGGTCTGAGAAAAAATTCTTATATAATTCACTTTATTCCAAACCTTCAGATTCTTATGTTTTTTGATTAAAAATGAAATTTCTGTTAATTATTCGTGCAAAGTATTGTGTTTTTCGTGCAATCAGCATATACTATAACTACCAGCAAGAAGGGAGATGATTGTATGGCTGGCTCTACCACAAACATCAGCATCCGCATGGATTCGGATTTGAAAGCACAGGCCGACGCCCTGTTTGGGGAACTCGGCATGAACCTATCTACAGCATTCAACATTTTTGTCCGCCAGTCGCTCCGCGAGGGCGGGATTCCCTTTAACATTTCTCTGAATCAGCCCAACAAGGAAACTATTGCCGCCATGTTGGAAGCGGAAAGGATTGCAAAAGACCCATCTGTGAAAGGTTATACCGATTTGGATGAGCTGTTTGCAGACCTGAAAGCATGAGGAAAACCAAGTACACTGTTAAGCCCACCACGCAGTTCAAAAAGGACTACAAGCTGGCAATAAAGCGAGGACTGAAAATTAATCTGTTGGAAGATGTGATCGCCGCCCTTGCAATGGGGGAACCGCTGCCGGAAAAGAACAAAGACCACGCCCTCACCGGGAATTGGGCAGGACACCGCGAGTGCCATATTCTCCCGGATTGGCTGCTGGTCTACCGCATTGAGGACGATGTACTGGTACTGACACTGGCCCGCACCGGGACGCACAGCGATTTATTTGGAAAATGAAAAGCACAGGCCGCCGCATGGAAGAAATCCTGTGCGGCCAGTTTTTCCGCTTCATTCGGCGTTTCCCGAAACCGGCAAGACTATTTTCCTATAATATATTTTTTATTTTACACTTACCCCCAGGGGGAAGTGGCATGCTACCATATGGTCTTTACCCACAGTTCTAAACTCCGGCTGTTGGGTTTTACATATATCCTGACAATATCTGCATCTCGGATGGAACTTACAGCCGCTCGGCGGTGCAGAAGGGTTGGGTACATCACCATTTAAAACAATCTTTTCTTTTCTCTTTTCTTCATCTATCTGAGGGATTGCAGAAAGCAAAGCCTCCGTATAAGGGTGCAGACTGTTATTATAAAGTTCATCTACCGGCGCCAGTTCCACTAAATTTCCAAGATACATAACTCCAACGCGATCTGAAATATAATTAACAACACTCAGATTATGCGAAATAAAAAGATAGGATAATTCATATTTTCTTTGAAGTTCTTTTAAAAGATTTAAAATTTGCGATTGAGTGGAAACGTCCAGGGCGGAAACCGCTTCATCGCAGACAATAAATTTCGGATTCAAGGCCAGGGAGCGGGCAATACTGATTCTCTGCCTCTGTCCGCCTGAAAATTCATGAGGCCACCGCTCCATATATTCTTTGCCCAAGCCCACATCATAAAGAAGCTGTTCCACCCTCTGTCTGCGTTCCTGAGCAGATTTCACACCATGGGCGATCATAGGTTCCTCAATAATTTCTCTTACTCGAAATCTCGGGTTTAAAGACCCATAGGGGTCCTGAAAAATAATCTGCATATCCTTCTTAAGTTCTCTGAGCTGTTCTTTATTCAGAGCTCCGATTTCCCTTCCTTCAAACCGGATACAGCCGTCGGTTTTCTGCAGCAAACCAATCAGACATCTTCCCATGGTGCTTTTCCCGCAGCCGGACTCGCCGACAATTCCAAGCGTCTCGCCTTTGAAAAGCTCAAAATTGATATCATCTACGGCTTTTACCGTTTTAACAACTTTTTTCATTATCCCTTTTCGGACAGGAAAATATTTCTTTAAATGTTTTACTTCTAATAAAATTTCCATCCTTATTCCCCCCTGGCATTTTCATAAAGCCAGCATTTTACTGTCCGCCCGCCATCCAGTGTAATTGCAGGAGGCATTTCTGTTTTGCATCGTTCCCGGCATTCCCCGCACCGATTGCTGAATCGGCAGCCCGGGCCGTGTTCGCCGGGAGTAATCACCGTTCCGGGGATAGAATACAATTTCTCCCCTTTTTCTCCAATTTTCGGTATTGATTTCAGCAATGCTTTTGTATATGGATGCAATGGCTTTTTGAAAATTTCACTCGATGCGCCTGTCTCAACCACATTTCCTGCATACATTACAATAACTCTGCTGCACAATTCGGATACAACTCCCATATCGTGGGTAACTACAATGGTGCTCATATCTCCACTCTTGCAAAGTTCCTGCATTAAGCGCAGTATCTGGGCCTGAATGGTTACGTCCAATGCTGTCGTTGGCTCGTCTGCAATTAATAACTTCGGATGGCACGACAGGCAAATGGCAATCATAACTCTCTGCCTCATTCCGCCGGATAATTCATAGGGATACTGTTTCAGGCGTTCCTTTGGCATAGAAATACCTACTTTCTCCAGCATCTCTGCCGCATATTCCAACGCTTCTTTTTTACTATATTTCAAATGCCTGCAGATACACTCCGCCATCTGCTCCCCGATAGTATATACCGGGTTCAATGCTGTCATCGGTTCCTGAAAAATCATGGCAATTTCTTTTCCCCTAAGCGCGGTATACTCTTTTTTTGACAATTGGGTCAATTCTTTACCGTCAAACAGAATAGAACCCTGATCAATCTGACCCGGCTTTTTCACCATGCCCATGATTGCACGGGAAGTAACACTTTTTCCGCAGCCGGATTCTCCAACAATACCTATAATTTCAGCTTTATTTAATGAGAAACTTACGTTTTCCACTACCGCCGCACGGCCATTATCTGCCGGATAACTCACTCGCAAATCTTTTACTGCAAGTAGTTTTTCATTCAATATTAACACCTGCCTTTTTTGTCTATAGGTTCTTATATATTTCCCACTCCTGCTTTAAAGAAATATCATTTTCAGGCAGAAATATTTCCTGCTTCAAAGAAAGCTGCGAAATGGCCTCATATAACTGGCTTGCCTTCTTCTCATATACCAACACCAGCGCTGCCAGTCCGGCAAAGGCTTCGCCATTTTCCAGAATTAAAACAGGTAATCCAAAAAGATTCGCAATTCGCTGCATGTATCTCTTATTTACTGTACTGCCTCCGGTAACAAATATACGTTTTATTTTCTTTTGCTTTATCAATATCCGGGCCTTATCATAAATCTGAAACATAACGCCATTCAAAGCAGCCGTCATCTTTCCCCCGTTTTCACTTGGGGCATGTGGGTAAAACACTTCATTTTTAAATACACAGCCCTCCGTTTGGCCTTCTACGCCTCCAGCCAGCTCTATATACTTCTCTGCGCTGTCTCCACCTTCATTTATCCGCACTCCCTGCAAATAAATATTTCCTTCCAAATGCTGTGAAAAGAAATTATCCGCAGGAGTATGGCTTGTATCTGTCAAATATCTCAAGACTGCTGTTGTTCCAAGTGAAATACAACAATCTCCTTTTAACACTGCGCCCGTTGAGATATTTGCTGCCGGTCCGTCACCACTGCCCACCAGCACCGGAACCGCATCTATTGACCAGAAATTTGCTGTTTCCTCCCTGAGCATGCCTGCCAGTTCATAGGGCTTCTTCACTTCGGGAAGCATTTCTTCGGAAACATCCAGAACTTTAAGCATTTCCCGCCACCATTGCCCGCTTTGCTGACAGTAAAGCTGTGTCGTCGATGCTGAGGCACAATCTATTACACGCTCCCCGGTTAAACAGTACAAAAGATAGGTTTTGGCATCCATGATATATCTCGTTTTACTCATAATCTCCGGAAAATATTTTTTTATCCACAACAATTTCCCCGGCCAGTATATACCGTTTAACGGACAGCTTGTATTTTCATAAATTTTTTCCCGAGATATTAATTCCGTCAATGGTTCAATGAATTCTTCCCCTCTGGTATCTATTCCGTAAATCATAGCTGTCAGAGGCCGGTTGTTCTCATCGACAAGCAGCAGGCTATTCATCTGGGATGATATACAGATTGCTTTCACCTGATATTCTTCGGATAAAACTCCCCGAACTGCCTCATTAAATGCCTGATAAAGCGCCTCAGCAGCTCCTTCTGCATACAAATGCTTACGTATGCCGGGAGTTCTTACACTTGTTTTTGTTAAAACTGTTCCATCATAATCAATCAATGCCGCTTTTAAATTTGTACTGCCCGAATCTACCGCCAAAATACATTCTTTTCTAAGCTGAACATTTGTCATTTTTAGGCCCTTTTAATGGCTGCTATCGCTTTATCCATTTTTTCAAAATCCAGTTTGCCTTTCTCATCTTTTAAAGAGCCGTAAAGATGGGGCATTACATATTTGGCGCCAGCCCTAAGACATGTCCGAACAATAATTTCCACATTATCAGGGGTAATCCCACCTGTCGGTTCTATCATCATATCAAATTCTCCGGCGACACGTGCCGCTTCTTCCAGTTCCTCTAAATATTGCAGCCCCTTGACTGGGAAGAACTTTAAGCTTTTTACATGGGTTTCTTTCAGCATAGCTGCGGCGGCCCGGATTGGCACTACAGCCTCTTCTTTTTCACTCATCGGGCCGGTTCCAATCTGCACATAACCAACCCTGCCGGTAGGTCGGATTAACGCATTTGCTATTGTATGGTTTCCTTTTTCATCAATTAATCTCTGAGACAAGGCTGCCGCTGGAAAAACCTGGTTTAGATGTTCCGTGTTGCAGCTCAATGCCAACTTCAAAGCCCGCTCCCACTGGGAGGATGCCCCATCGCCAAGGCCGGCCGATACACGAATTCCCTTTTCCTGCAAAGCCCGAATAGTGAGAATACCATCCTCTAATTCAGGGAAAGATTTCGCCGTAACTCCTGTCAAAAACACATTTCCATAGCGCTCCCTCGCCTCAAGACATTGTTCGACACTAAAGCACTGAATATTAATCAATATTTTCCCATTAATACTTTCTTTAAACATCTGTTTCATTGTTATACCCATCCCTTTCGCTTCGCACAGGTTCAAAACATTAAACCTGCAAAAATCAAGCTAATATATCAAAGATTCGTTTTGCTATCACCGGTAATTCATCTGCTTTTAATTCCCTCGGGTCAAATTGAATAATTCCTTCATCTACAAGATGATTTCTTGTTCTGATTGACGGATTGCCGCCTTCTAATTCTGAAATCATTTGTTTTCCGGTTAATTTACAATTTTTCCCAAGTATTAGTTGTACACGGGGAATTGGACGTGTTGCGTCCCACTTGATTTTAGTTGTAACTCCTTTTATATCTGCCAGAAGCCGCTGCAATTCCTCTGCAATTTTCTCAAATTCGGCAACTTGCTTTTCTTCATTGCGTTTACTGTACTGTTCCAGCGCAAAATAAAGGCCCATAATATTTTCTTTTCCTACCTTCATCATTCTGGCAATGCCCTTATCCTGAATCTGACAGTTATGCATGCGTTCCTCGGAACCGATAACCAAGCCCGATGTAGGCCCCCCAATAGCTTTATGACCACTGAATATTACATAATCCGCTCCGCTCCCTGCATAATATGACAAATCTGTTTCTGCAGCGGCATCCACGATTACCGGAAGATTATGTTCATGCGCGATTTTAATCACCTGCTCTAAAGAAAGCATACCGTTCGATACCGCATGATGAGAAACTACATACATAATCGCGGCCGTCCTTTCATTAATCGCACCAAGCAAATGATACTCTTTTGTTCCTGTTACCATTCCAATCTCTTTCACAGCTGCTCCCGTCAAACGAATGGCCTGAGCAATATTTGCACCAAAGTTAACCATATGACCCTTTTGAATGATAATCTCATTCGGCATCCAGTTCACATCCGGAAGCATTTCTACCTTATATATATCTCCTCCGGTCAATACCGATGCGACAGAAATCACAATTCCCGCGGCGCTGCATGCAGTTACACATCCTGCTTCCGCACCTGCCAAACGGCCTGCCAACTTTCCAATCTTTGGTTTCAGCAGCTCCATATCCACGTATCCCTGAGCCACCATCCCTATTTTTTCAATGACATCCAGTTCAATTGCAGAGCTTCCCAGATAGGTCATTTTTCCAGCCCCATTAATAATCTTTGGCAATCCTATTTTCTCATATGGATTCATATCTCTTCTCCTTTTGTCAGTTCTTATTCCAGCCGCCCATATGCATATGTATTACCATAGACATCATTTCTGTCAATCCAATATTCACTTTATGACAAGTTCCGTCATTTTTAGGATCCACATATGCGGTTAACCCGTCAATTGCGCCCGCATCTACCAAGGCATCTGTAATTCGAACGATATCTATGTGATTAAATATTTCTACTTTATTTGCTGCGGCAGCGATGCATGCCGCCATGCCAAGCGCTCCCCAATTGGATATACAGGAAACAACGAGATGGTCTACTTTCGTAGCCGGAACTACAATATCGCCATTTTTCAGATTATGAATAATGGCTTCTGCCGCGTTGCCCATACCCAATTCATTTCCGCCGTCGCCAATACCAACTGTTAAAATTCCCCTTGAAGAAGCTTCTCTCATACAGTAATCTGCTTTGATAACCAACTCTGTCGGCACTTCTCTGCCAGTTACGTTATGATAAATACCTTCTTTATTTGCTCCCGGAAGTTCGATGGAAATCAAGGCATCCGGTTTTATTTTATCAAGCAGTTCCTTTGCATCTGATTCCGCTCTTTCTGTTTCCGTAGTAAAATTGATAACTGTCGAAACAGAAGCTTTTGGCGGACCCGGTTTAGACTTTAATGCAGTCTCCAAATCAGATACGATCAGTCCCGCCGCTCTTAGGCCTGCGACGCCAAATCCATACAGTTTCTCTTCCATAACAAGAATCGGAATAACATCAAAAGCCTCTTCCAAGGCGCGGGCCAAAATAGCGGCTCCTACCGGTCCATCCGTTTCCGTTAATCCTGAAATCAGCCAGGAACGGCTCGGCCATCCGGTAAAAATCAATACACGGCTTCCTGATTTCAGTCGTTCTTTTAAAGCGAGTGCAGCTTCCATGGCGAGCGGCTTTTTCCTCTTTCCATACACCTCTGCGTATAATTCATGCGAAATACCTCTTGCTGTATAATCCTTTGCAACCAATGCATCGATGACTTCTCCCAGTCTGATTAATTTATCCATATTATCCATTCTTTACCCCATTTCCAGTACTTCTTAATTTTTGTGAATTAAGCTTTTTTAGAATCCAATCTGTTTCTGATTCCGTCTCCCAATAAGTTAAATCCTAAAATCAAGATTGCAATAAACATACCCGGGAAAATCATAAGATGCGGAGCCATGTCAAAATACATACGTCCGCGGCTCAACATCGTTCCCAATTCTGCAGTGGGCGGCTGAACCCCCAACCCGAGGAAGCCTAACGCGGATGCGACAAGCAATGCTTCACTGGCCATTAGGCTTAAAATCACTGCCGTATTTCCTGTGATATTCCGCAAAATATGTTTTGTCAAAATAAAATATGTGGTACTTCCCGATGCTTTTCCCGCCTCGATATATTCCAAATTCTTTACCTGCATGACAAATCCTCTGATGTATCTGATTAGCTGCGGCGCCTGAGTAAAAGCAATTGTAAATACCAGCCCCCAAAAACTGGAGCCGAAAATAGTTACAACAAAAATCGAAAGAACCATCGATGGAAACGTAAGAATGGATTCCGAAACAACAGAAATCACCCGATCCACATTACCTCCCACATAACCGGCACACAATCCAAACGGAAGAGCCAGAATATAGGCGAAGGATACGCCGCATACTGCAATCATCAGGTCTATTCTCCCGCCCTCCAGTACTCTTCCAAATAAACCTCTTCCCGCCTCATCTGCTCCAAACAGGAATTCGCTGTCCGGCCTATGCAGGGCATTTGCCAGATTCTGCCCCTCATCTTTTAAGAAAAAAGGCACGATGCACACAAGTAATGCATAGATAATGATAATACCCGCTCCGATTGCCAGACTTCGATCTTTAAAAAAATGGGAAAGTTTCTTTTTTCCTGTTGATTTTTCTTTCACATCTGTCCCTCCTATTCCAATCGAATCCGCGGGTCAATCTGTCCGTATAATAAATCCACAACCAGATTTATACTCAAAAACGCAAGTACAAAAAAGAATGTGATTCCCTGCATTAATTCATAATCCCTGAAACTTACAGCCGCCAATAACAACTGTCCCATTCCCGGATAGGAAAACAGGTTTTCAATAACAACCGAACCTCCCAGCAGATACCCGGCCTGCATGCCGACCATTGTCACAATCGGCGGAAGCGCCGGTCTCAATATATGTCGAAAAATGATAACCCACGTTTGCATTCCTTTGGCTTCCGCAAATCTTACATATTCTTCATTAACCACTTCCATAACCGCAGATCGGGTAATCCTCGCAACTAATGCAATAAGTCTCGCCGCAATTGCCAGCACCGGCAGAATCATTGCAGAAAATGAACCATATCCTATTGCCGGCAATATACCCAATTTCACCGCAAAAATCTGAACCAAAACAAGGCCCAGCCAAAAATTTGGTACTGCCAATACGCATACCCACAACATCAACAGAACTTTGCTCAGTTTCGAATCCGGATATACCCCTGAGAAAATACCGGCGCTAACGCCAATTACAACAGAAACTAAAATACTGCCTGCCATCAATTGCAGAGTAGGGATAATTCGGTTTTGAATGACTTCAAAAACCGGCTGATTATAGGAATAGGAAAATCCCAAATCACCACTCAATAAATTTTTCAGATAATTTACATATTGTACGCCTAAACTTTGGTTCAGCCCCATGGCTTCTCTGAGATTATCCACCTCAGCCTGGGTAGCCCCCGGTCCCAAAATCAATGATGCCGGATTGCCCGGAAGCAAACGAAACAAAATAAACATAAGCGATACTACCAAAAACACCTGAAAAACAAGATTACATAGTTTTTTTACCACATATCCAGACATACAAAGCCCCCTTGTATTCTTGTTTATAAAATAAAAACCGATAAAGCAAAGTCTGCCGTACCGGTTTTTATTATTTTATAGTATTATTTCACGCGATGAACCAGAGTAAATACTACCGGCAATACCATAACACTAT
>URND01000049.1 GCA_900549105.1 uncultured Eubacteriales bacterium
TTTCTGCTCAAAAGTATAGTCGGCATGTCCCGGACGGTAGTATTTGGCGATTTCCGAATAATCGGAGGAGCGGGCCGACGTATTCCATACAAGCATGGAAATCGGTGTCCCCGTTGTTTTTCCCTCAAAGATGCCGGAGAGGATTTCCACTTCGTCCGCTTCATTTCGCGGCGTGGCATAGGGAGACTGGCCCGGTTTGCGGCGGTTTAAAAAAATCTGAATATCTTCCTCTGAGAGGGGCAGGCCGGCCGGACAGCCGTCTACCACCACACCGACAGCTTTTCCGTGGGATTCTCCCCAGGTTGTTATCTTAAATATATTTCCAATGCTGGAACCAAACATAATATTTTCACCTCTGAATTTATTTTATGTATCATTATAACGAATTTACAGCGAGTATGCAAACAAATATTGTGATATTTGTGCGGTGATATAAAAAAAGTACCAGATGCATGATTATTCATCTAAAAAAATGCCTATTGGAATGATGGGATTTTGACTTTATGCCTAAAAAAAGGTAAATTTGTCCATGAAAAGTTTTTTTTGACAAATAGTGGATTTCATGTTAAAACTATTAAAACGTAACTCGGCGATGCCATACAGGCAATGCCACAGGAGTTATTTCGTTTGGAGGTGTAATTTATGAAGACCCAGATTAAATTACAGAACATTGACGGAGCAAAGGAATTCGTTCGTGCTGCTGTAAATTGTGATTTTGACATTGATGTATACTATAATCGGATTGCCCTGGATGCAAAATCGATTTTAGGTATGCTCAGTCTGGATCCGAGACATCCGATTACTGTTGATTTTGACGGTGAAAATGCTGGCTTGAATGAAGTGCTTGAAAAGTATGCTATCTAAAATTATTTAGATATACCCAACTTGCGGAGCGGACATCATTGCGGACTTGAATTGCAGACTTGCGAAGCGGACATCATTGTGGACTTGAATTGCAGACTTGCGAAGCGGACCTGAATTTATGAGACTAAATAGAATATTTGTGAGGAATTGGGCTGTTCTGACGGAAATTTACCGGCAGGGCGGCCTTTTTCCATTTATATTTTAGTAAATTAGCTGTTGCGAAAATATCCGGTTAAAGGTATACTGGTAGTGTTAGTCTGAAATTTGGAAGTCAGCGGATAAGGGGGACTTTATGTATAAATTATTGACGACGGATGGAAGAGCCAAGCGGGGCGAATTTACCACGGTCCATGGGACGATTCAGACGCCGGTATTTATGAATGTGGGAACGGCGGCGGCCATTAAAGGCGCGGTCGCTACGACGGATTTGCAGCAGATTAAGACCCAGGTGGAATTATCGAATACCTATCATCTGCATCTGCGCCCGGGGGACACGGTAGTTAAAAAACTGGGCGGTCTCCACAAATTTATGAATTGGGACAAGCCGATTTTGACCGATTCGGGCGGTTTTCAGGTATTTTCTCTGACAAGCCTGAGAAAGATTAAAGAAGAGGGCGTTTATTTTAATTCCCATATCGACGGCCATAAGATTTTTATGGGCCCGGAACAGAGTATGCAGATTCAGTCAAACCTGGCATCCACGATTGCCATGGCTTTTGACGAGTGTGCGCCGTCTCTGGCCGACAGAGAATAGATACAGAATTCGGTGGACCGTACAACGCGGTGGCTACACCGGTGCAAGGCGGAGATGCAGCGGCTGAACAGTCTGCCGGATACGGTTAATCCAAAACAGATGCTTTTTGGCATTAATCAGGGCGGAACCTTTGCGGATATCCGCGTGGAACATGCCAAACGGATTTCCGAGCTGGATTTAGACGGTTATGCAGTGGGAGGGCTGGCTGTTGGAGAAACTCATGAGGAGATGTATTATATTCTTGAGGAAACAGTGCCGTACCTGCCAAAGGAGAAACCAACCTATCTGATGGGCGTTGGAACTCCGGCGAATATTTTGGAGGGCGTCGACAGAGGTGTGGACTTTTTTGACTGTGTCTATCCATCGAGAAACGGCCGTCACGGTCATGTTTATACCAATCATGGCAAAATGAATCTTTTCAATGCCAAGTATGAGCTGGATGAACGTCCGATTGAGGAAGGCTGCGGATGTCCGGCCTGCCAGAATTACAGCAGGGCTTATATCCGCCATCTTTTAAAGGCAAAAGAAATGCTCGGAATGCGTCTTTGCGTCTTGCATAATTTGTATTTTTATAATACAATGATGGAAGAGATTCGAGCGGCTATCGAAGAACATCGATATGCGTCTTATAAAAAAGCGAAGCTGGAAGGCTTTGAGATGAAAGAAGAAAATTAATTTTAGGAGGAATCGTTTTATGGATGGTAATTACTGGATTTGGGTGGTCGGCTTATTAGTCGTTTATGGAGTTGTATTATACTTTTTATCCATTCGTCCGCAGAAAAAACAGGAAAAGAAAATGCAGGCCATGCTGGATGCACTGGAGGTTGGCGACAGTATTGAGACCAGCGGCGGACTGTTCGGCGTTGTTATCGATGTCAGCGGAGATATCCTGATTGTAGAATTCGGCGGAGACAGACATTGCCGGATTCCGATGCGGAAAACTGCGGTTGTAAGTATTGAAAAAGCAAACAGTACAGAAGATTAAGAAATCAAAAGGAAACCTGTCCGAAAAAGTGGGCAGGTTTTTTGATTTTATTGAATAAATATATCAATTAATATAGTTCTTTTTCACCTCAAATGTGATATTCTAAACATAGGTTTATTGGAACTAACCAAGGCAATCATAAGAGGTAGAGGAATGTTTTTGGAAATTCGTGATTTAAAAAAGAGTTATGGTGAAGAATCCAACCGGGTGGATGTTTTAAAGGGTATTAATTTTTCCGTGGAAAAGGGAGAAATTTGTGTTCTTTTGGGCCCTTCCGGTTCCGGCAAATCAACGCTGCTGAATATTATCGGCGGTATTGACAGCGCTGACAGCGGGGATATATGGATTAATGGTGAGCGGACGGCGGACATGAAGGAAAAGGGCCTGACTTTGTACCGGAGAAAGCATCTGGGCTATATTTTTCAGATGTATAATCTCATTCCCAATCTGACTGTTCGGGAGAATATTGAGGTGGGGGCCTATTTAAGCGAAGCGCCTTTGGATGTTGACGAACTTTTACATACACTTGGTTTATATGAGCATCGGCATAAAATACCGAATCAGCTTTCCGGAGGGCAGCAGCAGCGGACGGCCATCGGCCGGGCGATTGTGAAGAACCCGGATATTTTATTGTGTGATGAGCCGACGGGCGCCTTGGATTATCAGACTTCCAAAGAGATATTAAAACTCATTGAGACAGTCAATCAGAAATATGGAAACACGGTGATTATGGTGACCCATAATGATGCCATTAAGGGAATGGCGGACCGCGTCGTCCATCTCAGGGATGGCGATATCCGCAAAAACTATCGGAATACGCAGAGAATTCCGGCGGCGGAACTGGAATGGTAGGGAGGCGTCCTATGAAAAATCCTTTAAGAAAGCGGCTGCTGCGGGAATTGAGAAGCGAAATCGGAAAGTATATGGTTATTTTTCTTTTGCTGGTTGGAACGATAGGATTTGTTTCCGGTTTTCTGGTGGCCGATGGCAGTATGCTTCGGGCTTATAATGAAGGTTTTGAAAAATATAACATTGAGGATGGAAATTTCAGGCTGGCGGGTAAAGCGAATAAGGCATTGAAAAAAATGATTCAGTCCTTTGGGGTAACCCTGTATGATAATTTTTATGTGGAAGAAGAGCTGGTAAACGGCAGCACCCTCCGGATTTTTAAGAATCGGGAAGAAGTGAACAGGGTGTGCCTTATGGAAGGCGCGTTGCCGGGAAATGCCGGAGAGATTGCCATTGACCGTATGTATGCGGATAATAATGAAATTCGCGTGGGAGATATTTTGGAAAGCGAAAATCAATCCTGGACAGTGACAGGTTTGGTTGCCCTTTCGGACTACAGTTGTCTCTTTTCAAATAATAATGATTCGATGTTTGATTCAGTGAAATTCGGCGTTTCTGTGGTCACCGGGGAAGAATTTGAACGTTTTGCCGAGGAAGACTTGAATTATAGCTATTCCTGGAAGTATGAGAAGCCCCCTTTGGATGAGGCGGAAGAAAAGCAGATGTCCGAGGATTTAATGAAGCAGATTAGCGGCGAGGCATCTCTGGAGGCTTTTATACCTTGTTATCTGAATCAGGCCATCCAGTTTACGGGGGATGATATGGGCAGTGACAGGGCAATGATAGCGGCCCTGCTGTATATTGTTATCGTGATTATGGCCTTTGTTTTTGGAATCACCATCAGCAACACGATCAATAAAGAGGCAAATGTCATCGGAACTTTGAGGGCATCAGGCTATACGCGGGGTGAACTCATTCGGCATTATATGGCAATGCCCCTGCTTGTCACGGCGGCGGGCGCTGTGGCCGGCAATATTCTCGGCTATACGGTGTTTAAAAATATTGTTGTGTCCATGTATTACGGCAGCTACAGCCTGCCGACTTATAAAACAATATGGAATGGGGAAGCGTTTTTGATGACGACCGTCATCCCTGTACTGTTAATGCTCATCATTAATTTTGTCATTTTGAAATATAAGATGACCTTGTCTCCTCTGAAATTTTTACGGCGGGATTTGAGTCGGAGAAAACAGAAACGGGCCCTTCGACTCAGCACAAAAATAGGATTTTTCCGGAGATTTCGCCTGAGGATTATTTTTCAGAATTTGAGTAATTACGTGATTTTGTTTGTCGGCGTTCTCTTTGCCAATCTGCTGCTCATGTTCGGCCTTTTATTTCCGGCGGTATTGGACCATTATCAGGAAGAAATGGAAAACAACCTGCTGTGCAATTATCAATATATTCTTCAGGTTCCCTTGGATGCTGTGGATGAAGAACATAAACTGGAAAGCCTGCTGTCCATGATGCAGTTTGCGCGGAATGTGGAGACTGAAAATAAAGAGGCGGAGAAATTCAGCGCTTATTCTCTGAATACACTGGATGGCACATATAAGAGCGAATCCATCATGCTTTATGGCATCAAAAATGATAGTTCTTATGTCCAGGCGGACGTATCCGGGGAGCAGGTATATATATCTTCGGCCTATTCGGAAAAATACGGTGTTGCTCCGGGGGACAGGATACAGCTAAAAGAAGCCTATGAAGATAGGGTGTATGAATTCACAGTGACAGATATCTATGATTATGAAGGGGCTTTGGCTGTCTTTATGGGACAGACAGCGCTGAATGAGACCTTTGGGATGGATAAAGATTATTTCAGCGGCTATTTTTCCAATACGGAGATTACCGATATTGATAGTCTATATATCGGCTCAGTCATTGATTTGGAGGCCTTGACGAAAATTTCACGCCAGTTGGACGTCTCTATGGGAAGTATGATGCTTTTGGTAGATGGATTTGCCATTGTCATCTTCATGGTTTTGATTTATCTGCTGTCGAAAATAATTATTGAAAAAAATGCCCAGTCCATTTCCATGGTGAAGATTCTCGGATATTCGGATGGGGAAATCAGCCGGCTGTATATTATTTCGACAACCGTTGTCGTGATTGCATTTCTGCTGATTAGTCTGCCAATCGAGTATCGGGTGATGGAGTTTTTATTTCGGGTTATTATGATGAGCAGTATTTCCGGGTGGATTCCCTTATATGTGGATTCTATGATTTATGTGAAAATGTTCCTCATAGGCATTGGAACTTATCTGGTGGTAGCTTTGCTGGAGTACAGGAAGATACGCAGGGTGGCTATGGATGAGGCACTGAAAAATGTTGAGTGATAGAGTATCATGGAGGTAGGAAAATGAAGAGAGCAGCGGCGATGCTTTTAATCGGTGTTCTGGTTCTGGGGCAGCCATTTTCAGCAATGGGAGTCCGGGCCAAGGAAACGGCGGAGGAAAGTCAGATTCAGGAAACAGCAGAGGACAGCCTGGCGGATAAAACGGAAACGGTATATGTCAAAACGGATGCGGAAGGAAATGTTCGGGAAATTTCGGTGGAGACGGTTCTCAAAAACAGAAATAACGGGGAGAGCCTTCCAGATTATTCGAGGCTCACCGATATCAGAAATATGGAGGGTGATGAAGAATTTACCCAAAATGGGGATGGAACCATATTATGGGAAAACCATGGGGAGGACATTTCCTATAAGGGAAAGAGCAGCGAAAGCCTTCCAGTATCCGTGAAGGTGAGTTACTATTTGGACGGGGAAAAAATAACGCCGGATGCTCTGGCCGGAAAGAGCGGAACGGTTCGAATTCGGTTTGATTATGAAAATCATACTTCGGAGCAGGTGACTGTCAGCGGACAAAGCATGGAGGTGCAGACACCTTTTGTTCTTATGTCAATGCTGTTTTTACCGTCGGACACATTTTCAAATATCCGGGTGACTAACGGAAAGGTGATGACCAGCGGTGACGCTCAGATTGTTCTCGGCTATGCAAGCCCGGGACTGGCTGACAGCCTGAAACTGGAAAACTATGGGCCGACGGCGGATGTTTCCGTGCCGGATTATGTGGAAATGACGGCGGATGTCTCAGAATTTGAATTGGGGTTCACAGCCACTGTGGCGATAACAGGAGTTTTTTCGGATATGGATACGGAAAGCCTGGAGGATGGGGATGAACTCATTGCAGATATGGAAAAGCTGACGGATGCTTCGAGCCTGCTTGTCAGCGGGACCTCCGGATATCTGACAGGCATAAAAACATTTCAAACCTATATGGATGAGTATGTAAAAGGAGTTGAGGCTGTCTCGGAAGGTTCGGATACACTGGTTTCCGGGCTGGCTGTTTTGAATGAAAATAAAGAGGCTGTGCAGGATGGAGCGGAGGCCTTGCAGAGCGGACTTGAAAATCTGAACGGCGCGTTGGCGCAGATAACCATGCCGTCCCTTGGGGAAATGGATGACACAGCCTTTGCAGAGGCGGCGGAGGCTTTGGCGGCAGACGGAGAAAACCTTGCCGCATGCCTTGCTTCAGTGCAGGAGAGCCTCATTCAGATGCAGACCTTTGCAGAAAATGTATCGGCTTATGCGGAAACCGTTGAAAATAATGTTTCGGCAGCCCAGAATGAACTGGCATCGGCAAAGCTGGAAGATGTGGAAGCGGCGGCAGACGCCATGGCAAAGGAGCAGGCCGGCAGTGGGGTGGACGCTGCCCTTGCCGCCATTCCGGAGGATAAGCTTTCAGCGGAAGAAAAAAATACCATTCGCGATGCGGTAGTCAATAGAATAAACATAAGCGGGATTTCCTCAGAGGCAGAGAACCATATCCTTGCAGCGGAAACACAGCTTGCGGCAATCCCCGATTTTGAAGCGCCGGAACTGTCCCTCGATGTCAGCATGATTGAAAGCCTTGTCGGCGATATGTCGGCAAATCTGGAAATCCTTCAATCCTATTCGGAAAACCTTTCCGGTATCGGAGACAAATTTTCAGATATAGGAAGTTTGCTGGAAACACTGAAATCCAGTGTCTTCCAGTTGGAGAGCGGAAGCAGACAGCTCGCCGAAGGAATTACCGCCTTTAATGACAGTATTTTCAAACTTTATGAGGGGGCATCTGCTCTGAATGAAGGTACCTCCGAACTGACAACCGCCGGAGAAAGCTTAAATGACGGTTTTGGAACATTAGTCCAGGGCGCCCAGGCATTAAACGACGGGGTAACCGCCTTTGATGAAGAGGGTGTTCAGAGTCTCGATGATTTGGCCGGAAACGACCTTGAAAACCTTCTGACACGGATTCGTGCTTTAAAAGAGGCGGACAGCCGGTATAATAACTTCGGCGGAATCCGGGAAAATCAGACCGGCAGTGTGAAATTCATTATTGAGACGGCGGAGATTGAGAAATAGATAACGGGGTATTGACAAAGTGGAAAAACGGGTATAACATCAAAGTATCAAATGATACTTTGATGGAGGGCGCTGAATTGGCAAATGAAACGAATGTAAGAATTGAAAGTGAATTAGAGGTTAAGGCTTACATACAGAATTTAAAATTTGCCCTTAATAATGGAGCAAAAATAGATTTTCAAGCTAAAAGGCGTGTGGATGCTAACAGGGATGGAAAACGGTCAAACGACAACCTTTGTAATGTCCTTTCATTTTGCAGAAAAAGCATTTACACCGGAGATGTTTCCATATAGAAAGAATTAGGGAGGTGTTTTCATGGACATGGAGGTTATTAGTAGTGAAAAACGGTTGTGTACTTGTTGCATGGAAGAACATGAAGTGAAAACAGTTCTTGTTCGTGAACAGGTGACTTATAAGAATGTAAAAGTAAGTTATAATGCCTCATATTTGTATTGCGATGCAGCAGAGGAGTTTTATATGGATGAGCAGCAGATGCAGGAAAATGATTTGCTGCTTAAAGAGGCATATAGAAAAGAAGAAGGCCTTTTAACATCGTCTGAAATCATGGCTATTCGTGCAAAATATGGTATTAGTCAAAGCGATTTATGTGTTCTTCTTGGGTGGGGAGGCAAGACGATTACAAGATATGAAGGGCATCAAGTACAGGATAAGGCCCATGATACAATATTAAAGAAGATAGATAGGGATTCAGAATGGTTTCTCTCATTACTGCGTGACGCCAAAGACAATTTGACAGTTGAATCTTATCAGAAGTATTTAGATACAGCGACAACTTTATATGAGAAGGACCAGGACACTTACTTATGTAAGGCTATTAAAGCAAGTTATGCGAAATTTCAGGGTAATCAGCTGTTCCATGGAAATGTAAAGCTTTCTTTGGATAAAGTAGTTGATGTGATTCGTTATTTTGCAGCATCTAAGCAGGTAACTAATCTATATAAAGTTAAGCTTATGAAGCTAATGTGGTATGCAGATGCCCTTTCTTATAAGAATAGAGGATTTGCAATAACTGGTTTGGTATATCAGGCAATGCCAATGGGGGCAGTACCCGTAGGACATAATTCAATTATTAATTTGAAGGATATTCCATGCGAGGAAGTAGATATGGGAGAAACAAATGCATATCGCTTTTCTTTGAGTGAAGCAACTTCATTTCCGGCACTCTCGAATGAAGATAAAAATATTCTTGACATTGTTATTGAGAAGCTTGGTAAAATGACAAAAAATCAAATAGTATCATTCATGCATAGGGAAGAAGCCTATGTTGAAACAGTACCGAGAGGTGTGATTCAATTTAAATATGCCAAAAACTTACAAATATAAGGTGATTTTTATAAAGGCTATGCGGTTGTGGGAAGAGCAGGAAAAATACAGAGATATGATAAAGGGTAAATAAGATGATTGAATTAGTAGAAGTTAAATCTGAACACAGGGAATTCCTCTGGAATGTGCTTCAGAAGTATCTTTATGAAATGACAAACTATTATGATGATGAAATGGATGAGATGGGAAATTACCATTACAGATACTTTGATGCTTATTTTACAGAGTCGGAGCGGACAGCATTACTCATATATGATGATAAGTTGCCCGTAGGCTTTGCTATGCTCAATTCATATTCCTATATCAATGGGCAGCCTGACCATGTATTGGGGGAATTTACAATCTTTCCGATGTATCGAAGGAAGCATATTGGAAAATATGCAGCGGAACTCATTTTGAAAACCTTCAGGGGACAATGGGAAATAAAATATAATGAGAAAAATGTCGGAGCAAAAGCACTCTGGACTAAGATAACAGATTCCTATCATCCAGTGAAACACAGATACAGTACTGATGAGACAGTTCTATCTTTCTTAAGTTGATAAAAGGTCTGCATTATAATAATCTTGCTGAGGGTGATAAATGAGAATTTGAAAACCACGATTTCATAAGTGGTTACTGCCCCACATAGGGCTTTAATAAAATCCTCCAAAACGCTTGAAAATAAAGGATTTATCGCAATGTGTCCGCCTTATCCCTTTATACGATTTCACTTGCGTTTATGCTTCCCCCGCCACCTCATAAGGGCAAAAATAAGGGAAGGAAAATCTGATAACAAGTTATAACAACAAGTGGCAATCGGGAAACAGTGACATATGTGCGAATATATTATACTGGAGGATTTCAAGATGGACAAGTACATTTATGATGAAAACAACGGTCTTTGGTACGAACTGCAAGGAGATTACTATCTGCCATGCCTTACCTTACCACCCGAAGAAGAAAAGCCTATCGGGATATGGGGACAGCGGCACAAACGCTACCTGAAAGAGCATAGAAAAGCGACATACACAACGCTTCTGACCAGTGGCAAGCTCAACACTTATCTTGCCGACATCAACGAACAGGCGCAGGAACGCTTTGAACGGCTCATGGAAGATATGAAACAAGCACATGGTATCACAGAACAACTAAAAGCTGAAAACGCCTTGGAATGGACAGGAAGGATGAATAACATACGGGCTTGTGCGATGGAGATTGTGGAGAAGGAAATCACTTTCGCATAGCAGACAGGCGGCAGGGTGTAATGCTCTGCCGCCTAAAAATTTTTCAAAAAGGTCTTGCTTGTGACGCAGCGTAATGATTTATAATATATCACAGGAGGTAAACGATTATGGCAAAACACAGAGCAATACCGCTTGGGTTTATGACAGTTGGAGAGGTCGCAAAGAAAATAGGAGTTACTGTTCGTACATTACAATACTATGATAAAGAGGGCTTGCTATCCCCATCAGCAGAAAGTGAAGGTGGGCGCAGGCTTTATACAGATAAAGATTTAGTTACGCTTCATCAAATTATATCCCTGAAATCATTAGGATTTTCTTTGAATGATATAAAGCAACGCTTAATTTCTTTGGAAACACCGACTGATGTTGCAAATGCTCTTACTGAACAGGCTGACGACATACGCAGGAAAATAGAGCAGCTAACAGCTTCTTTGACAGCAATAGAACAGTTAAAAGCAGAAGTGTTGCAAATGCAGACAGTCAACTTTAAGAAGTATGCAGATATTATTGTCAATCTGCAAATGAAGAATGACTCTTACTATCTCATTAAGCGTTTCGATGATGAAACACTCGACCATATCCGCAGCCGATTCGATAAGGAAAGCGGCTTGAATTTTATGGACAGATTTAACCGCTTGAGTGATGAAATCGTACAGCTTAAAAAGGAAGGTGTACCGCCTGAAAACGAAAAATGCCAACGAGTTGTAAAAGAATATTGGGGCTTGATTATGGAATTTACGAACGGCGATATGAGTATGCTGCCTAAATTGATGGAAATCGGCAATATTGATACTGCTACAAATGCTTGGGAAGAAAGGCAAAAAATCGTAAACGACTATTTAGAGCCAGCTTTGCAAGTCTACTTTTCAAAACTCGAAGCAAATCCGTTCGAGGAGGTGGAATGATGAATAGCGCAATACAAGTTCGTGGATTAAAGAAAAGCTACGGCAGCCATAGTGTTCTGGATGGGCTTGATTTTCAAATCGAAAAAGGAGAAATTTTTGCTCTGCTCGGTGTAAATGGAGCAGGGAAAACGACATCTCTTGAATGTATTGAGGGCTTGAGAAAGTATGATAGCGGTACAATTCTTGTAGACGGGAAAATGGGTATTCAGTTGCAATCATCATCTTTGCCCGCCCATATCAAACCGATGGAGGCTGTAAAGCTATTTGCAAAATGGAATAGAACAAAAATTGATTATGCTATGCTTAACGCTCTCGGTATTAAAGAAATTGAAAAGAAGCAGTATATCCAGCTATCCACAGGGCAAAAAAGGCGGTTACATCTCGCCCTTGCACTTATCAGCAATCCAGACATTATTTTTCTCGATGAACCAACTGCGGGGCTTGATGTCGAAGGTAGACTTTCGCTTCACGAGCAAATCCGAAAGCTCAAATCAAGTGGAAAAACAATTGTTTTGGCAAGTCACGATATGGCGGAAGTAGAAACCTTATGCGACCGTATTGCTATTTTGAATAACGGAAATATTGTCTTTTGTGGCACAGCTTTGGAACTGACAGATAAGGTTGGGAAAAAATATTTTATCCATATCAAAATGCAGCAAGGAGACAGCACTTTTGAAACAGACAATATTGAAGATGCTTTGATTTCCTTGCTTGGTGATTTGAAACAAAAGGAAATTCATGTATTAGATATTAAAGTTGATCGTGGCACTCTTGAACAACATTTTATGGAAATGGCAGGGAGGGATACAGAATGAACGGTTTTTTATATGGTGTAGCGTTACAATGGAAATTGGATATACGAAGTAAATCCCTGTTAGTTACCTGCTATATCGTTCCGCTTATTTTCTTTCTACTTATGGGCGGTATTTTTACTTCTGTTATGCCTGAAATGAGAAGTACACTTATACAATCGATGATTGTAATGAGCGTTTCAATGGGAGCGTTTATAGGATTGCCGCCATCGTTGATTGAAACTTACGGAAGTGACATAAAAAAAGTTTATAAAGCAAACGGAGTACCTATCTATTTAGGTCTTGTTACAATGTTTCTTTCCGCATTTGTCCATTTGATGATTGCCTGTATTGTGATAGTGCTACTTGCTCCTGTACTATTTGAAGCAACATTGCCAGCACAACTTCCGATTTTCTTTCTTGCACTTGCTATATACATTATTGTGTCGTTAAGCATTGGAAGCATTTTAGGACTGATTATAAAAAATCAGGCGAAACTAACGATGATAGCACAATTAGTGTTTTTACCCTCGATTATGCTTTCGGGAATTATGTTCCCCATTGATTTTCTGCCTGATTTTTTGGAAACGATAGGGCGCATTTTCCCTGCTTCTTGGGGATACCGATTGATGTTGGATAATGGTTTTTGCCTTGAAAATCTATGGTATTTAATCGTTGTCTTTTTCGTGGCGGTAATTGTATGTGGGGTAGTTTTGAAGAAACAAAAATCGAAATAATTTGGGGGACACCAGTTTGAATAAAAACGAATGGATACTATGCCCCGTTTGCGGCAACAAAACCCGTGACAGAATAAGAGAGGATACGGTCTTGAAAAACTATCCCCTCTACTGTCCGAAATGCAAACAGGAAACGCTGATAGAAGCGGAAAATTTGAAAATAACCGTTATAAAGAAGCAAGAAACCTAATCTCTATATGTATGCCGCCGTGTATGGGTAAAACCATAGCGGCGGTTTTTCTTCGCCTATCGGCTGTCTCTGTCAAAGGATTTCTTTCGTGGCTTTTGCTGTCTGCCCTGCTCCTGCAACTGTCTGAGCCTATTTCGGACGCTCTCCCTTTCGGGCGGTTTTGGCGATCTGCTCTTTTGTTTCACTTGTCGCTCCCATTCAGCAAGGTCACGGTTGTATTGTTCCACAACGGTTTCCGCTTCCCGATAGGTCGCCATGAATGCCTGCACATCGGGATAACCGTCCTCCCTGAGAATATCGGGGAGCTTATCGAGCCTTTCGGATATTTCCTTTTCGGTCTGCTGTATCCGCTCTGTAAGAGCCTTGCGCTCCTTACCCTTGAAAATGCCCTTTACTTCGGAAAGCAGTTCTTTCAGCTTGGGGACTTTCTCCTGCAAGCTGTGGATTGCCCTCGCCTCGTCCTGTACCCGTATCATCAGATTTCGCATGGTGCGGAACTCTGCCATATTGATACTGAGCGTGGGCTTCGGCGGTATATCGTGTTCACGGATAAGGTTTTGCAGAAAGTCCTTTGCCTTGTTCACGATACGGCGGAACAGATTTGGCAGCCAGCCGCCTTTGCGGATAGATTGGCTCACCTTGTCGTGTATCTCGGTTTGTTTGATTTCCAGTATTTTAGTTTCCTCAATCCCCGATACAAGCGCCATATCCGCTGTCCTGTTCCATTCCTGCCTTGCGGCATTGTCGGCTGCAATCTCTGCGGCTTTGGGATTGTTCTTGCCTATTTTCTTTGTCGGCAGGTACACGCTGTTTTTGTCAAATACCTTCAGGTGCTGTTCGGGGTCGGAAATGTGACGGTTGATAAGTTCCGTGTAAACCTCCTTTACCTCCCGAAGAAAAGCCTCGCTCTTGAAGCGGTCATCCTTTACGGTAAACAGATGACTTTCGTAAACCTCTCCCTTTTTGATAACGGCACAGCCCTTTCTGATCTGCCCGTCCTCACCTGTGATTTCCTTCTTGGTGCGTACCCGTTTCCCTGTTTCGTCAAAGAATACGCTTCTTGTGGCAATCTTCATATCAGGCTCAGGGAGCAGCTTCCTTTCGCTGAAAATCAGGTGAATGTGGTAATTGGTTTTGCGCTTGTTGTGGTGGAGCGCCGACACACATTCCACGCCGTACCGTCTGCGGAACTCGTCTGTAAAATCCTCAAGCACCTGCTGCGGCTCGTATTGCGTGTAAACTTCGGGCAGGGCGATAATCAGCTCCCTTGCTTCGATACATTCCCCCTTTGTGCCGCTGCGCTGAAACTCCTGTTGGCTCTCTCTTGCGAGATTGTTCCAAAAGGCATTGTCGGCGGTGCGGTAGGCGGCGTATAGGTTTTCCTGTCTTGCGTGGCTGGTGATATACGATATTCGTCCTTTGACATTGGGCAGCTTCGACATCTGTATGAAGCTGTGTCTTGCCATAATCCAACCTTTCTTTGAAATATACCGTTCTCATTTTGCAACCGTCTTGACGGTTGCTGACGGAACAGCGCCGTATCAAAAGCGGCAGGGATTTCCTGCAAGCGCCCCCGGTAGCTCCCCGCAGGGGCGAAATACCCAGAGTACAAATCATCAGATTTGTGCGAGGGGTGTATTTCGCTCTCAAACGCCGAGGGCTTAAGAGGACGGTTACTCGACCTTGCGGACATCGTTCTGACTGAGCAGGTTTCTCCCCTGATTGACCGTCATAAAACGCTCCAGCGTGTCCCTTCGGATAATGGTCTTGCGCCCTACCTTTAAGACAGGCAGCTTGCCCCAGTCCACCAATTTCCGCATGGTGTTCCTGCCGATACCCGTACATTCGGCGGCTTCCTCGATGGTCATACCCATTTTAACTGCGTTCATTATCTCATCCTCCTTTTTAAATACTTGTTTTGCAACTGCACAATCCTAATTATACTTATTTTGCCATCTCGTGTCAACCCGTTTTGCAACTGTTTAGGAATTATTTTTAATATTTATCTCGTTTTTGGGTTGCAATCTGCGTTTTGCTGTGCTATAATAATACTCGTCAGGAGGTGAAACCCTTGAAAAAAGAAATTGAGTTCACCGCAAAACAGGTCGGTGAACGGGTAAAAGAGCGCCGAACAGAACTAAACCTTACCATGCCGGAGCTTGGAAGGCGTATCGGCGTAAACAAATCCACCATTCAGCGGTATGAGGCAGACGGTGTTGACCCGAAGCGTACTATGATTATCAACGGTCTTGCCGATGCGCTGCTTACCACTCCCGAATGGCTGACAGGGCTTTCCGAGGAAAAGGAATATGATGCCCGCACGCTCTGCCAAAAGGACATTGAGGAGCATATCAAAAAGTACCTTGATACGGTTTCCTCCACGGTCAGCGGAGAGCCGCACCAGCAGCTTCTTACTACCTTCCTCGGCAAGATGATTGACCTGTACTCGGTGCTGTGCCACTACTTTGCCGACGCTATGGCGGAGGTTGACCGTGTGGCGGAGGACGAGGGCTTGAAGCAGTCGATTATGCGGTATGCGATTGAGGTGGGCGCAATCGAAGAACGGGTCTACCGCAAAGAAATGGAAATACCTATCGAAGATATGAAGCGTTTTTTAGACGGAATTTTACATATCTACGATGAGGGACGCACCAAAGTATCTATGGGCGACCTCTTCGGGATAGTGACGGAAGCCGAAAACAGGCTTGCCGAAAAAGAAAATTCCGTGGCACCTTGACAAAAAAATATGCCGATTGAAACCAACCGGCAAAAGTGACATTCTTTACTTTACGCACACCATATGTCACAGTCCCGATTGCCACGGATAGAAAGGAGTTTTTATCTATGGCAAAAGGTTCTGTAAGAAAGAAAGGCAAAAAGTGGTACTACCGCTTCTATATCGAAGATGAAAGCGGCAATCTGGTACAGCGTGAATTCGTGGGAACAGAAAGCAAATCCGAAACGGAAGCCCTGCTCCGCAAGGCGATGGAGGACTACGAGGAAAAGAAATTCGTTGCAAAGTCTGAAAACGCCACGGTGGGAATGCTGCTGGATATGTGGGTGGAGGAAGAACTAAAGCCCGGCAGTCTCAGCAACGGTACGGTAATGGCATATCAGGGTACGGTAAACCGTATCAAGCAGCACCCTATCGGCAGCCGAAAGCTGAAAACCGTCACCGCCGACCATTTGCAGGCGTATATGGATTTTCTCAGCTTCGGCGGGACAAATCCCGACGGTACAACGGCAAAGGCACTCAGCAAAGGGTATCTGCGTTTGTTCTCGGCAGTCCTGCAAGGAGCGTTCCGCTTTGCGGTATTCCCCAAACGGCTGATTACCTTCAACCCGATGCAGTATGTGGTATGGCGGGGCAAGAAAGAGGACTATGACCTGTTTTCGGACGAGGACGGCGATACCGCTTCCACACCCACGCTCAGCCATGAGCAGTATCTGAAGCTGGAGGAATTTCTGAAAAAGAAAGATAACCCCGCTTTACTGCCCATTCAGATTGCCTACTACACGGGGCTTCGCATTGGCGAGGTCTGCGGCTTGACTTGGCAGGACATCAACCTTGACAAGCAGTACCTTACGGTGCGCCGCAGTATGCGCTACAACGGGGCAAGGCACAAAACCGAGATAGGGGCGACCAAACGGAAGAAAGTCCGTACCGTGGACTTCTGCGACACGCTGGCGGCAATTCTCAAAGCGGCGAAAACCGAACAGCATAAAAACCGCTTTCAGTATGGCGGGCTTTACCACCTCAACTACTATACCGAGGTGAAGGAAAAAGACCGTACTTACTACGAGGTTTACAGCCTGCCGAGAACAGAAGAAATCCCAGAGGGCTACAAGGAAATATCCTTCGTCTGTCTCAGACCTGACGGCGCATACGAATCACCGAGTACAGTAGGGATTATGTGCAGGACGGCAAGCAAAAAGGTCGAGGGCTTGGAGGGCTTTCATTTCCACCAGCTTCGCCACACATTCACGAGCAATCTGCTCTCAAACGGAGCAGCGCCAAAGGATGTGCAGGAGCTTCTTGGACACGCCGATGTCAGTACCACAATGAACATTTACGCTCACGCTACAAGGGAAGCGAAGCGTACTTCCGCAAGACTGCTGGATAAGGTAGTCGGCGGAGAGTAAAAAACTTTCCCTTGTTTCGGCTCGTAAGGGCAAAAACAAGGGAAAATACATAAGGTTGGAACACAAAACAGGCGAAATGTCTTGAAAATACAGCGTTTTCAGAGGGTTTAACAGATAAATCGGAATTTGGGGTGCTTGTGATGAAGAAGAAAAAAATTACAGTATTTGTAGTAATGATAATCATTGTTGTAATAGTCATAGGAGTGTGGTATTCCACACCTAAGAGATTTTTGGGACCAGTGAAAGCTTCGGAAGTAATATCTATATCGGTATTTGACGGCAATACGGGTAAAGGATTCACTATTGATGATTCTGATGAGATAAAGCAGATTATAGAAAATATACAAAGCATTGAAATGAAAAGGGATAATTTTTCCATAGGTTATAGCGGATATAGTTTTTCAATGGAATTTATGAATGAAAATGGAAGGGTAATTGATAGCTTTATAATCAACAGTAGTAACACCATTCGTGATGCCCCGTTTTTTTATCGTAGTGATAAAGATTTGTGCTTCGATTATTTAAAAGGACTTGAAGATAGTTATGTAAAATGAATTTTGATATTGAACTGAGTACGAAAATGAAAATTCCAGTTTGTTGAACGGAAAAGGTATACCCATTCGGGCATCCCGTATGTCAGATGCTTCGCATGGGCGCGCTCCGTCAGGCTCCGCACGGTAAGGTATATCCATTCGGGCATCCCGTATGTCAGATGCTTCGCATGGGCGTGCTCCGTCAGGATTCGCACAATAAGGTATACTCGGCAATCACATCCTTCATCGTGATACTTTTCAGGCTGCTGCATAAATCCTCCTGAATCTTTTGATAAGAGATATCCAGCACATTGTGTATTTTTTTCCCAATTGGACAAAAAGGTGAAGGAGAAGAATGGATACCAAAGAGTTTCGTTAAAAAATCCGGTTCTATGGCCTTGCATATACGATACAGCGTTATTTCATTTAACGGGCAATTCATCGTTGCGCCGCCGGTTCCGAATTTAATGGATATGATACCATCTTTTTTTAGTGCGCTGAGAATATTTCGAATCGTAACCGAATTGGTTCCGCTGGATAATGAAAGCAATTCGCTGGTTACCTTTTTTGTATCTCCGTATTCATAAATAAAAATCAGGCAATGGATAGCGACAGAACATTTTGTGCTAATGTGCATAGTGGTTATTTTCCTCCTTTTAGAGTTATTTTAACATGGATACGGATGCCTGTAAATGTTGACATTACACCTCGCCGTTGGTATAATAGGTGTAAATTTAAAAATTACAGGGTGAGTACATATGGAAGTATCACAGATTGTTTTTAGTCCAACCGGAGGAACACAGAAGGTTGCTGATATTATAACGGCAGAGTGGGAGAAACCTGTCAGCAGGATTGACTTAACTAATCCAAAGAATGATTATTCTGCCTTAAATATTTCTCAGGATGATATCGCAGTCATTGCTGTTCCGTCCTTTGGGGGAAGGGTTCCGGCTCTGGCGGCGGAAAGACTTGGCAAAATAAATGGTAATCAGGCACGCTGTGTCATCATTTGCGTATACGGAAACCGGGCCTATGAAGATACACTCATCGAATTGTATGATATTGCGGAACAAAGTAATTTTAAAGTCATTGCGGCAATTTCAGCCATCGCAGAACATTCCATCATACATCAGTATGCCGCAGGCAGACCTGATTCGATGGACAGGGATGAACTGTGTGGCTTGGCAGAAAAAATCCTTGAAAAGGTAAAAGCTGCAGATAATGCTTCTACATCTGTGCTTCAGATTCCGGGCAATCGTCCTTATAAAAAAGCCGGCGGCGTCGGACTGGTTCCAAAGGCTGATAAAAAGTGTAACGGCTGCGGCCTTTGCGCGGAACAGTGTCCGGCCGGGGCAATCAGCAGGGATAATTTAAAAATCTCAGACAGCAAAAAGTGCATTTCCTGTATGCGCTGCGTTGTAAACTGTCCGCAGTCAGCCCGAAAAGTTAATGGGACTATGGTGTCGGTTGCTGCGCTGGCTATCAAAAAGGCCTGTTCTGAAGGGAAAAATAATGAGCTTTTCATATAAAAAAGACCGCGTTGGGGTCCCTTCGTAAGAAAGGCGCTCCAACGCTTTGTATCTCAAATAAAATATATTAATTGCAGGAATCATTTTATTTATGTCCTCCAAACTGGAATTGCTATTTCAGTTTCTTCTGACACTCGCTGCATTCTCTGTCATGAATGGAAATAATACCGCCGCATTGGCGCAGGGACGGGAAGTATCAAGAAAGGAGCGACAGCACTTTATGATATGCTGCCGCTCCTTGACCGCCTAACTGCAAAACCGGGCGGGGCTGTCAACGGCGGGCGAAGCCCGTTCATCTT
>URND01000050.1 GCA_900549105.1 uncultured Eubacteriales bacterium
CGCCTTCAGGGGCTCGAACCCTGGACACCCTGATTAAGAGTCAGGTGCTCTACCAGCTGAGCTAAAAGCGCATATTTTTCAGTGCAAATAGAATTATATACTCGTTTAAAAAAATATGCAAGTACTTTTTACAATTTCAACAGAAATTTTTTTGAAATATTTAAGATTTACTTGTATCCCATGTCATAATTTTGTACTATAATAAAAACAGTTGTTAAATAAACGATAGAAAGGAAGGTCCGGTTCAGCCGGATAACCCCTCTTATGAACACAGATGCAATTTCTCAAGTTTTAAAATTATCCATAGGTTCTCTTACCGTAGAGAAGGTTTGTTACATTTTGCTCCTGACTCTTTTATGCTATATCGTGAGCAAAATTATTCTGAAGATTGTAAAAAAAATCATTCAACGGTTTTCTTTGGACCGTTCCATTCAGGTATTTCTGACTGGCGGTCTGAAAGTTCTGCTTGTTTTTGTTTCCATTATTATAATTACAGAATATCTGGGTATCCCAACCACATCCCTTGTGGCATTGCTGAGCATTGTCAGCCTGGCAATTTCCTTGTCTGTCCAAGGGCTTTTATCCAATGTCGCCGGGGGACTGACAATTCTTTTTTCGCGGCCTTTCAGTATCGGCGACTATATTGAACTGGACAGCCTGTCCGGAAAGGTGACCCAAACCGGATTAATATATACCCAGCTCCTGACACCGGAAAACAAAACCGTTTTCCTGCCGAACAGTCAGGTTTGCGATGGCCGGATCATTAATTATACGTCCCAAACCCAACGGCGGATTGAGATTTTTGTCGGAGCCTCTTACAACGCCCCTGTGGAAGGGGTTAAAGAAGCGCTTCACGAAGCCATCCGTTCCTTTCCTGATTTAATTCAGGAACCGCTGCCGGCAGTTCACGTGCGGGATTATCAGGACAGTTCGATTCAGTATGTCATCCATGCCTGGGTGCCTACGGAGTTGTATTGGGACGCTTATTATACATTAATGGAAGAAATCAAAAAATCCTTTGACCGGCATCATATTGCCATGGATTACCCGCATATGAATATTCACATGATAGGAGACGAGAATAATGGATAAATCCCAAAAACAGCCAAAACGTCAAAAACGTTTTCAATCCAATAACACTTATTTTACCATCAGTATTTACGCAATCGCCACTTTTGCCGTCTGTCTTCTGATTTTTCGTTTTACGAATAACTGGCAGAATACAAAAAGTCAGATTGGCAATATATTGTCTGTTTTTTCACCTTTTCTTCTTGCATTTTTAATTGCTTACTTTATTAACCCAATGGTGAAACACATTGATAATTTTCTTTTTCAAAAAACTCTGAAACATAAATTTGAACGGGGACACCTTCTGCTCTCTATGATTCTGGCCTATGTTATTGCTATCGGCGCGATTATCCTCGTATTCATTTTTATCGTGCCTCAGATAATAAACAGCATCAGCCAGCTTGTGCGGATTTCCCCGTCCCTATATCAAAATGCACTGGATATGCTGTACTCCCTGGATGAATATTTTCCGACTTTGGATTTGTCCTTTATTTATGAAGCTGCCGAAAATGTTATGCCGGATATGTTTAACTTTTTCCGGTCATTTATGTCAGATACGGTTCTTCCATTTTTGTACAGCGCCGGACTTTCAATTATCAGTTGGTTTATCAATATCATACTGGCCTTTGTTATTTCCTGCTATCTGCTCTTTGGCAAGCAGCGGCTGATTAAATCCTTAAAGCGGGTGGCCTACGCTATCTTCCCGGAAGAGATTTGTATCACCCTGTTTACAACATTAAAAGACTGCAACCAGATTTTCAGCCAGTATATTATCGGAAAGACTCTGGACTCCACAATTATCGGATTTCTCTGTCTCTTCTGCATGACTGTTTTAAAACTGCCTTATGCACTGATTATCAGTTTGATTGTGGGAATTACCAATATGATTCCTTATTTTGGACCATTTATCGGAGCCATTCCGGGTATATTGATTTTATTAATCATCAGTCCGAAATCCGCATTAATTTTCGCAATCCTCATTCTGGCTATTCAGCAGCTTGACGGTTCCGTTATCGGGCCAAAGATTCTCGGAAAATCCACCGGTCTCCAGCCGATTTCCATTATCTTTGCGATTACCGTAGGCGGCGCTCTGGCCGGCCCTCTCGGAATGTTTCTCGGAGTTCCGATTGTGGCAGTGCTGACTTATCTTATCAGTAAGCTGATTAATTTCCTGCTCAGGAAAAAACATATTGAGCCGGATTTAAGCAACACCAAAGAATACCAAAGCAACCCGATTCCTGTGGATGAACAATTTGTCGATGAATTCAGAGACTTAAATCTTGAGGATGACGACTTTCCGCCGGAAAACTAAAAGACTATAAAAAATGGACGCCCCGGAAATCCATTCCCGGAGCGTCTTTTTTAGTCTCTCAATTTAGGCCCTGCAAAACCATGTAAACCGGAAGTATTGGCCCCAGACACAAACCCCAGACCATAAGCAGCGTTAGTAATCGTTTCATCAAATTCTCCTTTACTCAAACATTCATTTTTGCCTATTTCGATAGTAAACGAAAGTAGAAAAAAAGTCAATTTTATGATATATTCTTACGGAGAAGGAGTTGATACATACATGCGTTTACGAAATGTGAAAGGTTCCCGCGAAACAATTGCCGCGAACCCTCTCGTTATTCAGAATATTACTGAAAAAAAAGGACAGTGGGGCAGGGTTTTTGGAAACAGTAACCCTCTTTATATAGAGATTGGCATGGGAAAAGGCCAGTTTATTCTTGAAATGGCCCGGAGAAACCCGGAGAAAAATTTTATCGGAATTGAAAAATATTCCAGTGTTCTTGTCCGTGCCCTGGAAAAATGCGAAACTTTTGAAGGCGACAACCTTCGTTTTATCCGCATGGATGCGGAAGAAATTGCAGAAGTTTTTGCCGAAAATGAAGTGGACGGTATTTATCTGAATTTTTCCGACCCCTGGCCGAAGGAGCGCCATGCCAAACGGCGTCTGACCTACCGGGATTTCTGGAATCGTTATCGCCAGATTCTGACTCCGGCAGGAAAAGTCATCTTTAAAACAGACAACCGCCCTCTGTTTGATTTTTCTCTGGAAGAAGTGGCTGCCGCCGGCTGGACGCTGGACAATGTAACTTATGACCTGCATCACAGTCCTTATGTGGAAGGCAATATTATGACTGAATATGAAGCCAAATTTTCCGCCCTCGGAAATCCAATCCACCGCCTGATAGCCCACTACTAAAAACACACGTCAGGCCGGTTATGAATATATTAATTAATAATTCCTTTAAGGCGGATTATTATGAAAAATCAAAAAAATTTAAACAGAAAACTTTCTGTTCTTTGTTATGAGCATAAAGCTTTGGACCAGTGCTGTATCCAATGCCACAAATCATGGAAAGAGGTCTGCCATTTCATCTTAAATATGGGCAAAAAAAAAGATTGCTAATAATAAATTCCATATCATAAAAAGTGCCGCTGTATGCGGCACTTTAAGGTATAATCAATTTTATCGCTTTTGGAATCAATGAGAGCTCCACCGGAAGCTTTCCGAAAACCTGGCCGTCATAATCAACCATAATATCCGTATCCTCTGCGGATTCAATGCGAATTCTTTCTGTTCGAAAATGGCGTACCTTCGGATGCTTCACCATCTTTTTTGTCAACGCCTGAATTCCCAATCCCGGCACCTGCCCTAAATCCATCTTTTTCACAATCATGACATCAAATGTCCCATCATCCGGATTTTTTTCGGGCAATCCCCGATACATTCCAAATCCGACACAGGTATTTAATACCATAAAGCTGATAACTTCTCTTTCTCCCCGAAACTGAACCGAATCAAACCGTACCTTTATGGTTTCCATGCCTTTTTTCGAAAAATCCAGAGCCCCTTCCATATAATAGGCCAATTTCCCAAGCACCGCCTTCGACTCCTGAGAAACTTTATCGCCCACATTGGCGCCAAATCCGCCGCTGACCCGGTTGATAAAATAACGCTCATTAATCTTTCCGACATCAATACACCGGATTTTAAATTCCATAATCATCCTGCAAAAGGCTTCCGGCGTCTGAGGCGGCTTGACATACTGGGCAAAATCATTGGCCGTTCCCACGGAGATAACGGCCAGCGGCGTCTCACTGCCGCCCTCCATCAAGCCGTTGACAACATCATTCAATGTTCCGTCACCGCCGACAGATACAACAAAATCATACTCGCCCTTTTTTATGTTCTTCGCTTCCTCAAGGGCATCTCCCTGCTGTTTTGTGTAAACCACATCCACCTGATTTACCACCTGATTCAACACAAGACATCCGACCACACTCTCGATACTTTTTAAAAAATTCTGTTTTCCGGATGAAGGATTGATAATGAATTTAGCCTTCATGGACTCCCTCCCTGTGTCGTTTCTCCTGGCGTTTCTGGCGAACTTCTTCTTTCATGGCGACAATCCTTTTTGCACCCTCTTCATCAATCTGGCGCAATGTTTTTACGACATAAAATTTATCCTCATCCGTTTTCTTTAAACGGATTTTTCCCCGTATATAGCCATGTTCCCCACATTCAGCCAGACAATAATAACACCTGCTCTTGCCTGAAAACCAGCGAATACGCTTGAGGGCCGGCCGACCACATTTATAACACCGGGTCGTACGCACTTCCCTGTCCGCCATCGCAGCTTCCTTGCTGGCAAATTCCTTCGATACATATTTAAAATAAGTCTCATAAACAAGTTTGAGTTCTTCTTTACGTGTTTTGGGATTCTGATAATAATCTACCGTGTACCATTTCTCTACTTTCTTTTTATCCATCAATGCAAAAATTTCTGCCGTGTACTCTGCATCATTAATGGCCCGATGAAAATTTCCCTTCCGCCGAATCCTCAAAAAGTCCACGGCATATTCCAAAGAGGCCGCATTGTTTTCATTATCATAAAGTATACGAAACAGCTTTTGTACATTATAGTACCTGATTGGCCCAACCAGCAGGTCCTCCAGATGATAAAACTTCATATTCCGCTGAAGTTCCAGCAAATCCAGATTCCCCCATGTGCAAAACATAAAATCATCTCCGCACCAGCACATAAAATCCACCAGCGCTTTCGGAAAGGTCCGCCCCCGATTCAAATCTTTTTCTGTAATTCCCGTTAAACTCCTTGTCACATGATGCATTTTTCTATAAACCTTCGGTTTGATAACTTCATTGAACCGGTCTATCTCCTGCCCCTTCTCATCCAGCTTTACCGCCCCGATTTCAATAATTTCAAAAGGAAGATGCTTATTTGACGCGTTTTTACCATATGGAGATTGATTCCATTCAAAATCCACAACAACATATTCCATAACTCTCTGTCTCACTCTCTACGATACATTCTTTCTTATTATATCATATGTCTTTTATAACTGCGAGGATTTATTTAAGAACGAAAAAACCGGGTATCCGCTAAGGATACCCGGGAAAAGAGGGAATATATATCTGTTAACCTTCAATAGCTATATACTTCTGTTCTTCAATTTTGGCCGGCTCTGTTTTTGGCACCGTCAGCTTCAGGATGCCATCTTCAAATCTCGCATGGATATCTTCCTGGCGCACATTTTCGCCGACAAAGAAACTTCTTGAGCACTGGCCGGAATAACGTTCACGGCGGATATATCTGCTGCCCGAATTGCCTTCATTATTTTCTTCATTTTTCACAGCAGTGATTGTCAAATATCCCTTTTCAAGCTTTGCGGAAATATCTTCTTTCTTATAGCCCGGAAGTTCCATATCTACCTCATAAACACCGTCTGCTTCTTTCACATCCGTTTTCATCATTCCTGTTCGATACTCATTCATCATTCGGCCGGAATCACCAAAAAAATCTCTTCCGAATGGAAAATCCATCATCTCATCAAATAAACTATTATTAAAAATACTAGGCATTAACATAACCATTCCTCCATTCGATTGTTTTATATGTTTTATTTGTTCTATATGTAATATAACAAATAAACAGCAGTTTGTCAACCACTTTTTTAAATTTATTAAAAAAACCAGAAAACACTCTCTTTTAGATACAATGTTTAATACAAATATAAAAGAACAAATATCCGAAGTATACATACTATAATTATATCTATAGTATTTCCCACGTACATTGGTTTATGCGATAAAGGCTGAATCTTTAATAATCTATCTTGATAGCGCTTGAAGTTTTGTAATTATTTGTGGTAATATAGGAGTTATCTTTTACATATTTAACTATACGTTGAAGGAGGATACCATGGCCCTTTTAAAACCTTTTGCTGCAATCCGCCCTGTTCCGTCTCTGGCCGGCCAGGTTGCTGCATTACCCTATGATGTAATGAATACGGAGGAAGCCCGAAAGCTCACCCGCAATAACCCTTATTCGTTTCTGCATGTGGATAAAGCGGAAATTGATTTTGACGATTCTGTAAATCCTTATGATGACTGTATTTATAAAAAAGCCGCCGAAACGCTTGAACATATGCGCTCTAACGGTATTTATATTCAGGATTCAAAACCATGTCTCTATATCTATCGAGAAATTATGTATGGACGTGTACAGGCTGGAATCGTTGGCTGTGTATCCATCGACGATTATGCTGACGGAACAATTAAAAAACATGAAATGACCCGCGAAGATAAGGAGGCAGACCGAATCCGGCATGTGGATATCTGCGATGCCAATACCGGTCCGATTTTTCTGACTTACCGCGCCCGCCAAAATATTACACGGGCAATGAAATATTGGATGGACAGCTATTCACCTATCTATGATTTCACAGCCGAGGATGGTGTTCGCCACACGGTTTGGGTTATAGATGATGAAAAAACAATTCACAGTTTCCAAAAAGAATTTGAAAATATTCCAAATCTGTATATTGCCGATGGACATCACAGGGCCGCTTCAGCCTTCCATGTAGGCATGATGCGCCGGAAAAAACACCCAAACTATACAGGCAGCGAAGAGTTCAACTATTTTCTTGCCGTTCTTTTCCCGGATGAACAGCTTCACATATGGCCCTATAATCGGTATGTGCATGATTTAAATGGAATGACCACTGCCCAATTCCTGGAAAAACTCAAAAAAGACTTTGAATTATCTCCGGTAACCGGGCGTTATGAGCCTACGAAAAAACACGAAGCCGGCATGTTCCTGGATGGACGCTGGTACAGCCTGACTTTCAAAAAAGGCAGCTTTAATGAAGAAAATCCTGTGGAACAACTGGATGTATCCATCCTTCAAAATAACCTTCTGGGGCCGATTTTAAATATTGATGACCCGCGTAAAAGCGCCCGTATCGATTTTGTGGGCGGCATCCGCGGTCTCCCTGAGCTGGAACGGCTTGTCAATGAAGGTCACGGCGTTGCCTTTGCCCTTTATCCAACCACGATGGATGATTTGATGAACATTTCAGATTCCAACTGTATCATGCCGCCAAAGTCCACCTGGTTCGAGCCAAAACTCCGAAGCGGCCTCTTCATCCATACCTTATCGCACGAAGCCTGACGGAGTGCGCCCATGCGGAGCATCTGACATACGGGATGCCCTGTGGGTATACCTTATCGTCCGAAGCTTGACGAAGGACGCCCGCCCCGCAGGGGCATGAATTACGGGGTGCCCGAATGGGTATACATTATCGTCCGAAGCCTGACGGAGTGCGCCCATGCGAAGCATTATAGATTACGGTATATTCTTAAACGAGTATACCGTATTTTTTTGTCTTTTTCTGTCAACAAATGATGATTGTTTCCTTCCTTTATTCAGGTATAATAGAAATTAAGATAACAAAACGTTTCGTGATTCTTGTTTAATTTTTTCTTTTGGCATTTCGCCGGGATATCCAATAATAAAAAAATATGTTATAATCAGAAAGGAGCAGTCAATTACTTGAAAACAGAAATTGCAAAGGATATTGAAAATGCCGGCTATTGTATCCGGTATGATGCTCAATGCAAAAAAGTCCTTGGTCATAAAATCATACTTGCCTGGATTATGCGTGAAACGGTAAAAGAATTCGCCAATCAAACAATTGAAGTTATCCGGCAATGTATTGAAAAGGAACCCGAAATCAGCACAGTTCATGTTGACCCCGGACAGACAAATACAAATGACAAAATCACAGGATTAGCCACCGAAGATAAAGTTCAAAATGAAGGTTCCGTAACTTTTGATATTCGTTTTAACGCCTATGTACCCCAGGAAACCCAGTTTGTTAAGCTTATCCTGAATATAGAGGGCCAAAAGGATTTTTATCCCGGCTATCCAATCATAACCAGAGGCATTTATTATGGCGGCCGCCTTCTCTCTTCCCAAAATGGAATAGAGTTTTCAAATTCGAACTATGGGGACATCAAAAAGGTCTATTCCATCTGGATTTGCACAGAGGCTCCAAAATACATAGGTAATGCTATTTCTACATATGATATTCACAAAACAGATATCGTTGGCGCCATACCGGATATTCCCGAGCACTACGATAAACTGTGTGTTATCATCATATGCCTCAATGAGAACCAAAAAAGCGAAAATACCTTTCTCAATATGATGAATACGCTATTATCGCCAACACTTTCCATTGAGAAAAAAAAGCACATTCTGCAAAGCGAATACCACATCCCCATGGACAATGGTTTAGAAGAGGAGTTGAATTTAATGTGTAATATTTCAGAACATGTTTGGGAAATGGCCTCCCGCGAAGGAAGAGAGGCTGGTTTTAAAGATGGCACAAAAACTGTTATAAGTAATCTTTTAAAAAGCGGCCTGCTTTCAGAAGAGCAAATTATCAGCGTTTCTGGCATTAGCAAAGATGAGCTGAAAGAAATCCGCTTAAATATGCAAAATTAAACACTGAAGAAACCAAAGCCAGCCCAAAATTCATGGACTGGCTTCGTTTTACACATAAAAACTAAATAATATCAGCTTTTTATGATAATTCGAGGATATCCTTCGCCCTCATTTCAATAATCTGACAATCCGGATATATTTCAACCATACTTCTTCGAAATTCTTCAACATCGGATTCAAGCCTATAATGCATCGGAATTGCCTTTTTCACCCCAAGCATCTTCGCACATATTGCTGCCTCTTTCGGGCTTAATTCCCTCAGGCTGCGGCCATTTAAATCCGCTCCGCCAATTCCCAAAATAGCGATTTCCGGTTTATAAAGGTCGCCCCAAAGCTTCATATCATATGTCAGAGATGTATCTCCACCAAAAAAGCAAGTAGGGCCGCCCTTTATTTCAATTATATAGCACAAAGGTTCACCTGTAATAAAGGTTCCGTTTTCAAGAGTTTGGAAGGCTATATGCCTGGCACTTGTGGCATGCACTATAAAATCACTTTTAGCATAGGCTGCACCTGCCGTTATAAGTTCTGTTCTACCATCAAGATAATTTCCATATCCTGCACGTTCTGCAATAGCAAGGGTAGCAAGATCTCCCAAAAGTTTTGAGTTTGGATTTGCATCCATGATTTCAAATGCCTGGGCAAAATGGTCACTTGAACAATGGCTGCATATAATCAAATCTGTTTTTACTGCCTGTGGAGCAATAGGGCTCGGAAGTATTTTGAAATCTTTATTTCCACACAAAAACGGGTCTGTCATCATTTTAAACCCTTTATTATCAGTAAATATAAATGATGACCATCCTATATATTTGAGTTCAATCCCCATATAATCACCTCCCCTTTTTTGTATGTTCATCAAGGATTTTTTCCTGTGTCGGTACACATAATTTCATATAATTCCTGGGCGCCAGCTTCCTCAACCATTGTTTTCCATAATCCATTCTGATATCTGTCAATGACTTCATCTATATCAGCAAAATCATTTCTTTCAAGAATATGACCTCCGTCATCAAGAATAGACTGTTTATATTGTTTATCAAGATCCTCAACATTTGTTCTCTGCTCTTTTGCAATCTCAAAACAGGTATCGGTAAACATCTGCTTATCCTCATCAGAAAGTGAATTCCAAAAATTAAAATTAAATGCAGGAAAACCGGTTTGGAAGAAATGATTTGATTCCCAAATATAAGGTGCTTCCTTATACATTTTTTGACCAGCTATTGTTTCCCAATTTGCACATGCGCCGTCAACGACCTTTGAGGCAAGGGCTGTATAAAGCTCTGACCAGGCAACAGGCGTTGGATTCATTCCAAGAACTTTAAATGTATTAATCCACATATCAAGTTCAGGAACTCTGAATTTAAGGTTTTTAAGACTGTCAAGTCCTACTATTTCTTTATTAGAGAAAATTTCACGGCAGCCAAGACTGAACGCTGATAAAAGATGTATGTTCCCTTTCTCTTCTGTTATTTCTGCAAGTCTGTCACCAGTATTTCCGTCTATTGCTTTCCAAAGCTCATCATAATCTTCAAAGAAAAAAGCAAGATACAGCATATTGGCTTCAGGAACAAGAAAATCCATCGTACTCGAATCTACCCATCCTACATCGTATATGCCATTTGAAAGAGATTCAACAAGCTCCCTTGCTTCACCAAATTGGGCACTTGGATAAACAGATATCTTGTATTTGCCATTTGAAGCTTCATAAACGGCATCCGCCCATTTTTGAAGATAAATATGCTGGCTTGTGCCTGGCCCTAAAGGATGTCCAAGTTTAAGTTCTTTCGTTTCCGTGTTTTCAACGTTGGCAGATTTTTCACTGCCTCCAGTCTCCGAATCAGATGAGGAACTTTTTCCACATCCAACAATACTAAGTGTCATAAGACCTGCAAGTATAAGCGCAAATAAACGTTTTTTCATAAAAAATCCTCCTTTAATTAAAATAATTTTATCTAAGTATAGACGGCAATAATGTTGCAACCTGAGGAACAAATATAATGAGCAAGGTCACTGCAAGCATTATAAATACAAACGGCCATATGGGCTTAATTGCATCTCTAAGCGGCAGCTTGGCGACCCCGCAGGAAACATAGAGTGTTATTCCGACAGGCGGCGTAATAGCACCTATACAAAAAACAATAATAACTATAATTGCAAACCAGATTGGGTCAAAACCCATCACCGCGATAAGCTTCGTAAACATAGGAATCATCATAATACAGGCTGCTGTTACCTCAACAAACATACCTATAAGCATAATAAGCGCAACGACAAGAAGCATAACAATATATTTGTTCTGAGATATTGCCATAATTGCGCCAACTGCCTTTTCCGAAAAATTACTATAACTTAATAAATACGAAAAAGCAGAGGCAAAACAAATTACAATCATTGGTCCGAGCGTTGAAATAGCCGCTTGATATAAACTGTCAAGTACATCTCTGAATCCAATCTTTCTGCGAATAAAACCGTAAATGATACAATAAAGGACCGCTACTGCTCCCGATTCAGTCGCTGTAAAAATACCCGTCGCAATACCCGAAAGTATAATAAGCGGTGTAAGAAGAGCAAAAAAAGCTTTTTTGAATGCAGCCCATACCTCTTTTAATTGGGCTCTCCTTCGATGTTTCATGCCCAATTTCCTGGCATAAAGATAACTGTATACCATAAAGCCAATGCCCATAAATATTCCGGGAACTACCCCTGCCATAAACATATCCTTGATAGGAAGGTTTGTAGCACTTGCATAAATAATCATAATAATACTTGGAGGAATAATAGGACCAAGATTACCGGCTGCAGCAACAAGTGAAACTGCAAATGGTGTGTCATATCCATCATCCCTAAGGGCAGGTATCATCATTGAGCCAATAGCTGCCGCTGAAGCATTATTTGAACCGCACATAGCCGCAAACACCATACCGGTAAGGCAAGTGGTGTGAGCCAAACCACCTCTTATATGGCCGACAAGTTTATCACAGAAATTCACCAAATCCTTCGTAATCTCCGTCCGTTCCATTAAATTACCAGCCAACATAAACAACGGAATTGCCAAAAGAGCAAACGAATTTGTTGATGTAAAAGTACGCTGTGCGAGAACGATAGGCGATATACCTTCAACTAAAAATGCAAGGCTTGCAGACGAACCCATAACAAAAGCAATGGGCATGCCAAGAACCAAAAATACAAAAAATGATATTATCAGTATTGCAATCATTTATACCTCACCCCCTTTCTTAATCGTCTTTTCAGCAGAAAAATCGATAACTTTTTTGATAACCGTTTCAATAACACATAAAACCAAGAAAACACTGCATACAAGTTCAGATGCATAAACAACGCCGCTAGGACATCCAAGTCCTTGGAACTTTGTAGCGCCGGACTGAACAATATAAAGCCAGGACGCATATCCATAGAATACACCAAACAGTCCCACACATATATTCATCACAATGTTTACAATTTTTTCCAAACCATCAGGAAATTTCTCAACCAAAAGATCCAGACAAGTTGCAAGGCCCTCCCTGTAATATATAGGAATTCCAAGCATTATAGCCCAGACAAACATGAATCTGGAAAGCTGTTCAGCCCACACTATCGGATTTTCCAAAACATATCTCCATATTACCGATGCAATAATTGTTACCGTAAGTACGGCCATTGCTATTATCATAAGAATTTTATAAATCTTTTGAATAATATCAAGAAATTTGCTATATAGCTGCATAAAACCCCTCCCCGCAATCAGCGTAAATATTTTCTCATTTTTTACTGAACACATATTTCTACATTTCATCTCCTCCTTCTTCGGATAAATAGTGACAAAACCTATTTACGTTTTTCAGATAATTCTACAAGTTGGACAACATTTCATTGTATTATTATATACAGCAAAAAATATGCCAAATTATTTTTCTGGAAAAAGGCCGATAAACCAACAAATATAATTCAATTCATCAAACTTGTGTAAATTATTATTGCGTTAAATGTTAAAATATTTTACAATTGTATACAGATACAGATAATATATTTTAAGGAAGGATTATAATGGCTGAAATAGGAATAATTTTAGAGTTAGATTCAACATATTATGAAGCTCTTTCGGCGAGCAAAAACTATCCTGAAGGTACGATAAATGTTGTTAAAGTCACAGATTATGAAGGAGGACTTATAGAAGCTAAAAAAATGGTAAAAAGTGGGACACAAATACTCATTTCCAGAGCTGGTTATATTTTAAAACTGCGTTCTGCAAATATTTCCATTCCGATTGTAGAAATTCCCTTTTCTATAGGCAAACTCTTAGGTGAACTTGTGCGTGCTCAAAAACAGTATGGTTCTATCGGCCTTGCTGGTACAAACTCCCTTCTTGAAGCTGCAAAAGAAGTCGAGTGTGCCCTTGACAATAAAATACATTATTATGAAGTAAATTCGGCAGAAGACTATGAAAAGGCAGCAATAGAAGCAAAAAAAGATGGGATTCATGCCCTTGTTGGCGGATATGATGAAACACGTTATGCAAACATGTATGGAATTGAAAGAATAATACTTACAACAAGTGAAGATGAGATTCTTTTTGCCATCAGCGAAGCCAAAAATATTATCGACCATATTAATATCAAAAATAAGCAGAATGAAGAACTTAATACAATTTTTAATATTATCGATGAAGGGCTTGTAAAATTTGATGAAAACTGTAAAGTTACGCTCATGAATCAGCCGGCATCTGCCATCTTTGGCGTACCCGACAGTAATTGTGATTTAAACAGTATTTTTCCTATGCCATGGATAGAGCAAATAAAATCTGCGATAAACAAAAATGAGACCACACTTAACGTTTTACTCGAACATAAAAACAATAAATATGTAACTTCCATTTATCCTTTCTGCAGTAACGAAACTATATCAGGTGCCGTAGTCAAATTACAGCGTTTCAACGATGTACAGGGAATGGCCGCCAGCGTCAGAAGCCAGCTTTCTAAGCAGGGCCTTATTGCTACGCACACATTTGAAGATATTATTGGAAATTCATCAATCATTAAAGAAAAAATCGTGCTGGCGAAACGATACAGCGGCGTAGACTCCACTGTGCTTATTACAGGCGAATCCGGAACAGGAAAAGAGCTGTTTGCACAAAGTATCCATAACTGCAGCCCTCGTGCAAATGGCCCATTTGTTGCTGTAAATTGCGCCGCTATACCTTCTACACTTCTGGAAAGCGAATTGTTTGGCTATATCGACGGGGCATTCACTGGTGCAAAAAAGGGTGGAAAGGTCGGACTATTTGAATTGGCACATAAAGGAACCATCTTTCTTGATGAAATTGGTGAAATAGATATTTCCATACAAACCAGACTGCTCCGAGTACTTGAAGAACGCAGAATAATGCGCCTGGGTGATGACAAAATTATACCTGTTAATGTGAGAATAATTGCAGCAACCAATAAAAATTTACAGGAAATGGTTAAAAAAAATCAATTCAGGGAAGATTTTTTCTACCGCTTAAATGTACTCGCAATAGAATTACCCCCGTTAAGAAACAGAAAAGCAGATTTGGAAATGCTTATTCATCATCTGCTTCTGAGAGAATGTACAAAAATGAAGCGCCCGTTAATCAATATCAAGCCGGAGGCAATGGAATTACTATATTCTTATAACTGGCCTGGAAATATACGAGAATTGGCAAATATAATAGAAAGGCTTGTCGTTGTTTCTATGCATAAAGATGTGGATGCTAAAACAATTAAGGAAACCATGGGACTGACTATTTCATCTGATAGAATTTCTGAAAACGCAGAAAGCCCTGCGTTTTCAGTTAGTAATGTATTAAAATCCGAAGAACTAGCCATCATACATAAAGTTCTTAATGAATGTGGAGGAAATAAAACAGAAGCTGCCTGCAAGCTTGGCATCAGCCGCCCCACATTATATAAAAAACTGAAAAACGGTTAAGTCCTGTTCAACACGCTTTTTATCAAATCGGCCACAAAACTGTCGGCCGGCGCCCGACATATATTTTCCGGCGTATCCAGCTGAACAGCCTTTCCATCCTCCATCACCATCACCCGGTCGCCTAATTTCATTGCCTCCCGGATATCATGTGTAATGAATATCACAGTCAGTTTCAATGACTTCTGCAGCCGTAAAATTTCATCCTGCATGGTTTGCCGGGTGATTTCATCCAAGGCGCCGAAGGGTTCATCCATAAGAAGAATTTTCGGGTCTGCGGCCAGAGCACGGGCAATACCAACCCGCTGCTGCTGACCCCCGGAAAGTTCCGATGGATATTTGCCAAGTTTTTCTTCTTCCAGGCCGACCAGTTTCAAAAGTTTCAATGCCAGTTCCCTGTTTTCCTTTTTATTTTTCTTTCCGCTGATGACAGGGACATAAGTAATATTCTTCTCCACTGTCATATGGGGAAACAGCCCCCGATTCTGAATAACATAGCCAATCCGCCGCCGCAGGGAAATGATGTCTGTTTCTGCTATATTCTTTCCGTCAACACACACTTTCCCTTCATCCGGCGTCAAAAGCCCGTTCATCATTTTCAGCATCGTTGTTTTTCCGCAGCCGGACCGCCCGATAACTGCAAGAAACTCCCCTTCCTGCACCGAAAGATTAAAGTCCCGCAGAATTTCCTGTCCGTCAAAACTTTTTGTCACATGTTCCAGTGTAATGATATCCATCCGTTTACTCTCCAATTATTCCGCAATAATTCCCTTCGAAGTCAAAAACTCTTTTGCAGCGTCGGCTTCATTTTTTCCTTCCACTTCAACCTGATAATTCAGTCCGGCCATCTCTTTATCTGTTAAAATGCCGTCCATTTTCATAAGAGCGTCTTCCAGCCCCGGATATTTTTCCAGAGAATCCTTTCGAACAATCGTTGAGCAGAAGTAATTTACCTGCAAATGTTTATCATCCTCCAGAACAACCACATCATCCCGGCTAAGCTGCGCATCGGTGGTAAAACCATTAGTCACATCAATTTCGCCGTTCTCCATGGCCTGATACTTCAAGCCGATATCAATATCTTTAACATCCTTGAAATTCAAACCATAAGTTTCACAAACCAGCTTAAATCCATCTTCCCGCTCAATATAATCCGGATTTCCGCCAAATACAAGCTGGTCGGCAACCGCTGCCAAATCCGAAGTTGTCTTTAACTGAAATTCATCGGCCACCTCTTTTCGAACGGCAATCGCATAGGTATTATTAAATCCATAGAGGCCAACCCAGGTCATATCAAAATTTTCTTCATATTCTTCTTTCAATTTTTCAAGCATTTCATCATCGCTGACTTCAGAAGCCTCATGCTTCAAAACCATCACCCATCCACTGGATGTGTATTCCGGATAAAGGTCGAATTCACCCTTTTCCATGGCCGGATGGATATTGCTTGTACCGCCGCCGATACCTTTTGTAATCTCCACACTGTAATCTGTACTGTCTTCGATAACAAGCTTTAACATCTCTCCGAGAATATACTGTTCCGTCATCGGTTTGATGGCTATTTCTATTGCTTCTTCTGCGGTCTCTTCTTTGCTTACCGCACTTTCCTGAACATCTGAACCCGATGTGCTTTCCGCAGCCTTTGTTTCCTCTGCCTTATCTGCGCAGCCTGTAATAACCGCAGTCAACATCATCACTGCTGCCAATCCTGCTGCTGTTTTTCTTAATTTCATGTTAAAATCTTCCTCTCTTTTTAATCTTTTTTTCTATCAATCCAATCAGTAAATCACTGACTAATGCCAATAACGCAATTAAAAAGCTTCCCCCAAAAGTCAGGCTTGTATTATAGAGGGTAATGCCCCTGTAAATTGCCACTCCGAGACCTCCGGCGCCAATAAACGATGCGATAGCCGCAACAGAAATTGTCATAACGACCATATTTCGAATCCCGGCAATAATAACACCCAGTGCCAATGGCAATTTAATTTTTGTCATAATCTGAAAATCAGTGCTTCCCATCCCCCGGGCCGCCGTAATAATATCCTCATCAACGCCCTTAATCCCCGCATAAGTATTTCGGACCATCGGCATAATTCCATAAATGGTCAAAGCAACCACCGCCGTTTTATCTCCGATTCCTATGAATGGTATGAGCATACCTAACAGAGATATGGATGGTATTGTATAAAACACATTGGCAATACCTAAAATCACCGGGGAAATCCAGTCATGCTCTGCAATCCACATTCCGATCAAAAGGCCAATAACACCGGCAAGAAGAATCGCAATGGCTGATATTGTGATGTGCTGCAGGATTAGCTCCCAAAACCATTCCTTCCTCTCAATGTATACCTGAATAACTTCCCTCAACAGTTCCAAAACATTTCCTCCTGTGTACAAATTCCCACCCATCATTTTACCACAAGAAACGACGGCTGCACAGAAAAATCTGTCTGCACAGCCGTCTTTTTATATTTAGTAGGCTTTCAATTCCTTCCATAATAAATTATATAATTCCTCAACTTCCGGGCCGAGATATTTGTATACTTCGCATTTTTCCAGGGTGCTTTCCTCCGGGAAAATTGTATAGTCCTCTTTTGTTTCTTCATCCAAAGATTCGTACAGGGCCCTATTCGGAGTGCCATAATACACATAATCAAAATTAATCTGGGCTATATCCTCCCTGTTCATAAAGTCGATAAATTTTTCGGCATTCTCCTGATGTTTACAGGAATTCGGAATCATCCAGCAGTCAAACCATATATTGGAACCTTCCTCCGGCACCACGTAATCCAGATTTTCATTGGACTCCATCGCCGCTGTGGCATCCCCGGAATATATGACGGCCAAAGCCGCGTCCCCGGCAATCATGGCGTCTCTTGATTCATCCACCATATAGGCCATTACCAATTCCTTCTGCTCCATCAGCAGCGACTGGGCTTCCAGAAGCTCATCTTCATCCACAGTATTTAAGGATTTTCCTTTCCATTTTAGCGGAACTTCAAAGGCATCCCGCATACTGTTTTCCATGATAATCTGATTCGCATATTTCTCATCCCAGAGAATATCCCAACTGTCAACTTCCTCGTCCACCATCTCTGTGTTATAAAGAATTCCTACCGTTCCCCAGAAATACGGGACTGCATACTCATTTTCCGCATCAAAGGCCCGGCAAAATTCCAGATAAGTTTCATCCAGATTATCATAATACTCCATAGATGAAGTATCGATTTTGTTTGCCTCGCCATTGCGAATCATTTTCTCAATCATATAATCCGAGGTGCAGATTAAATCATAAGGAATATTGCCGGACTGAAATTTAGTGTACATATCTTCCGGCGTTACATACTGCTCATATTCCACATGGATTCCTGTTTCTTCCTCAAACATCTCAATTGTTGTGAAATCAATATAATCGCCATAATTAAAAACGACCAGCGTATTTCCCGAATCGGATATATTTACATCTTCCGAACCTCCGCAGCCGCTCAACAACAAAGCCGAAACTGCCATCAAACATACATATACTCTATATTTTTTCACTGTATTCTCCCTTCTATCCCCGTGTCTCCTGAACCTGTCGCGCCGACACCCGGTTAGCAACCCAGAGAACAATAAGAATCAACAGGAATAAAATTGTCGACAGCGCATACATTTGCGGATTAATACCACGGCGCACCTGCTGATAAATCATAGTGGATATGGTATTCATTCCGGCGCCTTTCGTAAAATAAGTAATTACAAAATCATCCAGAGAAATAGTAAATGCCAGTAAAAATCCTGAAAAAATCCCCGGCATAATGTCCGGCAGAACGACCTTAAAAAAAGCGTACACCGGTGAAGCCCCCAAATCCAAAGCTGCCTCATAGGTCGTCAGACTTGTCTGCTGAAGCTTCGGCATAACGTTTAAAATCACATAGGGAACTCCTAATGTAATATGACCCGCCAGCATGGAAAAATATCCGAGATTCCAAAAACGTCCAAAAAGGAGCATGATTGCAATACCGGTAACCACATCCGCATTCAGCATCGGAATATTAGTGACTGTCATAATCGCCTGCTTCTTCTTCTGACTCATTACGGTA
>URND01000051.1 GCA_900549105.1 uncultured Eubacteriales bacterium
ACGAAGAAGAAGCCTGCAGCTGCTGCCATGATAATGATACCAGCGATTGTGAAGATGTAAGTACCGATACCACCTGTTGCCGGAAGAGCAGCAAGTTTGGTATCTTTCAGACTTGTTGTAGCTTCAATCACTGCTGTCGCTTCACCTTCAACAGTCAAATCAGCATCTGCACCGTCTGCATTGATAGAATAACCTTCTGGCGCTGTGACCTCTTTAAAGTGATAGGAGCCAGCATCCAAGCCTTTTACAACTAATGTACCATCAGTACCCGTTACCACTTCTGTTGCATCTGCTTCAGAATCTACCCAGCCTGTAAAATTATTTGTATCATCAAAGGTTGCATATACTGTTTTTGTAGCTACACCCATAGAATCATCTGTACCACTCTCATTATTTTCTTCATCCGGCATAGTTGCCATAAGAATAAAACCTGCTCCTGACAATGGAGTAGCGACATCCTCAGCATACTTTGTCAAAGTAATCTGGCCGGTATAAATATAATCTGTTTTTCCTGTCTCATCAAAAGTCGATGTAACCTTATTATTTACAGCAGTAGCATTAACCGTAGCTGTATATTTGATTTCAATACTATCATTTGCATTTATATTATCTGGGGTAATAAATGACGATAAATCAATTGTAAAACTATTACCCTCTACAGTAAAATTACCATTTTCGCCAGCTACTAAAGTCAAAGACTCGCCGCCAACTGTAACAGTTGCATTTTTCAAAACGCCTTTTTCAAGTACATATTCAGCTCCAGTGATTGTATCCTTAATTTTATATTCTTTTGTTGTTGCATTTGGATCAATATATGGGAAATTTGCTGTAATTGTAAACTCAACTACATCTCCAATTGCTACAACTTTATCTTCATCACTGTTAGTTTTATCAACAGTGTTTGGCGCTTTCTTTGCCTCAACTTCTGCCGACTGTAACGTAGGATATTCCTGTCCTTCAACTTTTCCAAAACCTACATATGCACCCATTGTTTTATAAGTATATCCTGCTTCTTGAGCTGTAATAGCGTAGATACCAGCGCTGCTTACTACTGCACCATTAGTCATTTCAGTAAAACTTGTTGCAAGATTCTGTGCCACATTCGAAAGGGCTTTATCAATCTGTGCTGCTGTTGCAGCTTTTACAGTTCTTAATGTTTCATCTGTAAACGTTGCTGTTGAATCCTGATATTTAATCATGGCCGCAATAACTTTCTGTGCATTTGTGTTATTTACTGCTTCATCCAAACCAACCGTATAACCAAAAGCTGTCAAATACTCATTTCTTCCGCCATTTATAAATGCCCAACCTGTTGCGGTTGTTGAATCCGGCGCAATCACCTGAAGAATTTTCAACTCCGCCTGCTTCGCATTTTTAACGGTAATTGTTGCAGAACCTTCAGCCGATGCCGTTACGGCCATTCCTAAAACCATTGCCATAGCCATTAACATAGCTAAAATTCGTTTCACTTTTTTCATTGTTTTCGTCCTTTCTTCTTTGAACTATGTCCATATTTCAAATTATATTTTGTGCTATTGTTGCCAAACTACCTTACGTCTTTCGCGGCCGGGAGCCGCTGAAAAGCGTTTCTTATGTCCTATCTTTTCAGCACCTCCCTGTGTTTGTTTTTATATAAAACCAACGCCGCTGCCATCATAAACAGCATACCGCCGATTGTATACCAGTAAATGCCTAAGCCGCCTGCTTCCGGAAGCTCATAAAGCGGTTCATTATCAAACGCAATGACAATGCAATTTTCATCCGCAACATATACTCCTTTTTCCGTTCCATTGACTTTGATACTTGCAACACCGTCAATAATACTCAATGTCCATTCTGTATCATCCTTCGAATATCCTACCGGTGCAGAAGTTTCTTTCAGGATATATTCACCGTCAGGAAGAGATATTGATGAACCATAGTGATCACTACTGTAAAATTCGATTTCGCCCTGAGCATTGGATTTTCCGTAGTAAACATCGGAACCTTTTGTCGCAGTGAAGGTTGCCCCTTCAAGTCTTACATACTTACCGTTTACGTCAACACTTGTACTCTGTTTTACCATTTTCCATGCCAACGTATTTGTTACGTTTTCCTGAGAAGCTCCATCATAGCTGACAACATAACCATTCGCAGCAGATGATATTTCCTCTACTTTATAGATTACATTATTCCCCTCAGCATCCTTCATCGGTAAATCCGGAATTGTAAGTTTCCAAATTGTTAAATCCACAGAATCGACATTAGCACTTGTCATTGAATATTCTGTATAATCCCTTTCAGTAGTCGTATCTCCTTCAGCCTTATATGGCGTCCAATTCTGTCCATCTGTACTCTGCATTACCTTAAACGCAAGCTCCGATGGTCGTTTTCCATAAGCGTTATTCGCATCTGCCCATTTCTTCACAACTTCAATTGACTTCGTTTCAGGCACCTGGACTACCGGATGGTCATATGTTTCTTTATAATATGAATCGTTATAGACATAAGTCACTGTGGCAGAGCTATTTGAATGGAAACCTGGTTGACCGGATGAAGTATGGTTATTCACATCATCCGTTCCCGAATCTCCTGTAATTTCAGTTCCATCGACCACATAACCCTTTTCAGCGTACTCACTAACCGCATAATCTGTTGGCGAAATATTCATGGTAATATCATATACCATGCCGCTTTCCAACTCATAATCTCTCAGGAATGTCAAAGTGACTTTGCCGTTAGTTCCATTCTCACTCGTAGGCTCATATTTAACAGTTACGGTGGTTACTTCCGTTCCGGAATTATCTTTTAATGAAATATTTTCAAATGTTACTCCATTTTGAAGATTTTCTTCTGTTAATTCATTTGTTTCTCCGGATGCCACTATGTTTGCCTGAGCATTTTGTTCAGTTGAATTTTTTATGGTTACCGCCAGTTTTGTTCCCGCATTAACCTTGACATAATTGGAAAGTGTATCCACAACTTCTACTCTCTTACAGCTGACATTTAACACACTTCCGGAAATGTCATTAAAAATTTGTGTCATGCCCTCATCCGAAGTGGTCATAACCGTTTTTTCTGAAGCTGCCACCCTAGCTGTAATATCCTCTAATACTTCTCGCGCTGTTTTATTACCCAGATATTCGCCATTATATGTTCCATAATCATGGTAGCCAGTGCCAAGGCTTACACCGACCGCATAAAACTTATCACAATTAATTCTCGTTGCAGCCTGCATTCCGAAATAAAACCCAGTTTGTTCACTCCCCGTATATTCTCCATTCGCACCTGTGTGACCATAAGGTCTGCCATCTGTCAAGAATACAACGATTTTTTGACTTCCAGACCTGCTGCTAGCAAGAGCACTTTCCGCCGCTGTCAAACCCGCTTGATAATTTGTTCCACTACTTTTCTGAATGCTATTTACATAATTTTTTGCCGACTGAGAATCTACAAACCCCCCTGACTGATTTACAGATGTTCCGCTAAAAGAAATAACATCCCACATTACATCAACTGTTTCCTTGCCCGAAAGGCTGTCAATCATTCCAGAAACAGCCTCTTTCATCAGCCCTAAGCGACTATTGTCTCCACCCATAGAGCTAGAATTATCAAGCACCAACACAATGTCCACCAATGCTTTATTTGTAATCGTTCCGGATGTTCCCGATACATTCAACGTCAAATCATAGGTTCCATCATCATTTTTCTTTATGTACTTCGATTTTGATACCTTCGGCGATGAAGTAGTTGACTGTTTCAGAAACCGTGCATAATAAGTAGTACCATCTACCCATCCGTCGTCCGGCTTTGTTGGCTTAAATACAGAATCGCCAGATAAGAGCTGTGTACATTCCTCATCCGCATACCAGCCATCAAATACATATCCTGGGTTTACAGTAGCTGTCGAGCCTTGTGCTTCTTCAGCATTTATTTTTAGAATTTCGTTATATGCACTCAAGCTGCCTGCCGCAGACCCAGAAACATTTACATAATTAAGTACAACCTCTTCCTTTTTAGCCAATTTTACATAAACTGTTGTATCTTCCTCAATAGGCGTTCCTATTCCTTCCCATGGAGTTGTGAAATCCGCATCTGTAAAATATCCGGCAAATTTATACCCATCTGGAATCTTCAGGTTTCGAGGTGCCTGAATCTCTGCACCTTTGATATAACCTCTGGTGTCAAACTCCTGCCCATCTGGGGCCTCGGTTTTAATTCCATTATTACCATAGATAAAATGAATGGTTCTTATCTGAAATTTTAAATCGAGATGGTATTTTACTGTTTGGTCTTCAAACCCAAAGGATGTTGTCATATTCCAACGGAATAACGCTGTGCGCTGTGAACCCATGGATGCACCATAACTTACTTCTGCGTTAGCAATATGTTCCCCAACAGAATTGCCGCTATTCTGTGAATATGGATACACTGAAAGGGTTGACGTATCCAGGTTTCCAAGTGCCTCCATCAATTGATTCCAATCTTCTTCATCGTTAATTAAGGCAGCTCCCACTGTTTGAGAATTTTTTCCCTCAAAATAACTTCTATCTAAGGTAATCTCACCTACAGGAAAATAACCATTACCATCAACGGTATCCTTTGAAATGCCCAGAAGCTCCAAAAACTCCGGATTGTCCGCCCAAGAATATTGATTTTTATCACCATATTTCGTGGCTACGTACACATAGACTTTTACTTTATCCGATTGTGAAGTGGCCTTCTTATAATAAAGAGTAAGATCTCCTGTCTCCCAACTTCTATTGTTATTTGAATACTGAATCTTTTTGTTGTTATATCTAAAATACTTTACCGTTTCATCATTAACTTCCACATGATCGTACTCATATACCGTTTCATCATCAGCTATTATCGTTTCGGCTTCCGAAATATAATCGCTGATTTTACCACTCCTTCCGTCTCTTATGTTCACGTTTATCTTTATATCTGTTTTTGGTACTATAACTTTACCATTGCCGTCTTTGATTACAGGTGTTATTATCACGTTTTGCCGCGTCCATGTAATCGTATAAGTTGAAAAACTGTCTGTAACAAATTCTGTTTTCTGCACTTCGGCATTTTCTGTTGTATGGACTGTAGCTTCTTTACTTTCATCTGCTACCATATCGACAACATCTTTAACCTGGCCGTTTGCATCCTCCTCAAAATGCATTACCGTAACATCTGTAGCTTCCGCATCCACTTTTGCTGCTTCTGCCGGAATGACTGCCCTCTTATAATCCATGGATACTTTGACTTCGCCGTTTGGCTCAACTTTGTTTCCATCTTTATCTACAAAAGTAATATCATATGCAAGGAAACCGGTAATATCATATTCTTCATTCTCTGCTTTTTCATCCAGTTTCTGCTCAACCGCTTTGTACTGGTTATTTATATTATTGATTTCTGCAATCTCTTCTGCGCTCATACCCGCCGCCGGTGTTCTCTCAACAATCGGAACCACCTTCAGGGTCGCATTTTCCGGAATCGCATTTGGGGTAACTGCTGCAACAGAAACCTTTACATCGCCGTCTTCATATTCCATCGTCCGAACAAATTCTTCTGTCTCTTCACTTTCAGGCTCTCTGCTTTCTTCTTCGGCTATTTCCGTGCTTTCAATCGTTTCGCCCGACTGAGTTTCCACCGTTGTCTGGGCCTGACTTTCCGTTTCCCCTGCAACCGCTGTCGTCTCAGCCACGGTCGTTACCTCCGTCTGCTCCGTATCCGCCGCCGGCGTTTCTGCTGGCTGCGTGGCAATCTCTTCACTCGCCGGAACCGTTTCCTCTACATTCAGCGCCGCCATTTCCGGCTGGCTGTCCTCCGCAATCATATCCTCCGCCCTATAATATTCTCTTGCATAAACAGTCAGACAGCTGGCAAGGCATAAATCCACAACCATCATTATGGCGCACAGTACAGCTAACACTCGCTTTAATAATTTCATATCTATTCCTCCACTTCCTGCTTAAAGATGTTATATCCTTCCGTCTGTTCTCTGTTCTTCCTGAATACTAATGGACGAATCCATAAGCCGAATCAGTTCCAACACGCTTCTAAATGCAACCTTTTTCTTTTCCTCTACCCAGTCTACCGTTCCCTGCCATGTACCACTGTCAGTTCCTTTGACTTGTATAATGAATGTTCTTATACTTTTTCCTGCCATATGTTGGTCAACCCCCATCATTCAATACACGAATTTCGTTTTTAAAACACAATAATACTCTTATATATTGGATATAATACTACACTCAAATCTTAATCGAATCTCAATTTCTGTTTTTGAAAATTTTTCCCCGACAACCCTTAATTTTTTGTCGATAAAAAAAGCATTTTCCCTGTCTGATCGTCTTTTAATAAACATAGCCCCTATTTCCGGAACCACTCGCCGGAAATAGGGGCTTTAATTCATCATTATATTGTTTTACAGCATTTTCAAACATCCCAAGACACTATCAAATTTTCCTTTTATCTCACCAGCCGCATCCTTCAGAATTCCCTGCCATTCCGCATGTTTCCTGGAGAGCATAACCAAATCATAGGTTACTTCGCTGCCTGAATATTTTCGGATTTCCTCTGAAGTGTGCCATTGGACGGGATTCCCGTTATATGAGTTATACAAAGGTCTGCTATTTTCCTGAAAGCTGCGAAGAACCTCCTGCGGCTGTGGCCGACCGATTCTGTCATAAGCCTCGTCTACTTTTAACACAAATTCTATTTTACCGGTAAAATGCAAAATATCTTTCAGGGCTATCGAACATAAAAAACCCTCTACTTCACTATCTTCTTTTCTACGGTTGATACATACTCTCAATGAATTAACCGGAAATTCCCCTTCTCCACTCATTAATCTAATCCCTCCAAATGATATTCTATGGAGATATACCGTTCTCTGCTATGTCTATAAAACGCATTTTCGATTCGTTCCATTACTTTTTTGGCTGTTTCATACTGGCAGGTAGGCAACAATAACATATATTGACTTCCGCTGCATCTGGCAACTACGTCTCCGGAGCGCAAAGATGAAACTAAAACTCCCTGTAATTTTTTCATGCTGCGCACCAGCGCCTTTGCCTTCTCTTCTTCAGTCAAATTTTCTCTGCCTTTTTGAATTCTTATAGATATCAGAGACAAAAATACCGACATTCCAATCCGTTCTGCCCTGCGTACCTCCAACTGATAGATTTTTTTGAACACACCATATTCACACAGAAATGCACCTTTTTCCAAATCGTCCCTCAAATCATCCAGAATAATCTGCATATCGCTCTGCTCTTCATGCATCTGCTCCATTAATTCGTCATATAACTCCCGAAGCTGCTCCATTGAGGTATACCCGAGATTTTCATATAAAAAGGCAGTTGCTTTTTTATATTCCTCAAAGGCCATCCCCACGTACCCCAGCTTCGCCAAAGCACGTATGAAATAGACATAAAGTTCTTCATCCAATTGTTCCCTGCTCAGGGCTGTCTCCATAACCCTCTGCATTTCTTCATATCGTCCATGCTGTTCTAACAGTACGGCAAGTTTCTTTACAATCTGAAGGTACATGGTATGATAGTAAGCAGAAGGGTATGCTCCCCAACACATGTCATCATAACCCTCCATATAAGAACCGGCATATAATGTGGCCGCCTGCATGTACTTCTCCATCTTTATCTCATCCGTTTCCGCAGCTCCCGCCTCTCTGTTAAGAATCTCCATTTGCTCCGAATCCAAAGACAGAGAAATTTCTTCATTCCATCGGTAATCGCTTCCCTTGGTTACAAGAAATGTATTGCCCAGCTCGCCCCACTCTTCCTTGAACAATGCCCTCAGTCTCCATATAAGATTCCTTGCTGCAGCAACCGGATTTGCTATCTCTTCATCTGCATAAAGCGCATCCGCTATCTTTAATATAGGAAGGTTTTCTTTATGATGGCTAAAAATATATGCCATCAATTTAATAATTCTTTTGGGGCATTTATGCTCAATTCCAAGCTCACCATCCATTCCTATTACTTGAAACTTCCCTAACATATATACTTTTAATTTTGTTTTATTCTCTATATCCACTGCACATTTACCCATATTCACATAACAACCGCATCTGTTTCAATGCACTTAGAACAACTCTTTTTATATCAAATATCACACTTCCGATAAAATTTTGACAAATTCAAGGGTACTCCCAAATCTGCATACTCTTTTTTTCTCCGGCCAGGAAATCTGTCCCTGCCAGTCTGAATTCTGACGGAATTGTACATAGGTGATGAGTGTTCCCTTTTTCCCTCTGTATCCTATAATTTCTTTTTGCTCCGCTACCTTTTCCGGCAGGTCTTTACAGTATCTGACATTCTCTTTCTTCTCTGTATTCTGAAAGTATCTTGTCATCGTAGAAGCCTGCGGATAAGCTATGTCGTCAAAAAATTCTTCCATAATCCGTATTAATTCAACGACACTGAAAAATTTCCGTGGTTCGCTGCTATAACAGTGGTACATCCTGCCGGTTCTTTCCTCTGAATCATTTTCGTCTATACAGATAACGACAAGATTCGGAGCCGATATATTCACATAGTAATGTTGTATGTTCTCCATTAAGCTCTCTTCTTCCTATATAAAATATATTACTGTCATATCATATTTCTGTATCGGCCACAGATGAAACGCTGCCTTCGAGATTATGAATCCATGATTTATGTTCCCTTGAAAACTCCTGCGTGATTCTGTTAAATATAACTTTGCAATTTTCTTTATTCGTTCCCAACAAAAGTATCAGGAACTGGGAGGCATTATACTTTGTATAGGAATCACATCTGCGCAGACATCTGTAAATAACATTCTGCAAAGTCTGTGACATTTCGCTAAGCTTCTTTTCGCTTGTTAACCGATATCCTTTTCCATCGGTAATGGACACCAGCATCAGATAATTTGACTGGCCGCTTCGCTCCATCATCCGCTGAACCAGCCGGAACTCATCCCGAAAACTCGGAAAACAGCAATAAAAAGCTCCTTCGGTCTTTTCCTCTTCATGGAGATTATTTTTAATCTCACTGATTACCTGAGGTTTATTTTCCATATGTTTATTCATATGCGCCAGAAGTTCCTGCATCCTTTCCGACGGCTCAATCCCCAATTCTTCATATAGCAGTTCTGCTGTCTCATCATATTCTCTGAGTGCATCTTTATAGCGGTCCATTCCCATATAACATTCCATCCTGACTGTCTGCCATTCATCCAGCGGATACAATTCGCAGGCCGGTTCAACCATCTTAAGCGCCTCTTCATATTCTTTTTTCTCAATCAGGTAATCACATACTTCCTGAAGAGCATCTCCATACAGATTCCTGTACCTCGCACTCTCCATAATGACCCATTCCTCTCCGGAAAGATTCTGCAAAAAGTCACCTTTTCCTGCTATCTCACAGGCTTTTTTTAGAAGTTCGATTCTACCAGCCTTATCCTCCGCTTCATCCGCCTGCCGGATATACTCTTCAAAATACGCTGAATCAACTTCTGTAATCATCGGACTTCTCCAGTAATATACGCCTTTTTCCACAACAATGTAGTCATATTCCGGCAGTCCTTCCTTCAGAAGCAGCCTCTTCAAACGGTAAATATTTACCCGGAGAGAGTTCGACTCATCCAGAACCTCTTCCCAGCCATAAAGCGCTTCCAGCAGCTTATTCTTTGCAATACCTTCTTCACCATAGTAAAGAAGAATCAGCCACAACTTCATAACCTTCGTCACACTGCCTCTGCCGGATAATATTGGCCTGTTATCATATGTAATTTCTCCCCGTCCAAATAATTGAACCCTCAATGTCGGTAAAGTCTTTTCCATACTCAATACCCTCTTTATAACACAGTCCCAACGAATTCATCCAGCAACTATGAATTGTCATATCAGAACTGCATCGTTATAAATACGCTATATTTAGCATAAATATCGTTTTATATATTATATGACGAAAAAAAATAAAAGTAAATACTTCTGTCCCGAAATGTATTGACTGTCACTTTTTGTCAACCGATGATAGTTGATGGTTTCATACCCATGAATTAAAATAAAAGAAAGATATCTGAATTTTCTGTGCGGTTCCGCATATATTTCCCAAATATTTTTACGTTTAGGGAGGACGCGTCCCAAAAAACATGGTAAAATGAAGGAGCAGATGCTTATGCAGAAAAAACAAAAAATGATACCGTTAACCCAATTGAACCTTACAAATCGTTTTCTGTTTGATGAAGTGGTGGATGACCCGCAGACCCATCAGGATATATTGAGCATTATTCTTGGGGACGATGTGCCGACATTAAAGCAAAATAGCACTGAAAAGGAGCATCGAATCTCTCCTCTGGCTCATTCTATCCGAATGGATGTCTTTGCCATCGACGAGCAGGACACCGTCTATAATACGGAAATGCAGGCAAAAGAGCGGGAGGACCTCCAAAAGAGAAGCCGCTACTATCAGTCTCTGATGGATACATCCCTTTTGGAACCCGGAGCTGCAGACTATAATCAGCTGAACGACAGCTATATTATTATGATTTTGACGTTTGACCTTTTTGGCGAAGGGAACTATAAGTACACATTCCTTCCACAATGTCAGGAATCACCGAACACAATTCTGCAGGACGGAACAACCCGCATATTTTTAAATACCAAAGGGCATAACAAGGAAAATGTTTCTCAGGAACTGATTGATTTTCTCCGCTACATAGAAAATTCAACCGAAGAAACCGCCGCCGCCATCAACAGCAAACGCATCCAACGTATCCACGAACGGGTATGCAGGGTTCGAACCAACGAACAAGTCGGGGTGAGATATATGCAGGCTTGGGAAGAAAGAATTTACGACAGGGAAGATGGCCGGGAAATAGGCCGGGAGGAACAGCGCATTATAAGCACTATTTCTCTTATCAAAAAGAACCTAGCCAGAGGTCTTTCTTTAAAGGATATTGCCGACTTCCTGGATGAGGATATCTCTGAAGTCCAGAAGATTGCCAATCTGATTCAGCAGCACCCGGAAGCCGATGGCGACACTCTTTATGAGATTCTGGTGCCTGAAGCTGACAGAAGTTTTGAATGGTAAAAATTTGTTTATACTAAAGACAAAACAGGATAGCATCAAAGCCCTTCCCGGCTTTATCGATGCTATCCTGTTCTTATACCTTATCGTGCGAAGCCTGACGCAGCACGCCCATGCGGAGCATCTGACATACGGGATGCCCGAATGGATATACCTTATTGTGCGGAGTCTGCTTTCTCAGGCTTCCCCCATAACTTCCACGTAAACGGTCCGGGCCTGCGGGCCGTCAAAGTCAACCAGGTAGATTTCCTGGGCGCCGCCGCAGACAATTTTTCCTTCAATAACCGGGAACATACAGTGATTTCCCATCAGCATACTTTTTAAATGTCCCTGGGAATTATTGCCCGTTGCACCGTAATCCGGCAGGAAATGGGCATGAGCATATGGTGCATTCAGCGGTACGATTTTCTCCAGCATTTCGCTGATATCGGTTTCCACGCAAGGCAGCGCCTCATTTACCATAATGCCGGTTGTCGTATGGGCGGTCAGCACTGCAACATGGCCATTCTGAATACCGCTTTCTTCAACAATGCGGTGTACTTCTTCGGTAATATTCATATATTCTTCCACGTTTTTACTCAAACGATGAATTTTCTTTAAAACAACCATAGCTTCCTACCTCTCTCCCGTTAAAAACCGGATTGCATTTCCGGAATAAAGGTCTCTGCGCGCAGTTTCCCGCATCGGAATCTTGTCCAGCGCACGCTTTAATTTAAAAGCACGGAATCGCGGCGTATTGGATGCAAACATCACCTGTCTGCCAAATCCCCGCTCATACCAGTGAGGCCCCATGTCTACCGTAAACAGCCGCTCCATGGATTCCTCCGGGGAATCCATATATAAAACCGAAGTGTCTGTATACACATTCGGATATTTAATCATCAGCATAACCATTTCCCGCACCCATGGCCAGGCAAAATGGGCCAAGCAGCAGCGCAGCTCCGGATGGCGGATAAAGACTTTCTCAAATGCCAGAGGATGGGAATATTCGGCCGGCGTATTTGGCTCCCAGGACGTTCCCGCATGGAAAATAATCGGCTTATTCCGGCTCTCGCAAATTTCATAAATCGGCTCCATAAAATCCTCTGTCGGATAAAATTTCTGCTTCGAAGGATTCAGTTTTAAACCCTGTAATCCCAAATCATCAAAGGCATGAACCAATACTTCTTTGGCATCGGCGCGATGCGGGTCCACACTGGCAAAACCGATGAGACGATTCGGATAAATGGACTGGAGTTCTGCCACCTGCTCATTTGTCACAATATATCCGCCCTCTGTTGTCGTAATATCCAGCGGAAGCAGCGCCGATTTCTCAATGCCGCCGCAATCCATTTCAACAAAAACTTCATCCCAATCCATCGGTCCCTGCTTCCAGACACCAAAACTGTTCTTGCGAAATTCCAATTCCTCTGCATTCTGGCAAATCGGCTTATAAAAAATCGGGTGAAGGTGCATATCTATAACCATTAAACTTTCCTCCTTCAACTTTAATAAGGTTTAAAACCGGAAATGACCCTGGCCGAAAGTTCTGCGCCCCGTGCCATACACTCAGGAATTGTTTCGCCCCGAAGCAGACCATAGGTAAATCCGGCAATGTAGCTGTCCCCGGCGCCGACGGTGTTTACTACCTCTGCCGGTACGATGCCATAGGAATAAAACTTCCGGCCATCATAACAAATGCTGCCCTCTTCGCCCAAAGTTGCCGTCACCAATGTGGGGCCGCAGGCATATATTTCTTTCATCCAGTCTTTAAGTTCATCTTTTTCGATACCATCCGCCGAGAAGAACACATAATCTACATATGGGAAAATATCCATACAATGGTAGTCTGCATCTTTTGTAAAAACAGAAAAATCCATAAGAATTTTAACCCCGGCTTCTTTCCAGGCCGGAAGATGGGGCAGCACATTTCCAAATAAATCCGTATGCAGCAAATCGTGCTTCGCAACAAACTGAAATTCCTCATCCGTAATCGCATAATGCTCCATAACGCCGTCAATAGACCCCAGATGCACCCGGTCAACACCATTTCGAAGCTCCATGCGCATAACGCAGGTATCCCCCGGTTCTGTCCGAAGATGGGAAATATCCATCCCTTCTGCAGACAATGCCTGTTTCATCGCCTCGCCATAACGGTCATTTCCAACCACGCTCACCGCACTGACAGGAATTCCCAGTCTCTGCAAATGAATTCCCCAGTCAATGCCGTTTCCCGTGGCATACCACTCATTTATATTTTCATAAACATCCACACAGCAAAATCCCACTGCTGCAACTTTTTTCTCAGTCATCATAATGCACCCCATATCCCCAGGCGCCGTCAATCCCACAAATCCGGGAGGCAAAGACAGCCGCCGCTTCCAGGGATGCCGTGATTGCCGTATCATTTGACTGGCCTGCTTTTTTAGCTGACAGATAACCCACCAGGAAAGATGTCAAAAGGCTGTCTCCGGCGCCCATCGTATCCGCCATTTTTTCAACCGGCATCGCCGGCTGCATATAATATCGATTTCCATCATAGGCAATACAGCCTTCCGCCCCGCGGGAAGCACAGGCAAAGGCCGGGCCTAAAGATGCAATCCATTTCAGTTTTTCCCGAATCTTTGCTTCCTCCAAATCACTGCAGGAAAGGAAGGCATAAGTTACCCACGGGGCCACCGCTTCAAAATAAGCGTCCTCCGAATCATCAGAAAAGTCAAAACTGACTGGCACGCCGGCCGCTTTTATTTTCGGCAGCTCCCTTTCCGTAAAACAGTAATTTCCCGTATGAACCACATCAAACTGGCGGATATATTCCAAATCAAAACGATTCAGCGCATAGCGCATGTCTCCGCGAATTCCGCCTTCATTACTTTCAAGAAATACCCGGTCGCCATTGATGACTGTGTTTTTTGAACAGCCGTTTTCCCCAATCACCTGAAGACATTTCACCAGTTCAATCTGCTCCGCTTCCAGCGATGCAATGACATGCTCAGCCTCTTTATCGCTGCCGAAAATACCCATATAGGCGCTTCTCTCCGCACCAAACTGCTTTGCATATACCGCAAAATTGACCGCATTTCCGCCGGGATACATCATTTTTAAATGTTCATATTTATCAACAACATTATCGCCAAAACCCAATACTTTTACCGGATATGTCATACCGCACCTCATTTCTTAATAGGAAACTTTGCCCATATATCTCCGATAATCCACATCGTGGTCAAAAACCTTGCCGCGGGCCGAACGAAGTTCACAGTTCATCGGATAAAAGAGTACCGGGTCCAGATAATCCCGTACCGCCGGGTCAATGACATCCATACCATAGTCCATCGCGTCCAATATCATCAGGCAATCCGTATGGGTCTTTAAGAAAGCCTCTGCCCGTTCATCCATCGGACGGCATTTTCCCGAACTCTTCTGCAGGAAATAAAATACGCCATTTTCTGTCACTTCAAATGGGCCGTGGAAATATTCACCGCTGTGGATGTAAGCACAATGCTGCCACTGCATTTCCATCAGACTGCAGATGGCAAAACCGTAGGTCTGGCTGAAGCTGGCGCCGCTTCCGAGAATGTATAAAAATTCATGCCGCCTGCACATTTCAGCAAATTTATCGCAAAGCTCTTCACGGACACGCACCTTCGCCTTTGCCACAACCTCATCCATCTTTTCAATGCCTTCCATCAGCGCATCATAGGCCGCAAAAGTTTCCTGGGACGACAAAAGTTCTGCCGCAAGGGAAAGGCTGATTCCGCTTGGAATCTCAGAAGTTTTCAAATTTTCTCCCCAAGGATAGACCCAGGAAATCCATTTATCACTGTCCGCCGCGCTGCCCGGATGATTTGTCATCATAACGACCGCAGCCCCCTTGGACAGGGCAAGTTCTGCCGCATCCAACGTTTCTTTCGTGCCGCCGGAGTGGCTGCAGAGAATCGTCAGACTGTGCTCGCCCAGTTTTTTCGGTGTGGCAAGAATAAATTCCTTACTTGTATAAATACCGGATTCCACCAGGGTACTCTCCGCCATCACCATGCAATGGGCCGGATATAAATCCACTAAACTGCCCCCGCAGGCTACCCAGTAACCCTGCCGAATCTCATTTTTCTGTTCCTTCACCTGTTTGATTACACTCTTTGCGTCCATAATGTTCCTCCTGCTATTTATTCGTTCATATATCTTTCAAAGTTTTTCATATTCCTGAAATCGGCAGCCGCCGGGTCATCATAATACCGTCCATCGGTGATTTCCTGCCCGAGATAACCCGAATATCCATACTGATTCAACACGGCAATTTCCTGTCCGAGATGATGGGCGCCGTCTCCCCAGATTAAATGCCCATAAGGATTCCCATCGATAAAATGTATATGCTTAAGGTCCCCGCCAAAAGCTTTGAACCAGTCGGCCAGCGTTTCTCCGGCCACGCTGACAGCACATAAATCCGCCATCGGTTTCAGCCATGGACTGGCGACCTCCTCCAGCATTTTCCTTTCCTGTGCCAGATTTGTCACAATCTGGCTTTCCTCCGGCCGCAGGGATTCCATGACAAGGGTCACGCCGTGGTGCCCGGCCGCCTCAGCCAGACGGGAAAGCATATCTGCGCTCCGCTTCCAGGCTTCCTCCCTGTCCTCATTCCAATAACCCCAACCGGAATTAATCTCCATCATCGAACAGCCGAGTTCTTCCGCCAGAGCAATTCCATTTTTAAAATATCCAAAGCTTCTCTCGACATGCTCCGGCTCCTTCGCGGCCACCTGATACGGATAAAGACAGTTTTCCGGCGTTAAAACCTGCACCTGAAGTCCACGGTCCCGCACCTTTTTCTGAATTTCTTTTGCATCATAATAACCCATATGGTCCAGCCATACATGGGGCGCGCCGCACCACAGTTCCAGAGATTTGAAGCCAAGCCGTTGCTGGGCATCGAGAAAGTAATCCAGCGAATAATTTAAATAATGAATATTCATACCGGCGACCTGCTCCCGCCGTAGTACCGGTTTAGACATTGGCTCCATCCCCTTCCTTTAAGATAAAAGGCTCAAATGCCCGGAAATTTCTTGCATCCGCCCCGGCCGGGTCCTCAAAATACCGAAAATCCGTGATTTCCTGGCTAATCAAACCTTCATAGTGATATTTATTTAAAACATCCAGATAGCTTTCCAGCGGAAAAAGACCGTCGCCCCAAACTAAATGCCCATAAGGCCGACCGTCCACAAAATGGGTATGTACAATATCTTTCCCAAGGGTTTTAAACCATTCTTCCGGCGTTTCTCCGGCCACGCCCATGGCAATCGTATCCATTCCGGCTTTAACATTCGGATGATTGACATCGCCGAGCAGCCGTTTTAATTCAGGCAGGGTAATGATGCATTTACTTTCCTCCGGCCGAACCGTTTCCACAGCAATCGTAACTCCATAATCCGCCGCCGTGGCTGCCAGCAGCGTTAAACTCTTCACGGCCCGCTCATAAACCCGGTCATAGGCTTCATCCCATGTTCCGCCGATACAATTTGTCAATAATTTTGTCGCCCCAAGCTGCCCCGCAGCTTCAAGGCCCCTCTTAAAATATTCCATGCTGCGATGATGAAATCCTTCATCCGGCGCACACATCAAATACTGATACACCGCACATTCCGGGGTGAAACAGCCAATCGTAAGTCCCCTGTCCTCTGCCATTTTCCGCACCGGCGCTGTCGCCTGAAATCCGGTATGGTCCATCAGAAAATGAGGCGCCATTCCGACCAGCTCGATGGTTTGAAATCCGGCCTTTGCCTGGGCATCCAGCATATAATCCAGCGGATAATATAAATAATGAATTCCCATCGCCGAAAGCTGTTTTCTGTGAATTACTGCCAATTCAATCCCTCCTTCTGATTTTTTCGGCTTTTCCTGTCCTTTTTCATCCAGGAACCGAAATTATGCCTTTCAGGCATCTCGCATGTCAGATGCTTCGCATGGGCGCGCTTCGTCGAGCTTCGCGCGTTAAGGTATAATATATAATAAATAAGATTGTAGACACTGACCACGAAATCGGATAACTCATCATAATCGTGTTCATTCCCGGCCAGAACATCGGGGCAAACATTGCCCACAGGCTTCGGATGCCAAAGGCGCTGACACCCGTAATCAGCATCGGCGCAAAACTGTTTCCGGTGCCTTTGATGACTCCGCCGAGCAGCTCCGTACCTGTATACGTAAAATAGGTAGGAACAAGGAAAAATGTGTATTGAAGCCCAAGGGCAAGCACCGTTTCATCCGTTGAAAAAATACCGAGAAGCGGCCGGGCAAACACAAGAAGCGGCAGACAAATTCCTGCCGTTAAACCGACAGAAAGTACAATGCCGACGTGCATCCCCCTGTGTACCCTGTCCATTTTTCCCGCGCCGTAATTCTGACCGGTAAAGGTCGTTATCGCCGTTCCAAAGGCTGTCATCGTCAGCCAGAATATACCGTCCAGTTTGCTGATGACTGCCCAGGCCGCCGCCACATCTGTCCCTAATAAATTTACCTTTGCCTGCACAACGAGATTTGAAACTGTATAAAGCATATACTGAAAACCTGATGGCAGACCCAGGCGTACAATCTGTCGAAAGACTTCCGGATAGGCTTCGCAGCCTCCGAGCACTAGCCGATAACTCTCATTTGTATTTAAAAGTGTTCGCAGCACCAAAACCGCACTGAATACCTGGGCCAGAATCGTAGCCAGCGCCGCGCCGAATATTCCCATTTTGAAAACCGCAACAAAAAGTACATCCAAACCGATATTGACTACCGTTGTAAATATAAGAAAATACAATGGTCGTTTTGCATCTCCGACAGCCCGGAGTACGCTGGAGCCCATGTTGTACAACAGCGACGGAATAACCCCACAAAAATAAACCCGGAGATAAATCGTTGCTCCTTCCAACACATCCGCCGGCGTATTCATCCACCGAAGGGCCATCGGCGTCAACAGAAATCCGACAACCGTCAGCGCCGCGCCGCAGATAACCGCCAGCTTCATTGAAGCATGAACCGAATATCTCAGACGTTCTCTATCCCCTGCCCCGTAACAATGAGAAATAACAACGCCGGCCCCTGCCGAAGCCCCGATAAAAAAGCCCACTGATAAATCTACCAGAAGGCCGGACGTTCCGCCGAGAGCTGCCAACGCTTCCTTGCCGACAAACCGCCCTACGACCACCGCATCTACGGTCGTATACATCTGCTGAAAAATAGAGCCAAACCATATCGGGAAAAAATAGAACAGAAGACTTTTCCAGATGCTCCCTTCTATGATATCTCTGCCGGATACTTTTTCCATAAAAATCAATCCCCCTAATCATCAAAGCTAATCGAAAAAAAAGGCATTCAGAACATCGCCTTGTAGCACGCATACTGCACACTATACCTACGGCGAAATTTTGAATACCCTTTTAGCCCTCTCACCCGGTGGTGAGGGAAGGTAAAATATTTTATTTTACTAGAATAAAATACCATTAATTATCTGAAAAGTCAATTATCCAATGCGGAAAAATATACAAAAAAACCTATAATTTTATGAATGATTATTGACTTTGACTGCATAAGTATTTAAAATTAGAATCATAAATGATTTGCTGAACGATAAGCAAAATTCAAAGGAGAGAGTGAAAATTATGAAAAAATGTCTTGCATTAACACTTGCACTTGTTCTCGCCCTCGGCTGTACAGCCTGCGGCGGCGGGGAAAAGAAAATACTTTTCCTTGACTTGAAAAGACGGGTATGATAGAATGGGGGTAAAGGTATTTCTATTGAGAAAGGAAATAACGAATGATCCGGATAAGAAGATTTTCGGCACTCGCGGCGGCGCTCATAATGACGGCGGCAGCCGCCTCGTCCTGCGCTCCGAGC
>URND01000052.1 GCA_900549105.1 uncultured Eubacteriales bacterium
ATCCTTAATTTCCTCATAAGTCGCTTTGCTCTCAGCCGCCGTTACATCCGTCTCACTCATTGTGAGTCCACTTCTATATTCTGCTTTGCATGAAATTTGGAAAGCAACACAATACTTTCAACATGTTCATCATTATCCAAACCCAACTTCAGATTATTTTCAATCAACTACGACTTAAATCTACCAAAAATATAATTAATTACTCTTATCTTCTAATGCTTTGCTTTCTATACGTTCAGCCTCTCGTAAGACATTCATCTGATATTCCGCAATCTCTTTTAAGATTTGAAACCTTTCTGTTTTATCTTTGCCCTCACGTATCATTTGAGCATTATGTGTTTCAAGATTGGATAGCACTGTCAATTCACTTATTGTTGCGTAATCCCTGACATTGCTTTTCCTTGCCAAGTCTGGATTTTTATCCCTCCACGCCTTCGCCGTAAATCCAAACAATGCAACGTTAAGCAAATCTGCTTCTTCTGCGTAGGGCAGCCACTTCAAATCTTCCCGATAGTTACCTTGCGGAATCAAATAATTCTTGACCGCATCTGTTTGTATCAGATAATTGTTTTTAGAAAGAAATCGTTTTGCATCCCATTCAATCTGGTGCAAATTATTTTCTTCTTCCTTTAGTCTTTGAAACTCTTTTATCAAATATAGTTTAAAAACAGGACTAATCGCAGATGCAAACTCAAAGGCAATATCTTTATGTGCAAAAGTTCCACCGTAACGTCCTCTCTTCACACAAAGCCCAATTGCATCTGTTTTTTCTATCCACTCACTAACGCTCAGTACAAATGTATGTAAACCCGCTTCCTGTTTAAAGTGGTCGAATTCGACCACTTTAAAATCTGCATTATATATCTGTTCCCATGTTCCGAGAAATTCTAAAGTGTTTCTGTTTCTCAGCCAGTTTTTAACAACATCCGCCGCTCTGGCGTTATCACTTTTTGCGGCTGCCATATCTGTAATGCAAATATAATCATCAATATCCACCTGTGAAATCGTGATGGGTGTACCCTGAACAATAATTGTTCTGTTTTTCGTCATGTGCCTCTCCTTTCCAGATATCATCTTAAACTTTCACTACATTAAATCATTTGAAAATGCTCCAATGCATCCCTTATAGCCTTTTCTTTCTCTGGCGGGCATTTCGGCTGTCTGGAATTTTCTGATTTCGGCAGATTATAATTCGCTCTCTCAATAATACCGCATTTCTGCTGGAACTGAGCAATATACAGATTGCTGACCTTTAATCCACTATGTTCCAATACATAATCCTTAATTTCCTCATAAGTCGCTTTGCTCTCAGCCGCCGTTACATCCATCTCACTCATTGTGAGTCCACTTCTATATTCTGCTTTGCATGAAGTTTGGAAAGCAACACAATGGTTTCAACGGTATTACCCCTTTCCCACAAAACGCATTTATCTTTACCTCTTCTCTACTCTTTATAGACCGCTTTTGATTTACAATTCCAAAATAGTGTGGTTTCATCCATTTTGTCAAAAAGTTCTTCCTACTGACTACAAATCATATGTAATGTTATCCCATATGTATCCAACAGATATGCCTGTGTTCCACATAAAATCTGATGCATATCCTCTGTAATAGCTGATGCTGATACACCTGGTTGGACAATAAAAATATCTAATTTTGCCGGAAGAAATCTCAGTTTGTTTTTTATAGTTGATATCTTTTTCAAATCACCTCTTTCAAACCTACTAACGCCATTCAACTTCATTCGGCGACTTTCCCTATGTATCATCCTTTCAACAACTTCACACATATTTTGTTTCCATAAGACAGACTTCTCTGCTTGTCCACATACTTCATATAAATCGGCTACTCTACTACCTGGCTTTGACCCGTGTGCAAACTTACAATGGTAAAATTCAAAATGGATTTCTTTATCCTTTTCCTTTATCGCTACAATATCTGCGATTTCTCCTGCATTATCATCATCAAATACTACTCCGTAACTATGATCACTAAGCAGTTTGTGAATTGTAAAATATTGTATTGAATCTTTCTCTTTTGTAATCCCCTGAGATTCTTTACTTATGTCCACTTTATCCCATGACCATTTTACTAATTGCTCTTCTGAAAATTTGAAGTTAGCACTATTTTCTAAAGTCACATAAAGATTCCCCTGTAAGGACGATTGATCAACAAACTTAATTTCCGGTGAATTCTCTTTAAAAAAGTCTGCTAAATTATATGTTCTATTCCTTATATGTAATTCAAAATATGTGCCTTTAATTTTAGAAATTGACCATCCTTCATTATTAATGACAAGTTCAAATTCTTCCCTATAGTCTTCGTTTTTCACGTAAAATTTCAAATTCTCAGTATCATCCACTTCTATAAGACCAATCTCCATTTCATATATTGGTATACATGAATACGGCGTTTCGAAATATATACTTTTTTCATTACACAAATCCAAATCATTCGGCCAATCTATCCTATAAGGCTGCTTTTTTGGCCTCTCTTTAATAATTATAGGCATTAAAACCCCTTTAAGTATATCCACGGTATGAATATTGGGATTGTTAATTTTTTCGTAATTTAAATTACACCATTCTTTCCAAGTATCAATTGTTTCAACCAATCTTCCCCAGATCGTTCCTTTATACGAACATCCGATACTGGTTTTACCATCTCCATTATATCCCATACCAAAAATATTGGATTTATAACAATTTCCCTTCTGAGATTCAGATATTGCCTCAACAATATCAATTCCCGTAAACATTTTATATCTTATTGGACCATCAATAGCTGAATTTAACCCTAAGTTCGCTACCATAAGACGGTTAATCCCATGTAAACATTTAAAAATATTTTCGCCTGAAATTCTTTGAACTTTGCTAAATAAAGTTTCAGCGAATTTATTAAAAATTGCTTTATTGGTCGAATTCAAAAAAACAACTTCTTTCTCTTTGTTCCAATATGCAATATGTAAATTCCAGTTCAGATTGCTAATTTCTCTATAATTTGCCCAGTCAATTTTACTTTCTTCCGGCTCAACAACAATAAATATGTTCTCTTCCTCATTAATATAATACTTGCATTTATCTTCATCAAATAACTGTGTCCAATTTTCCCAATGCCATTCCTCTGTATCTGTTTTATATGCCACCATGCTAAGTGCTGGCCGTAATTGTTTTATATTTATAGATTCTATCCCACTTCCTTTAAATCCACTTGCTAATTTTTGTAATGAAATTTCTTTACCAATAACGCCTTCCGATAATTCACTTAATAAGCTATTCCAATCTGAATCTTGGGAATACAGTTCAGCCAAGGCACCTTGAATATCCTCATTAGCTAAGTTAGTAATAATCGTTGCATCTCCTAATCCAGTTTTACTACGTGCAAAACGCCCAATAAATTGCAGTGTAATTGGTAATGATTTATATCTGTCATGTATAGCTGCAATTTTAAGATTTGGTATATCTATGCCCTCCCCAAACATGTCAACGCACACTACAATTTGCGACTTTCCTGTCTTTAAAGCCTCCATATTTGATTTCTTATCCATTGCGGCCATTTCACCAATTATAAGCACAGGATTATATTGAGCAAAATAATGTGCATAAATATTCTCAAATAACTGTTTTGCTCTTGGCACCCCCTTAGCCCGAACTAAAATAATGTGATTGAAACCATTTTCCAAATCAAATTCTAATTGTCTCACTGCGGCTTGAGCAATAGCGTAATCCCCTTTTTCTTCATCATACTCAATAATAGGTTTAAAATTAATCTTTTGGAAATATCCCTGTTCCTGTGCCATAGACAACGGAAAGTTATAAATTATATCTCCATCCAATTTTTTCCCATCGTTCCTAAATGGAGTTGCTGTAAACTGCAATATTCTCTTATCCCTAAAGAAGCTTTTAATCTGATTCCATCTATTCGCCTCGATATGGTGTGCCTCATCCACAATAAGAGCATCACACTTACTACTCAGCATGTTCATATATTCAATATCAAATTTACTTACTAACTTTGCAGTAGATACAATAATATTCGCAGAATCTAGCATTTCTTCCAGATCATCTTTTGTCTTTGGTTGAGATTTCAAACATAATACATTCGGATACTTTGCCCTTTGAGCAATTACTCCAATATCTTTCAAAATCCCAAATTTAGCACAATTTTCTACAGTCTGCATTCTTAATAGATCTGAGGGTACCAATATAAATACTCTTCTGCACTGTTCCGCAACAATAGTAGTTATCATAGTTTCAGTTTTTCCTGTACCTGTTGGCATAACCACTGTAGCTGCTTCTTTGCTAACAATCCAATGTGCACGAATAGCGAACACAGCTCCTAATTGTGCTTGACGCAAACCTTTTATATTTTTTAAATTATTTTCTGTCACATAATTTACTTTATTATCCCAGGATTTTCTTATTTGCTCACAATTATATATTTTCCCTTTTTCACTCTCGTAACACCGCAAATAATTCTTTCCGAATGATTTCTTAATAATAGTCATATTACCATTCTCCTCTATACACATCTTTGCCTTCCATCCAATATCCCCCATTTTCTTTATGCCACACTCACATGATAACTAATGTCCACACAAAATATTTAAACGTCTTTCATGGCAAATTAACATTCCACTAACCTCTCTTTCGTCTACTTGTCCAGCAATTAAAAATTATCGAATTATTTTCCCCTCATTATCATCCTCTCTATATTGCTGCATAACCCAATTCCCCAAAATACAATCTCTCTACGAATCTATTCCTAGTTTCGGCAAATTATTTAAACTCACCGCTTCCAATGTCTGTAACTGCTGTACTGTCAACTGCCGAAGTAATTCCATTCGTTCTTTTTGGTTCTTACCCTGATTTATTAAAACAGCATTATAACTTTCTAAATTTGCAAGCACTAATAACTGGTTTAATGTTGCCGCATCTCGCATATTTCCCTTTATCGTGGGATTTTCATCTTTCCATTGCTTCGCTGTCTTTCCAAACAAAACAACATTCAACATGTCTGCTTCATTAGCATAGGTATACGCCACCTGCGCAGGAGTTAATTCCGGCGGGATCAAATTATCCTTAATTGCATCCGTATGTATCCTGTAATTTAATTTGGAAATTTCTCTGTTTAAATTCCAATTCAGAGATAACCTACTATTCTCATCTGTCTTTAATCTCCTGTAGTCCTTCATAATATACAACTGGAATTCAGGAGAAATCCAAGTTGCAAAGGACATTGCAATATCACTATGAGCATATGTTCCACCATAGCGTCCCGCTTTTGAAACAATGCCAATAGCATTCGTAGCTTCTATCCACTTCTTTGGTGACATTGTAAATGCGTTTGCTCCTGCCTGCTTTCTAAACCCCTCGAATTCGAGGGGTTTAAAATCTGGATTATGAAGTCTTTCCCATAATCCCAAAAATTCTATCACATCTCGATTTCTCATCCAATTTTGTATAACTGCTGTTGGATCATCACTTTTATATCGGGCTATGTCCGTCAATGAAATAAATTCATTTTCAAAGTCCTGCGTATAAATGCCAATATCTATCCCATTTGCATGGATTGTTTCTTTAACTATCTTCCCCATTGTTCCTCCTGTCTGTAATCACATATCAAATTTTCTTAAATGCCAAACTCTCTACTCTCATTAAGAAAATTCTGTAGAGTAATTATCTTTATCTTCCCACATCTCCCGATACACTTCAACATAAAATTTGATACAGCCCGGATATGTATATAAATACCTTCTGCACACCTTTTTATACAGCCCCAATATTTTTCATCAGATGCAAAATCCAATAAATAATCGAGAAGATGTGACAATTCATCTTCTGATACTTCTCTGCTGCACACATCTTCAACCAATGGCAGATAGACATCATATGCTTCTTGATAAAGTTTACTTATTTTCTCTGCAATCTGGTATAGGCTCTCCTCCATCAAATTACCTCAAAATATTTAAGTGCATCTTTGATTGCCTCGACTTTCTCTTTGGGGGGTTGTTTTCTTGGTTGCTTCAATTCTTCTACTGCATTTGAAGCATCATACATTGTCAATCCCATAGACCTCTTCACTTCCGCTATGTAAGCAGTATGTACCCTTAATCCATATTTCTTCTCAACATACTCCTGTATCATTTTATATGTAATTTTAGGTTTCGGCTGATATTTCTTTGCACGTTCTGCAATCGCATCTAAAGGCACTTTCCCTTCGCCATCTCCAAATTCAACCTTAACATTTATAATGCTGTCAGGTTTTTTGTGGGAAAGCATTACAACCGTTTCAACATGAACAGTCGCCGGGAACATATCCACGCACTGCACCCGCTCCACCCGGTAACCGCCGGCCAGCAAAGCCTCCAAATCCCTGGCAAGGCTGGACGGTTTACAGGAGATGTAAACCATCTTCGGCACCTGATAATGAATAATTTTTTCCAGTGCTTTAGGATGGATGCCGTCTCTTGGCGGGTCAAGGACAATGAAATCCGGTTTTTCTTCCACATCATCGAGGACTTTCAGGACATCGCCGGCAATAAATTCGCAATTATCCAGATGGTTGAGCACGGCGTTTTCCCGGGCGGCCTCCACAGCCTCCTCAACGATTTCCACGCCGATGACTTTTTTAGATACATCCGCAAGAATCTGGGCAATTGTCCCGGTGCCGCTGTATAAATCGAACACAGTCATATCCTTTGTACTGCCGATATAATTCCGTGCCGCCGAATAAAGGACTTCTGCACCGAGGGAGTTGGTTTGAAAAAAAGAAAAGGGCGTAATCTTAAATTTTAATCCGAGAATCGTCTCATAAAAATAATCTTTTCCATAGAGAATCCGGGTTTCATCGCTCTGAACCACATCGGCAAGAGAATCATTGATGATATGGAGGATTCCTGTGATATGGCCCCCCAACTGAAGATTCAAAAGGCGACGCACCAGCTCGTCAAATTCATGCTCCGTCTGGCTGGAAGTCACTAAGTTGACAAGGATTTCCCCGGTTGTCTGGGCCCGGCGCACGAGCAAATGCCGAAGATAGCCCTGGTGGCTCATTTTCCGATAATAGCTGAGATTGTTTTCCTGACAATATTCCAGAACACAGGTAAGAATTTTTGTAAAATCTTCATGGACAATTTTGCAGTCCGCCGTCGTCAATACATCATAGGTACTGCCCTTTTTATGAAGCCCCAGCGTTAATGGCCCATCTTTGACGGCATCGCCAAAGGAAAATTCCATTTTGTTGCGATAACCAAATTCCAGGGGGCTTCCCTGAATCCCTTCAAATATATAATCCGCCTCATCCGGCGCACCCGGCTTCACCTGTCCGCCGCGAATCAATGCTTCCTCAATCAATGCCCGGACCTGCCCGGCCTTCATCGCAAGCTGGTCTTTATAGGACATTGTCTGATACATACAGCCGCCGCAGGCCGGAAATTCTTCGCATGCCGGCTGGCGTGTTTCTTTTTCCGATTTTTGGAGCACTTCTAAAAGCCGCCCTTCGCAGCGATTTTTTCGTTTTTTATTAATCTGGAACCGAACTTTCTGCCCCGGCATACCGTTTTTTACGATAACACGAACCATCTCTTCCGACGCTTCGTCCTTCACCCTCACAATTCCCTTATTCGGGAATTCAATATTCTCAATAATCCCTTCGAAAATCTCACCTTTTTTCATGATTTCACATATCCTTCTAAAAATTTTATAGAGTAAAAAAGGGATGCTGAATCTGGATTCAACATCCCCCATTTTGCTGGTATCAATTAATTATTATTCTGCATCTTCTGCTGCTTCTTCAACAGCTTCTTCTGCCTTTTCTTCTTCTTCATCTACGAAGTCTTCAGCTTCGTCCTCAAAATCTTCGAAATCATCTTCAAAGTCATCATCGAAATCATCAAAGTCATCAAAATCATCCATGTTGTCTTTGGAGAGATATTTATACACCGCAAAAGCAACCACTGCAAGAATAACTGCCCCAATCAGAGCAATGCCCCATTTACAAATGCATTTCTTTTTTTCTTCTTCCTCTTTTTTCTGAAGAATGTCACCAACTTTTACCATATTCTTTAATTCTTCAAGTTTAACTGCACTTACGATATCTTCTATACGATTCATTTTCCATTCCGTCCTTTCAAAAAATATTTACATATAGTATACCACTATTCCTCTGAAATTACCATCATAAATTTGGTAAATTTAATCCATCAACTTTAACTTTGCAAAGCTGGCAAACATTTTTTTGACACCGGATTTTTCAAAGTCTACTGTCACTTCATAATCCTTGCCGCCATCCGCAATATTGATGACTGTTCCAACGCCAAATTTCACATGCCGTACCATATCTCCCACCGTATAATCCAGCGCGGACGCTTTATTCACCTCAAAGGCTTTTCCATAGGAAGTCACTTTCTTTACCGCCTGTTTTCTGGAAAAATCCGAAGGCCGCTGAATATGTGTCTCCTGTTTCTTTTTCTCCGGCTTAGCGCCCAAATCAAAAAGTTCCGGCGTGATTTCCCGGATAAAACGGGAAATCATATTAAACTGGGTGGAGCCTCGAACCATACGGCATTTTGCAAATGTCAGGGTCAGCTTCTTTTTTGCCCTGGTTATTCCCACATAGCAAAGACGCCGTTCCTCCTCGATTTCCTCCGGGTCATCATTGACAATCGTCATATAACTTGGAAATAATCCATCCTCCATACCGCACATATAAACATAAGGGAATTCCAGGCCCTTGGCGCTGTGAAGGGTCATCAGCATAACATAATCTTCCGCTTCATCTAAACTGTCGATATCTGAAACAAGGGCTACATTTTCAAGGAAGCCGCTTAATGTCGGTTCCTCCTCCTCTTCCTCATAAGCGATAATTTTGTTCATCAATTCATCAATATTCTCGATACGCCCCTGGGCCACCTCCGAGTCTTCCTCTTCCAGTTCTTTGATATAGCCCGTTTCCTCCAGAATATTCGTCAAAAGCTCGGCAAGGGTAATATATTCACTCTGGGCCCGGAACACTTCAATCATATTCACAAAGCCCTTAATCCGCTCCGCAGCTTTCCCGATTTTGGGAATATCCTCGCAACATTCCAGGGCATCGAAAAGACTCATTTCCCGCGCCTCGCCATATTCCAGCGCACGATTCATCGTGGTCAGGCCTATTCCCCGTTTCGGCACATTGATGATTCTCCGAACGGCCAAATCATCCCGGCCATTATCAATCGTTTTCAAATAAGCCAGAATATCTTTAATCTCCCGGCGCTGATAGAAGTTGACGCCGCCCACAATTTTATACGGAATACTCCGGGCCACAAATTTTTCTTCCAGCACACGGGACTGGGCGTTGGTTCGATAAAGAATCGCATAGTCATTATAATGGGCCTTGCCCTGAGATACAGCCCGCGCGATTTCATCCACAACCTGATAAGCTTCGTCATATTCATTCTGATATTGATGAAAGGCAATCTTCTCGCCGACTTCATTGGCCGTCCAAAGCGTTTTCTCCTTACGCCCCTTATTATGGCGGATAACCGAGTTGGCCGCATCCAGAATTGTCTGGGTTGAGCGGTAATTCTGCTCCAGTTTGATGACTTTTGCATCCGGGAACTCCTTCTCGAAATTCAGGATATTATAAATATTCGCCCCGCGGAACTTATAAATAGACTGGTCGTCATCCCCGACAACACAGAGATTTCGATATTTTCCTGCCAGCAGGCTAACCAATCGGAACTGAACCGTGTTTGTATCCTGATATTCATCCACCATTATGTATTTGAACCTCTCCTGATAATAATTCAGGACATCTTCATTATTTCTCAGAACTTCAACCGTCTTTACAAGCAAGTCATCAAAATCCATCGCATTATTTTTATAGAGAACCTTCTCATACTCGGCATAAACATCCGCAATTCTCTTTTTTGCAAAGTCTCCGGCCGCATTCAAGGCATACTCCTTCGCATTAATCATTTCATTTTTAGCGGAAGAAATCGCAGACATGATTGCCCGTTCTTTATATATTTTCGTGTCAATATTCAGGCGCTTACATATTTCCTTAACCACGCTTTTCTGATCATCCGTATCATAAATGACAAAATTGCGCTCATAGCCCAAATGGTCGGCAAAACGCCGAAGTATACGCACGCAGGCCGAATGGAAAGTACTCACCCAAATCTGCTCCGAGCCAAAACCGACAATATCGTCCACCCGCTCCCGCATTTCCCCGGCGGCCTTATTTGTAAAGGTAATCGCAAGAATATTCCACGGATTTACATTTTTCTCATCAATTAAATAGGCAATACGATGAGTCAGCACACGGGTTTTTCCCGAACCGGCGCCGGCCAGAATAAGTAAAGGCCCTTCTGTGTAATAGACAGCCTCCTGCTGCATCGGATTTAACGTTTCATAGATACTCATTTAAAATAACCTTCCTATCCCAGTTTTGCGCCGCAATTGGAGCAAAACTTATCATTCGCAGAAATTGGGTTTCCGCACTGAGAGCAGAATTTCGGCCGGGCAGCACCGCCAGCCTGCACCCCTGGCTGAGCTGCATTTGCCCCGGTCTGAGCCATATTTCCTCCTGCCGGCACGCTGCTTGGCGCCATTCCGCCCATCGCAGCACCGCCGTTCGGCATATTTCCCATAGGAACCTGTCCCATGGAATTCATCATATTCCCCATCTGTCCGGCCATCGCCATACCGGCAGCCATCTGCATCCCCATTCCGGCCATACTGTTCATACCGCCATTTGGATTCTTTGCCATAGAAACCATTGCTTCTGTCTGGGCGTCCACCTGTTTTTTAAAGGCGTAAGCCTGCATGCCGCCCATGGCTCCCATGGTGGCCCGCTCATCAATTGCTTTCAAAACCGCTTCCGGCAAGGCTATCTGAACATTCATAGCCTTGACCGTAATGCCGTACTCCGCCAAAAACTCGCCAAGCTTCTGCTTCATAAGTTCTGAAGCCTCTCCGCAATATCCCTGAATATCAAAGAAATTCATCGGCACTTCGGTCACAATCTCTTTAAATATCATAGAAATATGGGAGGTGAGGAAACCTTTCAGGTCTTCCACCGTATAGCGGCGTTTAGTTCCCATTAATTTATTGATAAATGCTGCCGAATCTGTGATGGCAAAAGAATACTTGCCATTGGCCCCCAGATTCACCATGCCAAATGTCTGATCCGGAATCGTCAGCTTTCCGCTGGTTCCCCATGGAATATCCACAATATCGTTTTTATTGACAAAAATTGTCTCCACAATAAATGTTTCGTCGAAACCATATTTCCACTCTTTTAATGATGTGGTAATCGGCATATTTTCCGTTGAAAGTTCGTATCTGCCCGGCTCAAAAATATCCGTCAGAACACCTTCATTGACAAGCACAGCTTCCTGTCCCGGCTGTACCGTCAGCACGGATTCGTGCATAACCCGGCGGCCTTCCCGGTCAAACACCTGTGCAAGTTCCCAGGCTTCCGTTGCCCGATAACTAATACTTGATAAACACTGTCCCCTAAATAACTTTCCCAGTCCCATAACGTTCTCCTTATCTTATTTGAATTATTCTAACTGTACCGGTACAGCCAAATCCCCCTCCAGAGAATTTTCAGTAACTATACAGTCAAAAGCCAAAATCTCCACACCGGCCCCGGCCGCCTCCAAAAGCGCTTCAGCGAAGGCCGGCTGTGTCGCCCGATTTGGCTCAAACACCTTGACACCTTTCATCTGAATGATAAAAATAATGCTGGCCAGATATCCCTGCTTCCGCGCTTCCATCAGTTCATGGATGTGTTTAATTCCCCTCTCCGTCGGAGCATCCGGAAAACGGGCCGCGCCGTCAACTTCCAAAGTTACACCTTTAACTTCTATATAATGTTTCTGTCCGCCGTGTTCCACATACAAATCAAACCGGGATTTTCCAAAGGTCTTTTCCCGCTTCACATAAGTAATATCAGAAAAGAGACGGCCCGCCCGGACCATCTCTTCAACAATCTGATTTGGCGCAGTTGAGTCCACATTGACCCACTGTCCATTTTTTTCAACGCAGACAAGAGAATACCGGGTCTTGCGCTCCGGATTCGACGCCGGCTCTAACAATACTCTCGCATCCGTTACAAATAATTCTCTCAGCCGGCCTGTATTCCGTACATGGACAGCCTCCGCTGTACCCTTCACCATAACTTCCGCAATAAATCGATTGCGGCGGCGGATAAACCGGCCTTCTGTCATTGTTTCGTACTCCATGGACTTAACCAACCGAACCGATAACAATATTATCCCAAATCGGATCATTTGTAATGGTATATTCGCCTTTCCATGATTCATACATCTCTTCAAAGCTTCTGGCCAGAGCTTCATCCGAAGTATCCTCAGCCGTTTCGGCGATTCTTTCCAGCGCCGCATTGTATACTTTCGTTGAAAGAGCCTGCTTTTCCTTCATGATTTGGACGCCCTCTTCGGTCAGCGCAAAATCCTGGGAAATGGCTGCCCCCAGTTCTTCAATATAAGCCTTCGCTTCATCGGCGCATTGCTGTTTTTCTTCATCCGTTAAGGACACGCCGTACTCTCCGGCCTTACTGTTCAGAATTTCAGTCCGAACCAATCCATTATAAAGTTCCTCTTTGGCATACTCATGAAGCTTTCTTCCATCCTCCATCTCCGTATTCCACGGCGACTCGCCATACTGGGATGTGTAGAAATCTCTCAACTGATAAAGATAAACATTTACCTCTTTCATCGCAATTTCCTGGTCATTCACCTTAATAACGGCAATATTCATCTCATCCGTCGGAATTGGGTCATTCGGCGTTGAATCATCAAAGGTTTCCCCCGCCGGCTGGGTTTCCGCCACCGTCTCCTGCTTTGTGGACGGCTGAGTCTCCTTCGTCCCAATACCATTCTTATTCAGCAGTGTCATCACAATTACAGATGCAATCACACCAATAACAATTCCGCATATAATAAGTAATACGATTAACCCTGTATTACTTTTTTTCTTATTTTTAGCCATGTCTGTCTCCTTTCTATAATTACATACTCTAACAGTATACCACATTTTTTCAATCCTGCATACTATAAGAATATACCTTTATTTTGAAGGAGGATTCTATGAAACCTTTGCTGGATGTACGCAATGTAAGTTATTCTTACCACACACTATCCGGTGAAACAAAGGCATTGGACGGTCTGTCCTTCCAGGTTGACTTTAATGAATTTGTGGGTATTGTCGGCCCGAGTGGATGTGGAAAATCAACCATTCTGTCTCTGGTCTTCGGATTAATCCCCCCGGAATCCGGCGAAATTAAAATTCACGACACATTATGCAGGGACCATTCAATGCCCATTGGTTATATGCTGCAAAAAGACCATCTTCTGGAATGGCGGACCATCTATGAAAATGCCATGCTGGGACTTGAAATTAATCATCAGCTCTCTCCGGCCCGTATCAAAGCTGTGCATCAGATGTTTAAAGATTACGGGCTTGAACATTTTAAAGACGCCAAACCGTCCCAACTGTCGGGCGGTATGCGCCAGCGTGCCGCATTGATTCGGACACTTGCGCTGAATCCGGGGCTTTTGCTGCTGGATGAACCATTTTCCGCGCTGGATTATCAGACACGGCTGAATGTATCCGAAGATATCTATACGATTTTAAGGAAAAAGCATAAAAGCGCCATCCTTGTGACCCATGATATCTCAGAAGCCATCAGTTTCTGCGACCGGATTGTTGTTCTGACCGACAGGCCCGCAACTGTCCGGGAAATTGTGCCGATTCACCTGTCAATTGAGGAAAAAACACCGCTGAAAGCCCGCTCCGCCAAAGAATTTCAAGATTATTTTAATCGATTGTGGGGTGATTTAAATGGCTGAACCCACCAGTACTCTGCAGCAGGCTTTTGTTGCGGATTATAAACGCCGGAAACGTCATATTATTTTCTGGCAAATTTTTATATGCGTTGTCTTTGTTGCCCTTTGGGAGGGAACCACCCATTTAGGTATTCTCAATGATTTTATATTCAGCAGCCCTTCAAGAATTGTCAAAACTTTCATCCTTATGGCTGCTGACGGAACCGTATTTTATCATATCGGCATCACCCTGTTTGAGACATTTTTAAGCTTTTTTATTGTCCTGGCAGCCGGTATTTTACTTTCTGTCCTTCTGTGGTGGAACCGGAGCATTTCTTCTGTTCTCGAGCCTTACCTCATTACACTGAACAGCCTGCCAAAAACAGCTTTGGCACCTATTTTTATCGTATGGCTCGGCAACAATATGAAAACCATTATTGTCTGTGCCGTTTCACTGGCAATTTTCGGTACAGTGATCAACCTGACAACCAGTTTCACCCAAATGGACCCGGATAAACTGCTGCTCATAAAAACCCTCGGCGGCGGCCGGAAGGATATGCTTCGGAAAGTCATCATTCCCGGAAGCATCCCGGATATCATAAGCAACATGAAAGTAAACATCGGCCTCTGCCTGGTTGGCGTTATCATCGGAGAATTTCTTTCCGCAAATGCCGGACTTGGATATCTGATTGTCTATGGCAGCCAGGTTTTCAAGCTGGACTGGGTACTCATGTCCATTGTACTTTTATGTATCATTGCCACCGCCCTCTACGGGCTGCTGAATTTAATTCAGAAATTCTATCTAAAGCATCATACTGAGTAAAACAAACCGCATCACTGTTGCTCTGACAGTGATGCGGTTAAAAGTAAATTTCCATAAAGCTTATCTGTTATATAAATCCCTGCTCAACGGTAACAACGGCATAAAGGCTGGCATCAGCGTTATGAATTTTTTCTTTTATAAGCCGTTCAATCTCTCGTTTCTGATTCAATTCCTCCGGTGTCACAACCAAGTCAAAAATAAGATTTGCATGGGAGCTTCCCCGGACCATGCGAAAATCGTGGATTTTCCAGTCCTTATTTTCAGCCGTCACCATATCCTCCACCATTTTTTTAATCTGATTCATCTCCTCATCATCGGTCACTATCGGGTCCATATGAATCGTAGCGCTGCACTGAAATTCCTTCATCAGGTCTCTCTCGATATTGTCAATCAAATCATGGGCTTCCAGAATATCTTCTTTATAAGATACTTCCGCATGAAGTGATATCATCCGGCGGCCCGGGCCGTAATCATGGATAATCAAATCATGGACGCCAAGAATTTTTTCTTCCTGCAGCACCCTCTCTCTGATTTTTTTCACAAGTTCCGGGTCCGGCGCCTGCCCAAGCAGGGGCTGAATCGTATCCTTCGCCGCGCTGAATCCGGCAAAACATACAAACAAGGCAACCAGCGCGCCAATCCAGCCGTCCAGATTTTTTCCTGTAGCCATGGCAATAAAAACGCCGATGAGTACGGCAGAGGTGGAAATGCAGTCGCTCAGACTGTCCGCTGCCGTTGCCTTCATCGCCTCAGATTGAATCCGCTTCCCGAGCTTCAGATTGAATCGGGCCATCCACATTTTTAATAAAATCGAAACAATCAAAATAATGATGGATATGACACTGAAATCCGGCGCCTCCGGATGGAGAATCTTTTCCACCGAAGATTTCATCAATTCCACCCCGGTCATTAAAATGGCCGCCGCAATAAAAAGCCCGGACAAATATTCAATCCGCCCATGGCCATAGGGATGGTCCAAATCCGCCGGTTTCCCCGCCATATAAAATCCAATCAGCGTCACAACGGAGGACGCCGCATCCGACAAATTGTTAAAGGCATCCGCCATGATTGACACTGCCCCCGTGGCCAGCCCGGCAAATAACTTCAGTGCAAATAAAAGCACATTGCAGCAAATGCCGACAAGGCCCGACAACCTGCCGTAGGACTGTCGGACCTTCGCATCATTAATATTCTCTTTATCCTTGATAAACCATTTTACCAATAATTCCGTCAACTACAGGTCCCTCCTGCATCCGTATATATACGGTCGATTATACTCTATATCTTATGCAAAAGTCAAATGCAAAAAGCCGCATAAAGCGGGACAATCTTTTTTCCATCCTCGAAGCCAAAATTTTTTGCTGAAAGTTTAATGGCGTAGGATGGTTTATAAGTCTGCATATACACTCTCAAGCTTTTTGCCCTGGTATTATCTGCCGACTTCACTTCAATCGGAATAAGCTGGCCATCACGTTGGATGATGAAATCTATTTCAGCTCCACGCTCAGACTTCCAATAATATGTTTTGTACCCATTAATTGTAAGCTGTATATTTACATAATTTTCAGCCATACCGCCTTTAAAATCGTTCAATTCGTCCACCATATAAAGGATATCATTTGCAATTAAATCTTTTTTTGCGCAAAGAAGTCCTGCATCAGAGACATATATTTTAAATGCATCAATATCACGATAATTTTCCAAAGGTTTTTTTACCTGTTCAACCTTATAAACCTGGGATACAATACCCGAAAGGCAAAGCCATTCAATAGCATTTTCAAACTCGGAAGCTCTTCCGCCTTTCTTAATGAGTTTATATTGGAAACGGGTATTCTTTTTCGAGAGCTGCACAGTAATGTTATCATATGCCAATCGCGTTTTCTTAATTTCATTCAGATTATTATATTTACTCATATCATTCAGATAACTTGCAAGAATCGTATCCTGAGTATAGCGAACAAGTATATAATCTTTTGTTTCTGCGAACTGCATAACACACTCCGGCATCCCCCCACAACAAGATACTGGCGATATAGTTTCATCGCCAAATCATGCAACGCAGAAGGCAACGGCATATTTTCCTGAAAACATTTCTTAATCTGCCCCACCAGCTTTTCCTCGCCCAAAGCAAGCATAAATTCCTCTACATCCATAGGATAAAGTGTTTTCATATCAACCTTTCCAACCGGGAAAGAAAATTTAGCTCTATTTACTGCAACGCCGAGTAAACTCCCTGCCACAATAATATGATAATCCGGCGCATCTTCACAAAAATATTTCAGTGAAGTCAATGCCCTTTCACATAACTGTATCTCATCAAATACAATTAATGTTTTTTCTCTGACAATCGTCTGCCCCGCAATATGGGAAAGAATCGGAATCAAATATTCAGGACTAATATTTTCCTCAAAGGTTTCACTTAATTTGGGATTGGTCTCAAAATTAAAATAAGCCACATTCTCATAAAAGTTCCGCCCAAATTCCAAAACAGAATAGGTTTTTCCTACGTGTCTTGCCCCCTGCAGAATCAAAGGTTTCCGATGCTCGCTTTCCTTCCAGGTTTCAAAATAACTCATTACTTTTCTATACATAAGCACCCCTCCAGCGAAGATGTACTTATACTATACAGGATATTCGCGTTAAAATTAACGGTATTTTCATTGAATTTTGCATTAAATTACATGAATATTTTTTATATTTTTACATTATATGACACCTTCATGGCTTTAATCAAAAAACAGGCGGCCCCATAGGATTCCACCACCTATGGGATTCCGCCATCTCTATCAGGATTCTGCCATCCCTACGGAAATTCCACCATGATACAGGTTCCTTCACCAAGCTTGCTGTCCACGGTCACCAGCGCCTGATGAAGGTTGGCGCCGTGTTTTACGATAGCCAGGCCCAGGCCGGTGCCTCCGGTTTCTCTGGAATGGCTTTTATCCACCCGGTAAAAGCGTTCAAAAATCCGGTCGATATGCTGGGGGGAGATTCCGATGCCGCTGTCGCTGACGGTGAGATAGGGGCGGCAATCTCTTTGGCCTACGATTATTTTAACCCAACCGTTTTCTGTGTTGTATTTGATGCCGTTATCGGCCAGATTATAGATCATTTCTTCAATAATTCCCGGAATGCCCAAGATAACGGAGGAAGTTCCTTCACAGGAGAGTGCGATGTGCTTTTCCTCCGCAATATTCTGCAGACGCATCGTTACCTGCTGGGCTACGGCAAGCAGGTCAAGCGGCTCTTTCTGTGCTGAAATGGAATTTTCGTCCATTTGCGAGAGCTTGATAATATCGTTTACAAGGGTAATCAGGCGGCCGGTTTCATCATAAATACTTTTAGCAAAGCGGGGAATGTCCTCATTGCGAACTAGGCCGTTGGCCAGAATCTCGGAAATACCGTAAATAGAAGTCAGCGGTGTTTTAAGTTCGTGGGATACGTTAGAGGTAAATTCCCTGCGCATGGCTTCGCGCTGTTCGCGCTCGGTGATGTCCAGCAGCATAATCACTGCGCCTGAAAGCGTCTTATCTACGGTTACCGGATTGGCAAAAAGCTGGTATACACGGTTGTTTTCTTCAAATTCCTCCTGACAGTGCCGGCCCTGCATTGCTTCCTGTACGGCGCGGTTGAATACGGTATTTTGGCTCAAGGTAAAGATGCTGTTGTCGGGTGCCGCGCCGCCGAGCCCGAGCATCAGCAGGGCACTGGAATTGTAAAGCAAAATTTCCCCGGATTTTCCGGCCACGATAAAGCCCTCGGCCATATTTTCGGTAATGGCACGGAACTCCTCCTGCTTTCTCTTTAAATCGGTCATCTGCCGCTGAATGAGCTGATTCTGGCGGCTGATGCGATGCAGCAGCGGCGAAAGTTCCTGGTATTCTTCTCCCAGATGGGGATTTTCCGGATCAATGTCCAAAATCGGGCGCATGATTTTTTTGGAAAGTGCAAAGGCCAAACATAGGGAAAGTACAAAGATTACGGCAATAATAATGATCAGCGGCTGCAGCATGCTCAGTGCTAAGATCCAGGCGGGATACTGCAGGCTGGAGAGGCGGATAACAGATCCGTCGGAGAGACGCTGTGCACAGGCCAGGGAGCGCTGGGTAAAGGATACGGCGTATTCGTGCTGCCCGAAGCCGGATTCAAAGGCGCTGCGAACTTCTGCATTCTGTGAAATATCGCCGACTTCCCCGGAACTA
>URND01000053.1 GCA_900549105.1 uncultured Eubacteriales bacterium
TATCCAGAACATTTTCGGTTTGGTTGTAAGGATACGGCTTATAGAAAAATGGGGTAAAAATGTCTCCCAATGGTCCTCTCTTCATGAATTCGTCCACGTAATCTTTTAATCGTTCAAATTCCTCTGGTTCATACCTCAATACTCTGTCTCCTTTACATTCTGTATTATCTATTTTTCTGTCTGTCCTGTTTGGGAATGTCCTCCTTTTTCTGATGCTCTTGTTCGGAAGTTTTCCCCCATATAATAAAATGGCAATATTCGCTTTTATGGTTCTGCAAATATTCCGCCAGTTCGAGAAATCCCATTTTTAGTGCAATTTTCGTAACTGCAGTCACGTCAAACATATTGGTTTCACCAGTATCCCTGACCACCAATATCTGCTCTTTCACAATAGGTTCTATTACAGTTCCAGCTCCTTCCCTTTTCTTTTTGCCCTCTTTACTTCTGAAAATCTAAGGGGCCGGTCCGGACTGGCTTTGCCAGTCCTCTGCAAGATACGGATTTTGCCGTACAAAATCCATCTTGTTAGGGGAGATCCCCTAATACCCCCATATCAGCCTCAAAAAGCTGATATCATTCACAATTTTTTGCTATCAATTCCGCGGATATTACGCGAAAATCTGATAGCAGAAAAGGGAAACTGACAGCAGTTTCCCCTCAAATCACATACTGCCTGCTATCAGCTTCATATATCTGATAGCAGGCAGTATGGAGTATGATATCATCAAAGGCTTTGTGATATCACATTCCAAGGTTATCTGCTATCAGTCAATTAAACCTGATAGCAGAATTCCACTTTTGTTTTTGATACTAGGTTGCCGCATTTGATAGCATCCCTTGACCTGCTGTTTAAAATAGTTCTGTTTTTCCCAATCCATTCTGCATTGATGTTCTTTATATTAAGATTTTATATCTCTGTCATTGACGGTTCCCATAAAATCGTTCCAGTGCTTTCTCGAAGGCACCTATCCCGGAAAAAAAGCTTCCTATCTTTACATCTTCAAACAGGTAAGGCATAGCGCTATATAAAGCTTCAAAAATACTGGTTAAGACATTCACTACAATCGAATTTCCTGCCTGCTTATATGCCTGGCTGTTACTGATGCCCGCTTCCAGGACCTTCTGGTAATCTTCATCATCAAAACCCATCAGCCTGAAGCACTCTAATGGTGTAAGCCGCCTGATACGAAGGATTGATTCCAGCCTGCACAGGGAATTTCCCTGCGCAGTGATTGTCGGGCAGATGGTCCCATGTCCCTGTACCCGGCCCCGTTTTCCGGCAGCATTCGGATAGGCGATATTTACAACTCCCTCTGCCATACATTCCTCGTAGCCTTTTACGGTGTCCTGCCGCACCAGAATGATGTTATCCTTCTGTACGGAGGTAATCGCATAGCTGCACCAAGGCTTATCCTTTAGTTCCAGGTGCTGTTCGACTCTTCCCTCTTCATTATATCTTCCACGGATTGCCCCCACTTGCAAAATCTTTGTCTGGTCGTGGCTCGCAAGCTGGGTATTGGCAGTTCCCATCCCTGATAGTATAACACTCTGTTGGGAATTTCCAATACTTCCGACCACGGCTATTTTATTTCTTCCGGCACCGCTTGCCAGCAAAGTAGGGCTGGAACCGATTGCAGAGTATACCCTGCCAGTCTGGGGATCGCCAAGATACCCCTGAACCTGTCCAACTTTATACAGTTTATTTTCCCACTGTTTCAGTTCCTCTTCCCCAGGCATATACAGAAGCGCTTTCCGCTCCTTCATGTCTGTAATCAGTTTCTGCACTTTATCATCTGACAGATAATATTTCTCATCTACCTCATCTTCAAGGATATCCATCAGCCGCCTCCCGTTTTCCATTGGCTCTGGGAATACGAATTTTCCATTATCACATTCCTTTTTAATCAGGACGAGGTATACCCGTTCCCGGTTTTGCGGAATCCCATAATTTTTCGCGTTCAATATCTTCCAATAGGTGTTGTATCCATATTCCTGCAATTCCTGCTCAAATAGACGGAATGTGCTGTTTAGAAACCTTGCCTGAACAATATTTTTTACATTCTCATAAATTCCAAACATCGGCTTTACTTCCCGGATAACCCGAAGCCACTCTACAAGGAGAGAGGACCTTGTTTTATCCAGATTCTTTGAGCCGCATTTTTCACAAAAATCCCGTTTGCTCCAATGTACCTGCAGCGGGTTTACCTCATGCCCGCAATCTCTGCACCTCCAGACGGAACCGGCCAGCTTCCCACTTAGGGAGAAATCCTGACACGGGCTTCCACCGCAGATAAAGTTGAAATAAGGTAGCTTTTTCTCATCAACTTTCGTAATATCCCCAAGGTTGGCACTCTCGTCAACCCCATGTATGGCGCAATAACTTTTTACTGCATATTTGTCAAACTCACAAAAATTTATTAATTTATAATCCAATTCCCTTCTTAGAGGGTGTAGCTACACATTTTACCCGGGATTACCTCTTACCTCCTTTCAAATGTTTGAATGTAATCAGTTTCCGAATAAGTTACGAGCTACTGGTACAAATTAAATTTCTATGACTGCTGAATTTTTATTGGATTGGGCTTAACCACCCCCTTTCAAAGATTTGCCTTCATCTTATCTTGCCTTATGTCTCGTTTTTTTCTCTATCTGTGCCGCCGGTTGGATTGCAAGGCTTTCGGCATCAAACTGGAACACCATATTAGAGACCTGGACAGGGAACACTTCTGCTCTTTTATCCATCTCATTGCTCTTTTTTACTATTTCCTGCAAAGTTTCCAAACTGTGTCCTGATATTGGACAGACAAGGATTTTATCATTTGATAACGGCATAACATACAGGTCATCATCCAAACGCCTTGAGATTTCACTCAAACCCTCGGGATAGAACATGATTGCAATCCCATTCTCGCTGTACACCCCGTAATAGTCTTTTGTGTCTGGAAGCGCCCCGCTTAATGCCCCTAATGTATGAGCCAGAACAGCTCTGCTCGTATCCAAAACCGTCTGAAAGCGTTCATTCATATCGAAATATTTGACTTTATCAAATAATTCCTGTACCGTAAGTCCCCACTGCTTTAAATGTTCATTTTGGACAGGTCTTTTATAATCCAGAGGCCACTGTTCATCCTCGTCATAGACTTCATCAAAGAACTGAAAATATACAGCCATATCCCCAACAGGCAGATATGGTATATCATTCCCTTCCAGCTTTTCGGCTGCCTTTTCAAAATTAGCCGCCCAAATCGTAACATTTTCTAACTGCTCAATCGTTTCAATAGCACGCTTTTTTTCAAAATAATCGCAGATACTGCTTACCTGGGCCGTTAATTCGCCTTCTTTCCACTGTCTATATAAGCTATGGATTGACAATGACTGGCTACACACAGGCGGCTGCATAAGTTCAAGGGCTATTTCCTCATTGTCCGTACCTTCTGCTATTACTATCAATCTCTGATGCTCTTCATCAATGTGACGCCCAAGTTCTGTAATCAGTCCCTGTTTATATTCTTCATATGTCATTCATTTACACCCTTCAACCATTCGCGTATGGTCAGCAATTTGTTCTTGTTCTCCGATGGTGAATAGTGGAAACCATGACTTGATATGGCATACCCAGCCAAGCTGTGTCGAACCTGACGGTTCCCATTCTTGTGGACATCTTCAATGGAAAATGCTGGTGCCAGTGCTCCCATAGTATCAGGCAGGATATAAGCCTCCCTCTCTGAATATGGCAAAATATAAAAGCTATCCGGCATCAGGCGGCTAAGTTCCTGTAAGGTATCCCAGTATAATACACTTGCCGCTCCTCCAGGTCCCGTGACCACATAACCAAGGCTATCCTCTGCCTCTCCATTGTTCAGACAGCACGAAATACCTTCCAGCACATTTTCAATCTTCTCACACAACGGATAGATTTTGCTCTCCATGGATACCAGCGAATGTTCCAGTACAAAATTATGAAAATCACTTTTTCTCATTTTCCAGGATGCCAGATGTTTATTGGTTACTTCTGCCTGATAATAACGCCCGTCTCCCAGCGGTGCGTGAAACATATAGTAGAGCACCATGTCCCCCATAACCTGGTAAGGCATATCATTCTTTTTCAGGGCTTCCAGGTCACTTCTATGGTTTGCGGCATATACTGCCACATATTCCGGCTGTTCCAACTGGCCTACTGCAATACGCAGATCTTCCGCTTCCGCATCAGAGAACACTTCCATCGCCCGGTCTGCCAATTCCTCTTCCCAGGTGTCAAACATCTCCGCTCTCAAAAAAGCCTCCCTTACCGGAATGACGGGGCAGTACCGCCCCTCCTGCTCAAATAAAATTGTGATTCCCTCGGTCGGGAGACCCCTAGCCACCGTTCTAACTTCCCCGCGAATTGCGGAATCCTCAAAAGCGGAACGAATACATTGCTGGTAAGCATCTGAAAACTGTTTATATAATTTGAGGTTCATATTCTTATCTCCTTTATGATTAAATGAAAAAAGCAGGTTCTTTTCTGAATCGCTCTGAAAAGTCACCTGCTATGGTTTTTATTCACTTTTGGCTTCTGCCGCATCCTTTGACTTGTTTTACGGATCTCATCTGTTTTCCGGCTATAAACATAAATATAATCGGATAAATCTTTTTCCCTCTGCTGAAAACCATTTTGTTTAGAGTCGTAGAGGGTTTCCTGAATCCATTTTCTTCCGTCCCTGTTTTTATTTGATAATGCCACGCATTGATTGATACTTGTAGGAAATAGTATCATATCGCCACCCAGTTTATCTGACAGCTCGTGTACTTTTTCTTTGTATAAAAAAGCAGAAGCACCCCAGTAAAAGCTCTCTGTTGTCATAATGTAGATATCCTTCTTTTCCGGTTCTGTCCCAAACGGTTCCACGGAAACAGCCCTTTGATTTTCCGGATTATCAAGCGACCACTGATAAAGGGTATCAAAATCCATTCCAAACTCATTCAGCATTTCACTTGTCACTCTTAAATTAAGGTGCATATCTTCAAGCAAACAATCTGTTGAATGATAAATAATCCTCAATACAATGGCAAGGTCCCCGTCTCCATATAGCTTATGTGGGAAATTGTCCAATACCTCTTGATTTCTTTTCGCGTTCATCAATGTCGGAACTACTAGATTTGGCGATAACACCCCCATCTCTTTAAATGCGGCTTTGGTGATCCGGTCATCCCGCAATAAAAACTCTAGCGAATTCCTGACTACCAGCCACAGGGGTTCTCCCAACTGTGTATGACGGTTATATGCTACAAAAGGAAATATTTCTGAGCCTTTCTCTGGGCTGCCCTGTAAACTGATCACACAGCCATCCGAAATATGGTCAGGCAGCACCACCTTCCACCCTAATCCCATCTTTTGTAAATTATTGTTTAATTCATATACAAAGGTTTCATAAAATTCCCTTTTCTCTATGATTGAATATCTATCGTTTCTCAAACCCTCCCCCTATCTGCCTCGTTTTTTCGTTTCTTTTAACTGGCTGGGAGTAATCATACGAAACTGTGCGGTTTCACAATTATAGTGGTATAGATTCCCAGACAGGGGCTTTATACTTCCAGTGATTACCTCTTTACTACTGTGTAGTGCATTAGATATATAATCTATGCCCTTTTGGTCTAAAAGCGGCATTGCCAAAAAATGGTCAACGCTCATAGGAACCAATAAGATATCATCCCCCATAGTTTCTGCAAGTTCATACATTCTGGTTTTGTAAAGAATACCTGCAGCGCCTAAATGTTGACCAGTATTCGTTACCACATAGAAGGGAGGTAAATCCTCTACTGTTTCATCGGGTGATATAATATCTATCATCTTGTGCAACTCTATCATCTGTACAGACTCAACATTCCTCGGATTATCCAGGGCCATTTGATAAAGTTCATCATACCTCAGCCCCCATCCCTGTAAGATATCGTCTGTTACCACAAGGTTGAGATTGATACCGCCCAGGGACTGATATGCAATTTGAAGTATAACTGCTAAATCTTCAAACCTTGAATATGGAACGGTTTTCAATAGTTCCTCATTTTCCTCTGTGTTCATAAAAGTGGGAATTACCATATCTGCATGAAAAAGCCCCATATCCATCAGTGCACATTTTGTGCTCTCATCATCAAAGAAATCCTGTGTTGCTTTCCGTGCAGCGACTCCCCAGGGCATCCCCTGCAAAAACTCCTGGTAATAATCGTGAACTTTAATCGGAGGAAAATCATGCCCTCCACCATGGATTACCACCAAAACTTCTTCTCTGCCGCCTGTGTTCTCATACTTAGCCCGCCATGGAACACCCAGCATTTTTAAATTATAGTTGACTTCATGGGTAAAAAACTGGATGAATTCTTCATATTCCATCTTTGTCTGTCCTCCTTGAGATTTTATCTGCTTTGCTTTTTACCGACCAGTGTTTTCTCATGATTCATAGTTGTCTCCAATTTCTGATCAATGACAGCCTGTAATTGTTCTATACCACCCTTGAGCCTGTAAAACTTCCCCTCTGTATACGAATAAACCTGCCTGGACAAAAATAACCGCGCGTCCGTATCCTCCGTATACTCCCGGATTTTTCTTTGTACCCACATATCCTGTATACGGCTTTCCGGTAATATGGCCGCTTTTCGTTCTGAATACGGTACGATTATGACCCGCTCATGAAAAGCCTCTTCAAATTGACGCAGCACTTCGGGGTAAAGTATCGCCCCGGCACCGTTCAATCCATACAGCTCATATGGCGCATTGTAGATATCTTCTGCTCTTGCAATCACAGGTATATGGCCAAAATCATATGGTTGAAGGCTTTCCACCCAGTCATAAGCACAGGCACCGATTTTCTGTGCCTCGCATTGCCTAACAATATTGAATAATTCTTCGGCTGAAAACTTCCATTTTAGGAGATGGTCTTTTGTTACAATACTTTCCATTGTACCGCCGAAAGGCAGCTCATAATCAAACCTGAAATATACTGCCATGTCACCTACTGCCAAATATGGTATACCCTTACCCCGCAGGATTTCTTTGCTTTTCTCAAAGTTTGTTACACAGGCTAAAACACTTTCTATGCATTCCACCTGTTCTCTTTGTACTGTACCAAACTCCCGGAAACAATCCAATGTATCCTTCACAATAGAAAACATTGGTCTAGCATTTTTGCAATAATCCGAATAAATTTCCTGAAGGTCTATGCAATGACAGATTTTATCGCCTAAATCCAGGGTTGCCTTTTCCAGCGATAACCCTTCCCCTATCACGACCGGTCTGATGGAATAACCATGCTGGTCTAAAAGTTCTGCTATTTTTTGTAGATAAGCAACCTTAAATTGGTCATAGTTTATTAAGTTCATCAATCCACTAACCCACCTACCTATCTCAATTTTTGTTTCTCAATTTTCGGAGGAACTGCATGAATCAGGTTTCTGCTTTCCAGATCGTATTTAAAAACCCGCTCAGATAGTTTATGGCGTATTTCCCCTGTTTCTTCTTTCATTATATTCTCACTGGTCAGGCTCTCATATAAGTCTGACAGATTCCCAACACTTTGCGCATGGACATAAGCACCAAAGGCATCATTGGGAACAATCAGCATCTCGTCCCCTAATTTATCATACACCAGTTCCATAACTTTCGGATAGAAGATTGCACCAAAGCCATTCACACCATAGACATTGTAGACTTGCTTCAGTTCCAATGGCACACCATCCGCCGGCCTAAAAAGGATTGTTTTATCATTTTCATATCTGTTTGTAAGTGAATCGTACATATTTACGATACCCACTCCTATTTCATTTGCATCCTTGTATCTGACTTTCTCAAAAAGTTCCTCCACACCGATTCCCCATTTTTCCAAATGCTCTTTTGTAACATCTCCGCAGTACGATCTCTCCCCTCTTTCAATACAGAATTGGAAAGTGACCGCCATATCCTGATATGGCATATATGCAATGTTTCCCTCCACCAGTTTATCCTCATATTCTGCCAAATTCATAGGATATATAAGTACATGCTCTATCTGCTCAAATTGTTCGCGCGGTATCCACTCATCCCCATCAAATATACCCAGAATCTGCGTGACCGCCTCGTCTAACTCGTTGTTCTCAGCAACATAGCAGTTAAGATACACCAATTCCATCGGAATACTGGGGCAAACTAACTCCCCTCCACCTTTCAGCATAATGGCTTCAAATGGCGTGCCTTCAGCTATCAGCTTCAGTTCCTCCCCTCTGTCTCTTTCTTGTAGCTGGTCTTGAAATTCATCAATAAAATCCTCTCGTAATTCGTCATATGCTTCGTTCTCACTATAATAATACATCTATCTCCTTCCCTTCTGGCCGTCTGCGCTTCTCCCGATTAAAGCGGTTTTCATTTCACTCTATGCTTTTCAATGGTATGTTCCATTGCCGGGACCAGGTTTTTCCTGCCGGTATCGTACTTAAATATCTTCCCAGAAAGTACAAGGTGCCTATCGCCAGTCACCAGTTTCACACGATTGTCCTCCTGTAATTCTTCTTGCAGTTTTGCAGCACTCATAATATCCGGTGTCTGAATATAAGCCGTATAGGTTTCTTCAGGTACAATCAGCACTTCACTGCCCATTTTTTTTACTACCTGCTCCATCACTTTTGGATAAAGGGCAGCACCAAAGCCATTGACGCCATACAAAGCAGCCTGCTGTGAATCCTCTGATTTTTTTCCCACCTGCTCTATGGTTTTAATTTCGCCCCAAATTTGCTCCAGGTCTTTATACCTTACTTTTTCAAAGAGTTCCTTTGCATTTATCCCCTGCCTATTCAGCCATTCCCTTGTAACATCCCTGCGATACGACCTCTCATTGTCCTCAATGCAGAATTGATAAGTGATCGCCATATCTTCGAAGGGAAAATATGCAATATCATTTTCTTCCAGCTTATCCCTGCAATGTGATAGATTTACCGGAAACACTATTACATGTTCCAGTTGTTCCAGCCGCTCCGGGGATATCCATTCTGCCTCATCCTGAATCTCCAAGATAGTAGATACGGCCTCATCAATCTCTCGAATGGCAAAAATATAGCAATTTCTGTACACCAGTTCCATAGAGATACTGGTACATAATAAAGGTCCATTCCCTTTGTATGTAAAGGATTCAAAAGGAGTACCTTCCGCCACTATTTCCAACTTCTCCCCATTTCCTCTGCGTTCTAGCTGTGCCTTATATTCTTTAATGAAATCCTCCCGGACTTCCTCATATGCATGGTTTTCATCATATTCGCGCATTTTGGTTCTCCTCTTCGTCTATTTACCATTTCCTGCATCTGTAGACTCCCGTACCGACTCTTAGACCAGGGTTTTTTTCACCAATGAAGACTGGTGCACCGTCAGGGTTTTACTCTTGAGACTATAATACAAAACCGACTCTGACAACGGATGGCTTACAAATCCCTTTAAGGATTTTTTTCTTTCGAGACGCATCTGAAGGTCAGCAGGTGTATACTGGTCGGCGGCATATATAGCGGTTTCCTCTGCTGTTACTGGAAGCAGGTACAGATCCGTGTTGACCATTTCTGCAAATTCATCCAGAATATTCCTATAAAGCATGCCTGCCGCGCCTCCCGGACCTGTCAGCCGCCAGGCACTTGCGCGTTCATTTGTAATCTTTCCTCTCCCAAGCGTAAAGCCTGCCTCCAAGCCTTCCCGTATAACGGCTGCAACCGGTTCAATCTGCACACTATACTGGGAGAAAGCATTGTCTGACACGCACGCATGCAGTTGATCTACATGCATTCCCCACCGCTGTAAGTCCTCTTCATCTACGGGCATGGTGTATACAAGTTTTTCACTTTCCTCTTTCACACGGAACCGATAAAAGATACACATATCTCCCAGTCTGGTATACGGCAGCTCCAATTCTTCCAGCCTCATCTGGTATTTGTTTGCATTCACTGCATGGAACTCTACAAACAATGGATTCTTGACCGTATCCATCTTCAATCGGATACCTCCGGTTTCCGCCGTCTGAAATTCCTGCAGTGTCTCCGAAGCCAATATCCTGACTGGCAGCATTTCATACTGGCTTCTCAAAAACAGTTCCTCTATGCTGACCATAGGGCAGTACCTATCCTTGAAAGTCATTGTGATTGATTCACCTGGTAGTCCTTCCATAACCAAGTTCAACGCTCCTAACGTTTTGCTTTTCTCCATCAGGTCAATGAACTGATAGAGAAACTCTTCTTTGAAATTAAAATAATCCATACTATCTCCTTGCTTTTATGAAATTATCCGATTGCCTGTTTCCGGTCCAGATTGCTATTCCTGTTCAAATATTGAATCACTGCCTTTTTTCTTTCTGCAACAAGAAATTCATTCCAATCTTTCCCATATGGCGGGAACCGGACTTTAACGTGATATCCCATCTCTATATATTTCTTGCGTATAAGTGCCGCTGCTTTCCGGCCTGCCTTATCATTATCAAGATACAGGCTTATTCGTTTAATCTGTGGATTTTCTAGCAGGAACCGGTCCAATGCCCCGTCCCAGGTTGACCCTAATGCCAACTTGTTTGACTGCCCATCACGCTTATAATCCATATAAGACATCAGGTCAATGGCTGCCTCAAATACCTTGACTTCTTTATTTTTCTTGTTTCTTACATTGAAACCATAGGTTTTATCGTTGTTCTCCACGTCCCCTTTAAACGGGTTTCCATAATTATCCACCGTTCCCCTCATACTGGCAAACCGTGCTGTACCAAAGGAATCCCTGCCAATAAAAACCACGTTATGATATCTGCGTGTTTCATAAATCAGCTTTTTTTTAACGAACCAGTCAACTACTTCTTTGCTCAGGCAGCGCGTTTTTAACAGATAGGCATATAACCTCCGATAATTGTCGTTTGGTTCGGGAAGCACAAACTCCCCTTTCCCTTCTTGTTCTTTATTTTGCTCTTCCTTTCTTCTCTCGTGGTTTTTCCTGCTTGTATCATCTTTAAATGATTTATCCTCATACCGATAACCGGCCTCGTTCAACAAATAGATAACCGCCTCACGAAAATCCATATAGCAAAATTGTCTCAGAAACTCAATGTTATCCCCGTTGTGACCGTCCTGGCCCTCGGGTACGGAAAAACGCAGCCAGCTCCTACGATTTTTAATCCTTATAGAATCATGTTCTTTCAATGTATAGTAACTGCCTACCCGCTTCACCGTGAAGCCCTGCCTTTCAGCAATAGACACCAGGTCCACGCTTCTGGCTATCTCTAATTCTTCATCTGTAAACTTCATAGCACCACCTCCTGAATCAGAGTTTAAAATTTCATGTCAAAATAACTGCTGATTTCCGGAAAGTCTCTTTCATACTCCTCCAGATACGTTCTGCAGGCGCTCCCTTCTTTTGACAAGTGGCAAAATTCACGGAAGCTCATCTGCTTATACATCTGGGGCTGGTTACACCACCTGGACAGGTTTACATACATTCCCCGGTAAGGTGATTCCTGATATTTCTCATACCGCATGATATATGGATACGCACGCACCCCCATTAGAATCCGGATACGCTCAAATGCCTGTAAGATATCCTGTTTCCAGAAAGTCCAGTCATATCTTCCATCTGCATCAAACCCAGTTAATACATAGAACTTGATCCTTTTTGATTCCTGGAATATTGGGTTTATGATCTTCATCTTTTCTATGACTGTTTCTTTATCCTTGATATTGTCAAAGGCAAATAATAAGTCGCCATCCAATCTACAAGATGCCAGTTCCCTGGATTTTTGCCTGGTAATCAGCCTGATATCCAGTCCTTGCCGGAACTGGACCGGACGGCCGGTTTCCCGTAGTTGTCCCAATAATGCACTCCACTCCCCACATGCCAGAAAATTATCATCCAGCAGACAGATCTTCTTTTTCTGTGGATTGTAAAATTCGTACACTGGGCTTGCAGGAACGGATACCGTTTTATTTTTGTTCACACAAAAAGGGCATTGCCTAAAGCAGCCCCTTGTTAAAAACCCAATAGAATAATCCCGATAATACTTATACTTCTTACTCTTTTTTCCTTCTTCTCCCTTACCTTTAAGCCAATCCGCATACAGACTGTAATCCGGCATGGCATGCTCTATTTCGTAGGGCAGCTCGGGAGCCTGGTCTAAATAAAACCCAGTACCTCCATATTCTACATTCTCCATCTTTAAGACTTCCGGCGGATACCTCGTAGCCGTAAAGACCTTTGACAGATATACCTTATCAAACTCATTGAAGCCTGAATACTCCGTCAGCAAATGTATCTGATCCCCCATCTGCTTATGGAATCCGCTGATCTTCATGCATGCCAGATTCGGCATGCGGTGCCTGTTCTTATCCAATAAATCAGCATCTATAATTCCGATTCTCGACTCTCATCACCTTCTTTACACAAATTTTTCATCCATCTTTGCTTTTTACATTGCGGTGCTGTTGTATGTCTGCGCCTGGCAGGTGTATCCCAGGAGCCGCCCCCTGCAATCTCTTTCTCACATTCCCACCCTGCCGCTTTTAAGGAAGCACCGGATTCAGAGATAAGGATATAAGTGATAATCCGCTCATATCCCATCTCTTTTGCAATCCGGGCTACCCGCCCGTATAGGAAGCTACAGGCATTGGCTGTACCGTCTGTGCAGCAACGCGTTACTTCCAGCGTTTTTCCATCGTCTAAATGCCTGGATACTGGCCTGCCGCACTGTATCACGCCACATATTCTGCCATGCTCAGTACATGCGACACGGAATTTGTCCCGGTATACAGGGCTATGATGCCTATGATTCTGCGCGACATATTCATTTGCCGCCTTTAACTCAATCGGTACTGCTTTCATTCACTTTTTTATATAAATTAGTTCCGGTTGGAACGTAAACCTCCTGTTGTTGATTTATTGTTTTAGTCTGGTCCCATGTCCATAAAATCCGCGAGGCACAACTGTCCCTCTACATTTTTATCCTCCATCCACCACCGGAACACGTCCTCTCCGTTCTTCCACTTAGTAGGTTTCCCCGCCGCATGGATTGCCACTAACATTTTATCAAACGCCCGGATATAAGCTGCCTTATACTTTGGGAAGTCAGCAAACTCTTTGTAGCGGTTTTTTCCAGCCATCGGGCACCCTACACAGCCAACTCTTTTATAACCCATATCATAAAGCGGATTATAAGGCATATGGTTGGAACGGATATAATCCCAGATGTCTTTATGTGTCCAGTCAATGATTGGGTTGGACACTACCCTGCCACGGATTGCACACCGCTCAATAACCAGCCGCTTATCATCGTTGTCGTTCATCAGAGTAATCCTATTCTCGACTTTTGGGGCAGCCGCTTCTAACTGTCCCCTTTTGGACCGTTTGGTGCTTTCGTCCCAGCGCACACCTGTTGATACCAGTCTGTCCGGTGTTGTGTTCTCTTTTAGGATTTCACAACAGTAACGCTGCATCCTGGTGGGCGGCATCTTCTTTTTGACAATCAACTGCCACATGCTCAGTGGCGGCATATGGATAATACATGGGATTCCCTTTTCTTTTAAACCTCGAAATTTCTCCCTGATATAGTACACCGTATCGGGAGCATCGACTGTTGTATGAGAATTGTGGGCCTCAAATTCAACTCCTGACCGGATAAACAAATCCAGAAGTACGTCAGAATCCTTGCCCCCACTGTAAGTACAGATTATGGGGGCATCATAGTACCTCTTTGACATTTCACTTGCTAATTTAATCCGTTCAATGCTCTTCGTCTCTAAATCCAATAAGCGTCGAAGAGACTATCGTTTTACGTGGCCACAACTTCTTATCCCTCCTTTTTGCATTTCTATTTAGATTTTTACCAGAGGAATCTATGAAACCTCTCTACTTGAAGGGATTCTGTTTCCTTAATCTGTCCTATATTATGGACATATCCAGGCCCTGGTCATCTGCGACAGCTGGGACTGTTTCTAACAGTTACTTTTTCTTTCCATGGCTTTATTTCCTGGACCTTATGGATTCTTTCACATATATCAGCGATTCTTTGATACTCTGCGTCCGTCTTATCCAGTATTGCAAGCAATTCCTTAAAATACTCGGACGCTTCTTTACAGCCCTTTGGTTCGGACAGCCATTGATATGTCTCATGTATCCGGTCCTGCGGTGTTTTTTTTACTTCATCTTCGTCCGTAAGCCCAAATGGTCCAAGGTCCATCACAAGGCTGCTTACATCCTCTGCCAATCGCAGGATATCTTCCATTGCTTCTTTCTCCATGTGTTTATCCTTTCTCACGATTACAGATTGGATTTCTTTGTTTTACCGCGCTGTGCTACTATCTTTCTAATCTCCTGGCGCATTTTCTTTGTGTTATTACTGGGTAAAGCAAATATTGCCGCCTCCTCCACTGTCAGATTATCGTACAGAAACGCCCTTTTTATGGTCCGCATCTGGTAACAATCAAATTCTTCTTTCGCATAAAATGCCACCTGTTCATAGGCAAGCCCATAGCGAAAACCCGACAGGATTTCTTCAATCTGCTCTTCATCAAACCGGTTATCTGTTGCCAGTTCCATTTCCTGTATGCTTCTGCCAGTATAAAACCCATAAAACACTAAATCCATTTGTCTGTAATCGTGTTTTCCATCTGCCACAATCTGAATTTTCTGGATTTCCAGTTTCCGTTCCAGTGCCCCAGCTATTGACCTGATTTCCTCCGGGCCGTCTGAATCATGTACAAGACCGATAAGGTTGTCAAAATTTACACCCATCAAATACGCTTTGCGCAAAGCATTTATTTTATTTCTATATCCTCCAACCTCCATAATCTTCTTTACCGTTTCATAGGGTATCTGATCAGAATTTAACGCTTCCTCCGCTAGATACAGGTTGTCTTTTGACAAGAAGATTTCATTTTTCAGGGTATCCAAAGTTTTGTTTTTATCGTACATGCCACTTCATTCCTTCCTAATAACAAAAAGAGGAAGATCTCTGCGTCTCCCTCTTTGGTAACTGTTTATTTATTTTTACTTTATTTTTTAATCTAGTCTCTGTGGTGCGATATGCCAGTCCGTCCACAAATTACCGCTGATTGTCAGATTATCGGTCAGGTTTAGTGATAACATTCCTGCTGGTGTCCAGGCATCTATTAACCATGTATAGGGTGTATATTTGCCATCTGGCATCCATATCGGAGTGAAATGTGTCCTCCGCTTAAATGTACTGTATTGATTTTTTTTGAACTCAAATTCGGAATGATACCCACCCGACATCCGCTCCAATAAACGCCAGTATTTCTTGTATTGAAACTCCGGAAAATACGTCACGGCATTTTGGGCTCCAGTCACGGCACTGGACTGATTCGTGCTCACAGAACTGTTCACATATTCGTTAAATCCGTATCCGCTTTTTAATGTTTTGCCATGGGCCGTAGGGGATTTATCATCTGGCTGGACGCGCATTGTTGCGTTCAAACTTGCATGATATCTATCAATATTGAACTTCCACCAGCCATGATCACACCAGTATCCATCATCATCATCGTCACCACTATGCCATACCCAGTAAGAATACCAGTATGGTCGCCAAATACTCCAATCAGCGGACGTTTGCTGACTCTTTGATGGAACTGCCGGCCTCGCATAACTGTCATTACGGTCATCTGCAACTGGATTCGGCGGTGGATTCTTGTCCAGGTTTACTATCTTAACCCGTATAGTCCCTTTGTCTGTACGGCCACCACCTCTTACTGTTACTGGAATTTCCATAGTCTGCTCTGTAGATGGTGTTGTCCACCGAACCCAGGCAAGCTGACTTCCTCCCTCGGGATAATATACGCTGTCCACCTTATAATTTCTCCCTTGTATTTTAAATGTCACAGATACCTTATGGTCCGGATCACTTTGACCGCCACTCACGCGGATACTGGTGATAACCTCCGTGTTAGTGCGGTATTCATAATCAAAAGTCGTAACCTCCGGTGATGGTTCTGGCAACTCCCCATTAAAACGTATGATTCCAAGTCCCAACGAAGTTTTGATTTCCTGATGTGAACGCAATCCGGTAGTTGGACCGTTCCACGCAGGATATCCTAAATCAGATTTTTCGAGAAACATTGCAAGGGGCAGATTTTGAAAGGTAACTGAACGTAACCAGGAATATACCACCCCGCCTGCAACCTCATCATATAAAGCCGCTTCCGTTGCTGTCATAGCAACTCTTACTCCCTGCAATGTCACATACGCAATCGGCTCTATCATAATTCTGTACTCGCCGCTGATAAGTATATCAAAATCTATTCCCATATAACCTGCTATCCCACGTATCGTCTGCTCGTCCGTAAAGTACCGCTTTATTTCCGCAATACTTGATGGTCCCAGACTTTGTGAACTTATAATTATAGGAAGTCTCTGTGCTGGTCTTATGTACTGGTATCTTGAACCGGATATACCAATTCCATGACCTGATGTATAAGACATCTTGCTCACCTTTCCAAAATGAAGCCTAATATCAGATGGGCTTTTATTGGTAAGGTCAATAGGCGTGCCTACTACTTTATGGTCACTTGTACTTATCACCGATACACGTACCCCTTCATCACCTGGGGACCAAAAATTTTGCGAAGAACCTTGTCCCATGCTGCCGCCTCCGCCGTCCACATTACCTTCCCCTGCCGCATACGCTGGAACCGACATGATCAAAAAACACAGGCTGAACAGTACAATCCTTGTCAGCCAACTTATTCTGCTTTTCAAATTCCCAAATGTTCTCCTTTCCAATGAAAAAGCACAGCCATAAATAGCTGTGCCGAACGATAAAATTTATATCTTTGATTTCTCTCTATGCTTAGCAGGAGGGCGCTACAATTCATAGCCTTTCTGTCATGCATCTATTTAACCAACCTATTGATAATTAATCCATTATCCCAATTTTATTACCGTTTTCATAAATGTTACTGTCTTCAATGCCTTCCCCTTCCCCAATGTCATCAATCCATCCAAAGCCTGGGGCATATATTTTTCCTTCCTGTGACTCACCTTCTGGTGCGGCTCCAGGAACCGTGTCTGTCTCCGGCTGTTTTACTTCATCATGGTTTTCCGGAACCGGCGTGCCCTGCACGCTCTCCCCATCTGGTTTCTGATTAGGATTTTTTAATACTTCTGGATCTGGTTCTTCCGGTTTAGTCACTCTGGGCTGAATATTCTGTACAGGCTGCCCGTTGTCCTTATTTCCCTCTTTTTCCTCCTCTGATTCTTTCTGCTCCTCCGTAGTCTCCGGTTCTTTCTTCGATTCCTCTTCTTTACTTTCAGTCTCTTTTGACTTCTTGTCTAATTCGGACTTTTTGATTTCCGGTTTCACTTCTATTTCTGTAGACTGGCTCTCTGCTAATTTATCCTTTGTTTTTGCTGGCTTTCTGAAATTACTTGCAATCATCACTGCAAGAATAACACAACACACCACGCAACCCGCAATAATCATACCTTTTTTCACTTTATCATTCATATAGTTCTCCTTCCTGGTTCACATTCTGTCGCATCAAACATACTACATTTTTCCAATTCTGTCTATTGAATTCTAAAACACTTCTATATATCCAGCCTGCACTTTTAGCCTGATTTTCATTTCAGGTAGACGTTTTCCCGCAAACTGGACCGGTACTTTTAATGTTACGATTGCATCAATTTCAAATCTCTGTTCATTTTCCGGTGTTCCAGGTGCAAGCGGCGCATTACGTGCAGTAACACTTAAATCCGATATGCTATATTCCAGAACCCCACCTGTATATTTTACATGCCGCCCGGATTCAACTTTTGTTCCAAGGATTTTATCCATTTTTGACAGCACATTTCCTTTATCTACACTATACTTAAAACCTCCATTATTGGGCTGATATCCTCCACTGTATCCTTCCCTGACACCGTGATAAACGTTTGCATAATTATCATTTACAGTTATCATGATAGCCTCCTGTGCCGCGTCCCTTACGCCATTGGCTATGATCTTTAGCCGATAAAACTCCAAAAATCCGCACATTATTAACATCAATACCAATGTAACCGCAATCACAAATGGGAAAGAGGAACCACGCCTATCTTTTAAACAGCAAATCAGGCGCTTCATTTATGATATACCTCACTCTTTCCTGTAGCACTAGCCCTTAAGGTAATTGGAAAGGAACCAAAATTCCCAAATAACCCAAGGTCCCGCTGCAACGTCAATTTTACAGTAATCTCCTGATTTAGTTGGATATTACCCTTTTTTGACCACTCAACTTTAGGATTTAGTCCGGTCCTTTCTCGTAATACCTGTTCCCGCCTAGTGGTCTCAGTTCCGACTCTGCCACTCATTTCAGCCTCACGGCACAATTCCACAGCAAATGTATCTAACTGATTCTTAGCCAAAAAAACCGGAAATACGCTGACCGCCAATGCAATCACCAGCATGGCACACAATACCAGTACGCATATGTCTATATATCCCTCTCCACGATTAGTTTTTAATATTTTTTTCAAGTTCCTTGACCTCCTTTCATTTGGAGCTAGAACATACCTCCTAATGACTTAA
>URND01000054.1 GCA_900549105.1 uncultured Eubacteriales bacterium
GCCAGCCGCTGCAGCAGGAATACGGAAACGGCGTTTTGGCTTGGTCATGGATTCTATCTCATTCCTATCGAAAGCCGTTTGCAGCATCTTTTTTTTGCGCGCTTCATAGCCCTGTGAAAAAATACGAGGGTTTTCTTCACCATCGGAAATCTCGTCTGCATTTTCCTCCAGGAATCTGTCTACCGCCTTTACAACTAAACTTTCCCGCATCAGGTCGAAATCGTCCTCACACTTATCTTCCTCCGGAGAATCTGTGTCGATGATTTCCCGCACCCCATCTTCATCGGCCGGAGCTGTAGATTCTGATGAAATGCCAACGATATTGTCCGACTTTTTTGGAGCCGAAGCATTATTTTTGTTCAGTTTCGAGAGCCCGCCACTGGATTTTTTCCTTTCCACCATCGACACCTGCCCTCCTTTCTTTTGTAAATTACCAGTGTCCCCCGATTGGCTCTCATCATCTATATCCGTTTTCAGAGGCCATTTTGTGACACAGTTTTTGCAATTTTTACATTTTTGTACATTTAGTATAATATTTCGACATAAAGTTGGCCAAAATTCCTATAAATATTTCACTCAATAATTTTTTCAATTCTCAATTTATATTCCATCAACCGCAGCAAATATTCGGGCATTTTTCGATTGCCTCGTTCCCAATCCTGGACCGTCCGATAGGGAATCTGAAAATAGGCAGAAAATTCTTTCCAGTTCATTCCCGATGCTTCTTTTATCTGAATGAGTCTCTCTCTAGAATCCATGTTTTCCTCCTGATACGCATTGCGTTTTTCTTATTATAACGCGTTTCAAAGGTTTCTACAACAAAAAGAGCTTATAAAAAAAGAGCTTATAAAAGGACGCAGCCAAAGCTGCGCCCTCGAAGTCCTTTAATATTCATCTTCGGAATACTCATATGTTTCATAATCTTCATCATCCAGATAGCCGCCATGCTCCCAGTAGAAATCATCGTACTCATCATCACTCGCATGTTGATTCACATAATAGTCCTCATCTTCCTCTGCGGTTTCACTATACAATTCATAAGCCTCCTGAAGATCCGTAACTCGCGGTTCAGAGATAATCTCGCCCTTCATAAGTTTTTCAATCACTTCCTGCACAGCCAGAATCGAATCGTCATCCAAAACTTCCACTGCCAGCGGCGAGCCGGCATAGGATGCGCAGTATTCCTCGGAAGAAACACCATAAACGCTGCAGGAAACAATATTCCAATCGGCCCCGTCATTTAACTGCATTTTTACCAGGCTGGCCAACTGCTGAGATGTAAAGTTGGTATTCATCTTCCCTTCCAGGCTGGAAAGCAGCCCCGTATAGCCGGTAAGAAAAGCCGGAGATTTAATTTTTTCAAGAAGGGCTGCGATAACCTTCTGCTGGTTTTTCGCCCGTTGGTAATCTCCGCCGGCCGCATTCATACGCTCTCTCGCAAAAGCAAGGGCGTAAGTACCATTGAGATGGTTCATCCCTTTATCATACTCATAATACAGCCATGTATCTGTCTTCTCATCATACTGTTTATAATAAGTGGAGAAGGCATAATCGGATTCCACATCGATGCCGCCGAGGGCGTCTACCATCATAATCAGCGATGTAAAATTAATCTGCACGTAATAACTGATATCCACATCAAAAATCTCTTCCATGGAGGCAATCGAATACTGAATACCATACATGCCCGCATGGGTCAGCTTATCCCTCTCGCCATTGGTAATACCCGGAATTTCAACCCAGGCATCCCGCGGTACGCTGACAAGCAACACCTGTTTTGTCGTCGGATTCACGCAAGCCATAATGTTGACATCACATCGGCTTGTCTGCTCCAGCTCACCATAAACATCCATGCCGCTGAGGAACACGATAAACGGCTCTTTCGTAATCGGAAGGTCAGGGACATCCTCCATAAAGACTTCCGTTTCAACATCAAAATTATCAATAATCCGTACTTTTTCCAAAAATCCCGGATTGTTTTCCTCAATCAGCTCATCCAGACTCTTATTGTAAATCATGGCGTCTACTTTTCCGCTGTACAGCGCCTCAATCTGCTCAGAATAGGCAGCATACTCCACCGTATCAATTTCCGAACCCAGATTACTGTTTATCTGATCAATCGCCAAATCCACTTTAGCGCGGTCCTTGCCTTCCATGATGGCAAACTTATAATCCTTTGCATCCGCCAGCGACTGGGCCGGATCATCCGAAAGCACCGCAATAACAATTTTATCTGTCTGATATGTCTTTATCTTTGTTACGCTGCCCAGAGTATACATGGTTTTTCCCACATAGACACTGCCGAAAATCATAATCAATATCACAATAACGGATATAATCTTACCGGCCCAATGGGCATGTTTTCGAAATTGGAGCAAAAAACAGATAACTGCCAACACAATTAAAACGGCACTGGCAGCAATGAAATATTTTGTCGGCAAAACATCCAGTTTTAAAATGAGCCCCATAAAAATAATGGATAAGACAAATTGAAGGGCTGCCAGAATCTTTCCGCCGAGATGCCGGTTCCTCCGGCGTTTTTCCGCATTCTTCCGCAGTCTTGCTTCCCGCTGACGATACCGCTCTTCCGCCTCCGCTTCGTCAAATGACTCTGCATTGCGATGGGAATATACCGGTTTTCGCGGTTCATAAACTTCTTCATAAGCCTCTTCTTCGCTGTCCGATTCATCAAAAAGTTCCGAGCCATTGGCCGGAATCCGCGGCTTATGACGCCTCTGGGCAATCCGGGCATCAAACTCCAGCTTTCCATGTTTTATCTCTGAGGAATCCTCTTCCGGTGCATGCTCTATATTTTCTGATGAGTCAGAGGCTGCCGTATCCATCAATTTTTCAAAATCCTCAAATGTGCTTTTCCTCTGCATATTTCTATCCCTTCTAAATTTCTCCAAAATATTATACATGACACAAAAAGGCCTGACAATGGTAAAAACGCACGGAATTTACAAATTTTCTGTGTTCAATTCTCCATTTTCAGCCATAATCTGAGCAATTTTATAGTCGGCTGCCGTTGTAATCTTCATGTTTGAAACCTCGCCGGCCACGATATGTACCGGGACCTGCCGTACAGTACATATTTTGCAGGCATCCGTTAAAATACTTTTTTCTCCCGGCGTTAATCCCAGATAAAGCTGCTTCAGCAAATCCATCCGGAAGCTCTGGGGAGTCTGGCTTTGATATAAATACTTTCTTTCCGGAATATTATCGATAAATATTCCGTCCTCCGAGAAAATAATCGTATCCACCGCCGGAATCGCCGTATCCACCGCATCATACTGCACAACCGCCGACACATGTTCCTTAATCAAACGCTGTGTCACAAAAGGCCGCACCCCATCCTGGGTAATGATATAATGGGTTTCCTCATTTCCAAAATCTTTTTCAATCTGCTGAATCACATTCATAATTGTCTCATTGCGCTCAGCGCCGCCCGGAATGAGATGAACCCGATGCTGTTCCCCCTCGGGGACATATTCCCGGACAAGCTCCGCCATATATTCCACCCACTCCGGATGAATTCCCATATAAATATGTTCCGGTTCGGAGCACTTTAAAAAAGCGCCCAAAGTATACATAATAATCGGCCGGTCCGCCAGTTTCAGAAACTGTTTCGGCATATCCGCTCCCATTCTGGAGCCGACACCGCCGGCCACAATCACTCCAAAAATCATTGCTGACGCCTCTCATTTTACCGGAATACGGCAATGACCGTATCCACCATTATTTTTATTTCATGTATAAAACTATATTCACGAAGGCTCTCCAGATTGTACTCCATTTTTTCAGGCAAAACCAAATGAATATAGGCATCGTCCACATTTTCCACCCCGGCCAGTAATTTTTCTTCATCCTTATACCGGATGGATACCTCCGAAGTCACTCCCGCCGGCAAAAGCAATGTTGCTGTCATTTCATCCGTATACTCCCGGACATACTTCACAACCTCCGGCCGTGTTCCAACAAAACTCATATCGCCCAACAGTATATTTATCAACTGCGGCAATTCATCCAGCCGATATTTCCGCATAATCGCCCCCAGGCGGGTAATCCGGGCATCACCGCTGGCCGTCACCTGACTTCCCAGCTTATCCGCATGATTTACCATTGTGCGGAATTTAAAAATCCGAAACTGCCTTCCATACTGGGTCACCCGAATCTGCCGGAACAATGCCGGCCCCGGCGAATCCAGCCGCACTGCCGCCGCCAACACAACAAACAACGGCGCCAGTATTACCAAAAGCAGGACCGAAAGGCTGATGTCCATACACCGCTTCAAAAAAAGGCTTGCCTTTTTTTTCTGCAATCGCTCATAATAAGGCCGGACCGCATCATTCTGCATGCGTTTCGGCAAATTTTCCCATTTTCTCAACATAACTCTGTCCATACTTTCTTAAAAGTTTCCACCACGTAAGCCGCCTGCTCATCTGTCAGACAGGTATGAAGCGGCAATGTCAATTCATTTTCAAACATATGAAACGCATTTGGGTAATCTTTAATATCAAAGCCCATATTTTTATAGGCAGACAGCAGGGGCAGCGGTTTATAATGGACATTTGTCACCACGCCTTCCTCCGCCATCTTCGAAATAAACCGATTTGTAAATTCTCTGTCCTTTCCGGTCAGCCGCACAAGATACAGATGGCCGCTGGATGCATTTATTTCATCAAAATGTTCCAGACGGGTCACAGCCAATTCGGCCAAAGCCCTGTCATAAATTTCAATAATATCCCGCCGGCGCCCCAGCATCTCCCGATACCGTTTTAACTGGGCCAGCCCGATCGACGCCATAATATCAGTCATATTACATTTATAATAGGGCGCTGCGATATCATATTCCCAGGCGCCGAGCTGAGTTTTTGCAAGGGCATCCTTGGACTGTCCGTGAAGGGACATTAACATATATTTTTTATATAAATCTTCATTATCGATGCCCGGAATATCTCTCCATGTCACGGCGCCGCCCTCAGCCGTTGTGAGATTTTTTACAGCATGGAAAGAAAAACAGGTAAAATCTGCAATTTCACCGCACATTTTTCCCCGGCGCATGGCCCCAAAGCCATGGGCGGCATCGGCCATCAATATGACCCGCCCAATCTTCTCCTGAATCTCATTTGACGGATGGAACAGGGATTTCTTGTTTTCTGCAATCTGAAAAAGACGGTCGTAATCACAGACTACACCGCCCAGTTCTACCGGGATGATTACCTTCGTCCGCTCCGTTACCGCCGCTTCCAGCCGGTCATAATCCATCTGAAAGGAATCCGCGGCCGTATCCACCAGCACAAGCTTCGCTCCCACATGGCATACGACGCTGGCTGTAGCCGTGTAGGTATATGCGCTGGTAATAACTTCGTCCCCCGGGCCCACACCAAGAATACGGAGAGTTGTCTCCATGCAGGCCGTCGCAGAATTCAGGCATACGGCCCGGCTTGTCCGGCAAAAATCCGCAATCTTATTTTCAAATAATTTGGTTTTAGGGCCGGTGGTAATCCATCCGCTCTTTAATGTATCTACGACTTCTCTAATCTCTTCTTCGCCGATATCCGGCGGTGAAAAAGGAATATTCATCAAGTCTCATCTCTTTTCAATGTTTTTCTCTGGCGAAAAGGCTCATACTGGCCGACTTCCGAATCGCCTATCGGCACCATCCGCCTCGATTTCAAAGCATCCCTCTTCTTATCTTCCGGGCGAATATGATAGGTCGGCACAATTTTAGATACCATTTCCTTCATCTTATCCGTCTCATCATAGGCATAGGTATAGAGCTTCTCCAGATTTTGAAGAAATTCATCTTCATCAAATTCGATTGGTTTTCCAACATATATCATCTTATTGGCGGTCTGCTGAAGCCCCTCCTCATTCATCAAAAGTTCTTCATACAGCTTCTCTCCCGGCCTGAGGCCCGTGTATTCAATCTCTATGTCTTCGCCAACGGTATAGCCGGAAAGCCGAATCAGGTTCCGCGCCAGATCGTCGATGCGAACCGGTTCGCCCATATCCAGCACAAAAATCTCGCCGCCCTTCGCCGTAGCCCCCGCTTCCAAAACAAGGCTCACTGCCTCCGGTATCGTCATAAAATAGCGCACCACATCCGGGTGGGTGACAGTCACCGGGCCGCCGGCCTCTATCTGCTTTTTAAACAGCGGAATCACACTGCCGTTGCTGCCCAGCACATTGCCGAAACGCACAGCGACAAAATCCGTCTCCGAGCGTTTATTGAAAGACTGAACAATCATTTCGCACATGCGCTTGCTCGCGCCCATAATATTTGTCGGATTTACCGCCTTATCGGTGGAAATCAGCACAAAACGCTTTGCGCCGTACCTATCGGCCGCCGTAGCCACCTTGTAAGTACCGAACACATTATTCTTAATCGCCTCATTCGGGCTGTCCTCCATCAGCGGCACGTGCTTATGGGCCGCCGCATGATAGACGATATCCGGGCGATACTGTTCAAAAATTGAATTTACACGATTCGTATTGCGCACAGAACCGATCAGCACAATTAAATCCAGATATGGGTACTGATGTTTTAATTCCTGCTGAATATCATAGGCATTGTTTTCATAAATATCCAGAATAATCAGCCGCCGCGGATGATTTGCCGCAATCTGGCGGCACAGCTCGCTTCCGATGGAACCGCCGCCGCCGGTGACAAGCACGCATTTTTTTGAAACGTAACTCATAATCGACTGGACATCCACATCCACCGTTTCCCTTCCGAGAAGGTCTTCAATCTGGACATTCCGAATCATCGATAAATCCAGGTCGCCGGTGACAAACTGGTAAACGCCCGGCAGAATTTTTAAATCGCAATCCGTGTCCTTACAGATATCCACAATTTCTTTTGTCGTCTTTTTGCCAATACTCGGCATGGCAATAATAATCTCATTGATATCATATTTTTCCACGGATTCCAGAATCTTATCCCTGCCGCCGACAACTTTTACGCCGTGGATATAGTTATTCTTTTTATGTTTGTCGTCATCAATAAAGCACTTAATCCGGGCATCCAGATAATTGCTCATAACCAGCTCTTTCATAACCATATTGCCGGCCTCTCCGGCGCCGATGATCATGGTGTTCCGGGCATGCCGCCCATGGTTCCGGCTCTCCACCAGGGTTCTTATAATTATCGATGAATATCGCGTAATGCAGACGCAGGCCAGAAGGCAGATAAAATAGATTGCAAAAAAGCTTCGCGGCACCGCATTGTAAGTGAAATAACTGTAGATTATCGTAAAAACAGTGGAGGCCGCCACCGCAGCCACAATTCCGACAAGCTCTCTGGAATTGGCAAATCGCCAGAGTGTATGATAAAGCTTTGCAGCCCAGAAAATAAGCAGTGTTGCCACAATAAAGGCCGGGACCATCCGCTCCACCGCATTGACATAAGGCCCCGGTATATGGCTTACATCCATTTCAAAACGCATGAGCAGGCCCAAAAATGAACAGAGGACCACACTCAATGCGTCTACGATGATTAAAAAGATTTTATTAATTAAGGATTGTTTTTCTTTTTTTAAGGAATCCATCGCCCAATCCCTTTCCCCGCAGTCAGGATTAATTCATCATGCCTGCGGCAATTTCTTCCTGGGTGAGTGTCTCACCATTCTTAATTCGATTAATATAGTCTGCAGCTGTGCTTACACTATTCTCATCCGGGAGCATGACGTAAAGAATCTGGTCTCCGGAGGAATAGCAGGTATAATCTGTATCATTTCCTGTTCCCACAACTCTGGATGAAAGTATATTCCAGCCATCGCCGTCATTTAACTGCATACGCACCAGACTGGAAATCTGCTGCTGGCTCAAAGATGTTTCAAAGCTGTCGGACAAACTATCCATAATGCCCATGTAGCCGGTCAGAATAGCCGGTGACAGACATTTATTAATAATCGCTTTCATCACAATCTGCTGATTCATCACACGGTCATTATCTCCATTTGGAAGATTATAACGTTCTCTGGCAAAAGCCAGCGCAGAGGAGCCGTCAACCCCATAGTTCATGCCCTGAACAAAGTATTCTCCGCTGATGGTCGTAAATTCATAAACCGAATCCAAATCCACACCGCCGAGGGCGTTCACCATATCTCTCAATGTGGTAAAGTTTACTTTTGCATAGTAGTCCACATCAACGCCAAACAACTGGGACAGAGTGTCCATAGAACACTGAGGTCCATACAGACCGGCATGGGTCAGTTTATCTCTGGAATCACCGGAAATACCCGGCAATTGTACATAATAATCTCTAGGAATTGAAGTCATCAATACCTGATTTGTATTCGGATTTACCGTAACAAGCATATTGACGTCGCTGCGGCTTGTTGTTGCAATGCTGCCTTCCGTATCGATACCGCTGATAAAGACGGTAAATGGTGTTTTTGTGACATCCGTCTTATCGCCGGATACGGTTTCTACTTTTGTCTTAATCTCAATATTGCTCAATTCACGCACATCCGCGGCAAAGGTCGGGAACTTCTCTGTCAGAGAGGAATCGTAGGCTGTGTTGTAAATGATTGCCTGAACATTTCCATCATACAAATCCTGAACCATCATATACGGGTCGTCATAATTATAATAAGCCAGACTCTGCCCGACTTCCTCGGAAGCCTCCACGATCGCCTGTTCCACCTTATCGCTTCCGCCGATCAACTGGGCGCCGAACTCATACCCTGCCGCATCCTGCAGTGTCTGGGCCGCATCATTGTTCAACACGGCAAAGGCAATCCGGTCTACCTTATAATCATTGCTGGTAATGCTGAACAGAGTCGCATTTGTCCGAAGCAGATAGACGTTGGCAAAGGTCAAAAGCACAAGCATCAAAACACAGTCCACTTTGCCTATAATGTGGGCGCTTCGCGTAAACTGGGAACCGAGTGCAAAAGCATCCAGAAACATTAAAATACCAAAGATAATCGCCAGATATTTCACCGGCAATATATTAATCATCAAGAGTACGACAACAAAAATAACCGACAAAATAATCTGCAGTATCGCCAGAATTTTACCAACGGTATGCCGATTTCTCTTTCTTCTTCTCTGTTTGTTTTTAGTATTTCCCATAATTCACCTCTGTATAAATTTTTTTAAATTCAACCATTATATCCCACTTATTATAGTACATGAGTTCCCAAAAAGCAACGCAAAACCGTATTTATCACACTTTTGACACATATTTACCGAAAAAAAACATCCCCGATACCGGATTAGGGCGGCCGGTACCGGAGATGCTTACATTATATAAGTTGGGAGGCTTATATAAGTTTTACAATACTTTTTATTTAATTTTAGGGCAAGCAGCAATTAACGCCTTTTTATTTAGGCGGCATACATGTGGCAACACCGGCGGTTACAACTTCACCTTTCTGATTTGTAACTTCCTGTTTTACTTTTACAATGTAGAAGTCTTTCTTTTCCTTATACTGAATATCAACAACTTCACAATGTGCAGTAATAACGTCGCCCGGATATACCGGTTTCATGAAAGTTACTTCCTGGCCCATATGGATGGTGCCAAGGCCCGGAAGCTGCATTCCGAGAACAGCGCCGCAAAGGCTCAAACTGATAACGCCATGGGCAATACATTTCCCAAACTGGGTTGTTGCCGCATAGTCTTCATCGAAGTGCATTGGATTTGTATCTGTGGATACTTTGCCAAAGTATTCGATATCCTCTTTTGTAATTGTCTTTGTACGACTGGCTGTCATGCCGACTTTCAATTCAGCGCCTGTAAATTTTTTAATTTCTTCAGCCATATTCGTTTCCTCCTTTCAAAAATTCCTTATTTTATTTTGAATCCCGTTTTCCCTCTAAAATGAATCCCATTTCCCTTTTAAAATTTAGAAACTATTTTCTGAGAATAGCTCCGCTGATAACGATACGCTGAACTTCATTCGTACCCTCGCCAATTTCCATAAGCTTATTGTCACGAAGCAAACGTTCTACATTGTATTCTTTGCTGTAGCCGTTTCCGCCTAATACCTGGATAGCATCCAGACAGATAGCTGTTGTGTGGGATGCAGCAAATAATTTAGCTTCTGCAGCCTGTACGGAGCAGCGAACGCCGCTGGCCTTCATTTCAGCTACATCATAGAGCATAAGTTTCATAGCTTCGATGTACATAGCCATGTCTGCAATCTTAAATGCGATAGCCTGATGTTTTGCAATCGGTTTGCCAAATGCAACTCTTTCCAGAGCATAATTCTTAGCAATATCCAATGCGTGTTCAGCAATACCTGTAGAAATTGCTGTACAGCTTACACGGCCGCCGTCAAGACCTTCCATAGCGAACTTGAAGCCCATGCCTTCTTTGTCGAGCAAGGCATCTGCAGGAAGTTTCATATCATCAAAAGTCATACCATGTGTATCGGAACTTCTCATACCAAGTTTATCTTCTTCTGCATCAATGATGAGGCCCGGTGTGCCTTTATCAACGATAAATGCGGAAATACCGTTAGCGCCCTTTTCAGGATCTGTTACTGCCATAACAACGTAGTAATCTGCGATACCGGAGTTTGTAATCCATGCTTTGCTTCCGTTAATTACGTAGCTGCCGTCTGCCTGTTTTTTTGCTCTTGTGCGGAGACCTGCCGCATCGGAACCAGCGCCCGGCTCGGTCAGACAGAAAGCAAAAAGTTTACCTTCAGCAACGCCGGATAAATATTTCTGTTTCTGAGCTTCGCTGCCGTGTTTTAAAATCATATCTGTACATACCCAGCTGATTTCCATAGCCATAGCAAAACCTGCATCGCCTTTTGCCAGCTCATGTGTGATGATCGCACATTCAACATCGCCGAGACCTGCTCCGCCGTACTCTTCCGGAATCGGCGTAGCCTGAAGGCCTGTCTCAATGTACTTTTCATAGAGCTCTTTGCACCAGCCATTCTGGTCCATTTCACGTCCTCTTGGTTCTACCTCTTTTTTTGTAAAATCGCGAACCATTGACTGAATATCCAACTGTTCCTCTGTAAATTTGTAACCCATGTGTTTATCCTCCTTCTCACTTGTTTTATTTTTCACAATTTAATTATATCTTTTATTTCCTTTAAAGAGAAATATTAAAATCGCATATGATTTATGTACTCGCGGCATAAATTTTTTTGTTTTTATGCGTTTAATTTCTGAATCTCTTTAATCAATTCCGGAATCACTGTGAATAAATCCCCAACAATACCATAGTCAGCCACATCAAAGATTGGAGCTTCCTCATCTTTATTGATAGCTACAATACAATCTGAACCGGTAATTCCGGCCGCATGCTGAATAGCGCCGGAGATACCGCAGGCGATGTATAATTTCGGAGATACGGTTTTTCCTGTCTGTCCAACCTGATGGGCATGAGGAATCCAGCCTGCATCTACTACGGCGCGGGAAGCGCCCACTGTCGCATTTAAAGTATCTGCCAGTTTCCGTATAATCTCAAATCCTTCCGGAGAGCCAACGCCGCGGCCGCCGGCCACGATAATTTCCGCTTCTTCCAGATTTACAGCTTCTGCAACCTCTTTAATCCGCTCTAATAATTTTGTCCGAATGTTTTCCGGCGCAATATGAATATCTTCACAAATCATTGTTCCGATTCTGCCTGTCACCGGTTCCGGTTTCTTAAAGATACCCGGGCGAACTGTTCCGAGCTGCGGACGGTTATCCGGACAGAGAATCATTGCCATTAAATTTCCGCCAAAAGCCGGACGGGTCCAGATCATATTTCCCGTTTCTGCATCATAATCCAGCATCGTACAATCCGCTGTCAGACCTGTATTCAGATCGCAGGCCATCTTTGGTCCCAGATCGCGGCCATTATTTGTGGCGCCAATCAAAATGGTTGCCGGTTTATATTTTTCCACTAATGTTTTCATGGCATAGCTGTAAGCATCTGTTGAATAGTTAAAATATTCCTCGCCTTCAACAAGAATAACTTCATCTGCACCATAATCAATTGTTTTTTCCGCCACGTCTTTTACGTTTCCGCCGATGACTACAGCCACGAGTTTTCCACCCATTTTATCAGCCAAAGTACGGCCCGGCGATAAAAGTTCATAACCGACAGACTTTGCGGCATTTTCCTCAGTTTCTACAAACACCCAAAGATTTTTATATTCTTCAAACTGCATAACTTTAACCTCCTTACAGCACTTTTGCGTCTGCCAACATGCCGACAACCTTCGCTGCGGATACAGCCGGCTCTTCTCCGGCAATTTTCACGCAGGTTTTATTTCTCACCGGTGTGAAGGTTTTCTTTACCTTTGTCGGGGAACCTTTCAGGCCGCACCGGCTCAGATCAAGATTTGGAATATCCTGTGCGGTAATAATCTGAATTGGTTTTTTCCTTGCTGCCATTTTATTTTTGAGTGTTGGGAATCTTGGGTCAAAAGCGGTCTTAACCACTGTAACCACCGCCGGTTTGCGGACAGAAATAATATCGTATCCCTGGTCGCTTTCCCGTTTAACAATAATGTCATCGCCGTGAACGCTGACTTCCGAAGCATAAGTCACCTGGGCCAGTCCCATATGAGCGGCAATTTCCGGTCCAACCTGCCCTGTATCACCGTCAATGGCCTGTTTTCCGCTGAAAATTAAATCAAATTTTCCTTCCTTTTCTTCGATAGCTGCAATGGCGCTGGCCAGAATATAGCTGGTTGCCAATGTATCGGAACCTCCAAAAACTCTGTCGCTGCAGAGATATGCCTTATCGGCGCCAACTGCCAGACACTCGGTCAGAGCTTCCTTGGCCTGCATCGGTCCCATAGACAATACTGTAATCTCCGTATCCGGCGTAACATCCTTAATCCGGGCTGCCACCTCCAAAGCGCAGGCGTCAAACGGATTCACAATACTCGGCACACCTGCCCGAATGAGGGTATTGGTTACCGGGTCAATCTTGATTTCGGTTGTATCCGGTACCTGCTTCACACATACTAAGATTTTCATGATATACCTCCTATCTGTTAAATGTTTGACTAAAGTATATCCATTGCAGCGAAAAAAGAGAAATATTAAAATTGCATACCTTTTATCTGTCCAGCGCATAAATTTGTATTTCTGAAAATACAAAAATCGCCGTCTGCATCTGAAGCGGCGGCGATTTTTGGTTACTTATAGGATCTAACCAAATGCTTTATTAAATTTTTTACACTGGCAGAAACCTTTGTCCCCTTTTTTGTAATGGCAACTACCGTCCACTTCGCCAGTTCTCCCCGAAGCGGCACGGCCATCACACCTCTCCCCACATAAGGCGTAATCGGCCTTGGCAGAATCGAAATCCCCTGAGCCAGCGAAACAAGTGCGGCGATGTAATCCCAACTCGGACTGCAGTGGATAATGTTCGGTTCAAATCCGGCATCACGACACATTTGATGAACATTCGTGAAAAGCTGATATGTAGAATCCAGTAAAATAAATTTTTCTTCTTTCAGTTCTTCAATCCCCACATTTTTGCGGCCGGCCAGCGGATGGCTCTCGGGGACCATAACTGCCAGCCTGTCCTCAATAATTTCTTTCACATCGAAATGCCTCTCGTCCACCGGCCTTATGACCAGTCCCACATCGAGCATCCCCTCCAATATCTCCTTTTGTATCAAATGGCTTCCCTCCACCGTAAAGTAAAGTTTAACCTCGGGATACTCTTTGTTAAAAACCGGCATAAACAGCGGCGCCATAACTGTATTCAATACGGAAGGAATACCCAGCCGTATTTCACCCATATCGTTTGCACTATACCCCTGCAAATATTTCTGAAGCTCTTCGAATTCTTTTACGACCCTCTCACCCCTCTCCAAGAGCTTCCTTCCGGCCGGCGTCAGCTTAAAACTACGGGTTGTCCGATTAATGAGCTGAACATTATATTCGTCCTCAATACATTGAACCGTCCGGCTCAAAGAGGACTGGGAAACCCGAATCTTCTCCGCCGCCTGAGAAAAACTTTTCTCCCTGGCTATACACACAAAATAATACAACTGCCTATACTCCATATGTTTTCCCCCTTTGTGTCAAAAAACATCTCCTGTAACCCCTTATATCATCCCATATGGTGTACTTTATAATTTTAGTATGTCGAATCGTTTTTTATTTGTCAATCAAACTTTTTTTCCTCTTTTTCCCAATTCTTCATCTTTTGATGTCTGAAAATTTGACGTCTTATGTCGATTTTATCCGCATATTTCCTCGTTTTTTCATATTTTTCAGGCTTCCAATTTATATCCACAGCGCATAAATCTAATGCATTTTTGGTATTTCTCTTTCCAATAGAGCCAAAGTTATAATGAAATTACAATGGTTTGTTAAAGGATTAACTTTTACAAAGGAGGTTTTTGAAATGAACAAAGTTGTTACTATGGAACAGGCTGTAGCCATGATTAAACCGGGGGATTTTATTATTAATAGTGGTTTCCTTACTTCCGCAACGCCGGATGCTCTGATTCAGGCTGTCGCGGACTCTTTCGAAGCTACCGGTGTTCCAAATAATCTGACCGTTATGTTCGGCGCCGGACAGGGAAACAGAAAGGGCGGTCAGCAGGAACGTTGGGCCAAGGAAGGATTAATTAAGCGCTGGATCGGCGGCCATTATGGTTTCTCCCCAAAGGCTGTTGAAATGATTGCCAACAACCAGGTGGAAGCCTACAATCTGCCGCAGGGCGTCATCATTGAAATGTACCGCGCCATGGGCCAGAACCGCAAGGGTTATATCACTAATGTCGGTTTGGAAACTTATGTGGACCCGCGTCTTGAGGGCGGAAAATTAAATTCCCGCACAACCGAAGATATCGTTAAGGTTGTTGAAATCGAAGGCGACGAGTATCTTTATTATCTGCTTCCGGATGTAGACATCGCACTCATCCGTGTAACGACCGCAGATACAAACGGAAACTGCACGATTGAAGACGAAATTCTTCCACTGGATATTTTAAGTGCAGCAATGGCAGCCAAAGGCAAGGGCGGAAAGGTTATCGTTCAGGCGAAAAATATCGTAGCTCCTGAGACAATTCCATCCCGAAAAGTTGCTGTTCCGGGCATCTTCGTTGACGCTATCGTTGTGCCTGAAAACCCTGAAGAAACACACCAGCAGACTACTGATTATTACATGAATCCGGCTTTAACCGGTTCCTTTAAGATTCCTGTCAGCGCTGTTGAGCCGATGAAATTCGATACAAAAGCATTAATCGGCAGACGCTGCGCTATGGAACTTGTACCAAATGCCGTTGTCAACCTCGGTGTTGGTATTCCTGAAAAAGTTGCTGCTGTAGCCGGAGAAGAAGGTCTTGCCGACCAGTTAATTCTTACAACGGAGTCCGGCATGATCGGCGGTATTCCAAGCGGCGGCGGTTCCTTCGGAGCCGGTGTCAACGGTTGGGCAGAACTTCCGGAAGTCAGCCAGTTTGACTTCTATGACGGCGGCGGATTGGACGTTACATTCCTCGGCCTGGCCCAGGCAGACACTGACGGTAATGTCAATGTCAGCAAATTCGGCCCTGGCGTTACCGGCTGCGGCGGATTTATCAATATTTCTCAGAATACTAAAAACTGCATTTTCTGCGGTACATTTACCGCCGGCGGTTTAAAGACAGCCTGCGAAGACGGAAAACTGATTATTGTTCAGGAAGGTAAGAACAAGAAATTTATACCTGCTGTTCAGCAGATTACTTTCTCCGGCAATTACGCACGCAGAAATAAAATGAACGTTAAGTTCATCACTGAGAGAGCTGTTCTCGAGCTTCTTCCTGAAGGCCTGACGATTACCGAAATTGCTCCTGGTATTGACCTTCAGACACAGGTTCTCGATCAGATGGAATTTACTCCGCTTATCGCTAAAGACCTGAAAACAATGGATTCCAGAATCTTTATCGACGCTCCAATGGGCATTAAAGATGAAATTCTGAGCAAGGTCAAATAATTAATTTTACACACAGGAGGGCGAATTTATGAGTTTATTTGGTATTGTTTTAGGATTGGCTCTTTTAATCTTCCTTGCTTTTAAGGGACAATCCATTCTCTGGGTAGCTCCAATCTGTGCTGCAGTTGTAGCGCTTTTCGGAATGTTTGAAGACCCAACTATTAATGTCCTTACCATGTACACAGAAAACTATATGGCTGGTATGGCGAATTTCACTATGAGCTGGTTCCCGGCATTCATGTTAGGAGCTATTTTTGGAAAAATGATGGAAGCCACCGGCGCTGCGAAATCTGTTGGTCTGCTGATCACACGTTTTATCGGCGCAAAACAGGCCATTCTGGCGGTTGTTATCGCCTGTGCGGCTCTGACCTACGGCGGCGTATCTCTGTTTGTTGTTGTTTTCGCTATTTATCCACTGGCTGTTGCCGTATATCGTGAAGCAGATATTCCAAACAAGCTGATCCCGGGACCAATCGCATTGGGAGCTTTCTCATTCTCCATGTCCGGAATCCCTGGGTCTCCTCAGATTCAGAATATCATTCCGACAAAATACTACGGCACAACCGCAATGGCAGCTCCGATTATGGCGCTGGCAGCCGGAGCTGTTATGGCCGTTGGCGGCGTTCTCTGGATGAAATATCGCGAACGCAAGCTGAAAGCCGCAGGCCTTCATTTCACTGAGCCTACCAATCTGGAAACCTTTGATGAATCAAAACTTCCAAATCCTTTGGTTTCTCTGATTCCTCTGATTTCCGTTCCGATCACGCTGAATGTTTTGAAAATGGAATTGGTAGCGTCCCTGCTGATTGCCGTTGTCCTGACAGCTATTCTGAATTATAAGAGTTTCCATCTCTTTGAGAAATGCCTCAATGACGGCGCTGCCGGCGGACTTGTATCCATCGGTAACACAGCAGCCGCCAATGGTTTCGGCGCTGTTGTTAAAGCCGTTCCTGGTTTTGCCACACTGACGCAGTTCGTTTTCGGCATCAAGGGAAGTCCTCTGATTTCCGAAGCTATCGCCACTTCACTTCTGGCCGGCGCTACCGGTTCCGGATCCGGCGGTATCACAATCGCACTGGAAGCCCTTGGTCCAAAATACATGGAACTGGCTCAAACCGATCCGAACCTCAGCCCGGAAGCGCTTCACCGTGTTGCTTCCATCGCCTGCGGCGGTTTGGATACCTTACCTCATAACGGTGCTGTAATCACCTTGCTCAGTGTCTGTGGTCTGACTCATAAAGATTCCTATATCGACATCTTTATGACTTGTACAGCACTCCCGACACTCGCCGTTATCGTTGCCATCATCCTCGGCAGCATGGGTATCTGTTAATAAAATAAACTTAATAAAAAACATCCCCCTTGGGAATCCAGTCTTTAAGGCTGTGATTCCCGGGGGGATGTTTTTTTAGGCTTGTGAGCCCATCGAGATGTTTTTTTATTCATAGGCTTTTGGAAGATTCCATTTAAAAACCGTGGCCAGCATACGCAGGCCGAATACAACGGCAATGCCGATAAAGGCCGCCGCCATATCATCTGTCTGACGACGCACAAGCTGATAATAAACAATTCCGCCAAGTATTGACGCTACCGCATAAATCCGCTTTCTGAGGACAAAGGGAATCTCTCCGATCATCAAATCCCTTAGAACGCCGCCGCCAACCCCCGTCATCATAGCAAGAAAAACAACAAAAAAGCCATTTTCCATATAGCCCATGCCCATAGCCACTTTAGCCCCGGTGATTGTAAAAGCCCCGAGCCCCGCGGCGTCAAACACATTGTTCACCGCATTGACAACTCCTACTTTATGCTGAAAATGCTCCCTGAACAGCCAGGCGATCAAAAATACGATAAGGGCAGTCGCCGCCGCAATCGCCATATACCGATAATTCGAAAAGGCCGATGGCGGTATTTTTCCAACCAATACATCGCGAATAATACCTCCGGCCAAAGCCGTCGTTGCCCCGAGAAAAATAACCCCAAACAAATCGACCCGCTTCTCCAGCGCGGCCATTGCCCCGGAAATAGCAAAGGAAATTGTTCCCGCCGCTTCCAGCGCGGCAAAAAATATTTCTCCGAATACCATTACTCTATGCCTCTCGCCTTCGCCCATTCACTGATGCGCCGATAATTCGGAACATCCACATGATAAGCCTCCCCTAGCCGAACCATCTCATGAACAAGGCCATCGACCTCGGATTTGCCTCCGGCCGCCACATCCCTCTGCATGGAGGTTGTCGCATCCGGCGTCAATCCGCCTAAAATATTCCCCGCATTTTCTGCCAGATTCACATCGAAGGTAATGCCCATAGCCTGTCCAACAGCTTCCACTTCGCGCACCAAATCAAAAAACATCTGTCTCTTTTCTCCCGCCTCCATAAA
>URND01000055.1 GCA_900549105.1 uncultured Eubacteriales bacterium
ACCCGCCATGTCATAATGTTCTCTTAAATTATTGGCCGCCCGCGCCGGTTTGATTTCATCGACATGCTCATAAGCCGATTCAATACTTCCATAGGAAGCAATAATCTTTGTTGCCGTCTTCTCGCCAATTCCCGGTACTCCCGGAATATTATCTGAAGTATCTCCCATCAGGGCTTTCAAATCAATAAACTGGGTTGGCGTTACCTGATAGGCTGCCAGGACATCTCCCGCAAAATAATTTTCCACCTGAGTACCGCCGGCCTTTGTTTTTGGTATACTGATTTTTACTTTTTCTGTTGCCAGCTGAAGCAAATCTCTGTCCCCGGAAATAATCGTAACCTCATATCCCCGTTCTTCCCAGAGCCGGCTCAATGTTCCGAGGATATCATCCGCCTCGTATCCCTCTTTTGTGACAATGGGAATTCCCATCGACTGAAGAACTTCTTTCAAAACCGGCACCTGCTCATGCAGTTCCTGGGGCATCGGCTTGCGTGTCCCCTTATAGGCTTCATACATTTTATGCCGGAAAGTCGGCGCTTTTAAATCAAAAGCAACCATAAGTCCTTCGGCCTGCTCTTCATCAAGCACCTTAAACATAATATTCAAAAATCCATAAATACCATTTGTATGCAGCCCCTCCGAATTCGTTAATACCGGCACTCCATAAAAGGCCCGGTTTAATATACTGTGGCCGTCAATCAAAACTACTTTTTTATTCATTATTCAATTCCTTTCTTCAGCCCGTCCTCTCTTTCAATACAATCCATAGGCATGACCCTGCTCTTAGTGTATACCATTTACCCAAAAAAAGATACCGAAACTTCTCCGATATCTTTTTTCTTTGAATTAGTAATTGACAATCTCTGTAATATTGCTGACCAGAGAAGACGTTGTGGCTGCGGAAATATTATTTAAAAATACAACATCTTTTATATTTCTATCCCGTATTAAAGCAGTTAACCCTTCCGGATAATACCGGTAATCCACCACATAAACCGTCTCATAATGGTCAACCAAAAACGGTACGAAAGCATTACCAAAAGATTCTTTTATAATAACGCAGGAACTTCCGTCACTCATATTCGGGTTATGAATCTCTTCAAAAGGCTGGTCTCCGGCAATAAAACAATTATATTTCGAATCGGAATTCCAATCGGAAACATCATGAATAATATCGTAATCGACCACATTTCCATCCAAATCCGTATAAGTCATCTCATTCGTTGCCAACGGAATATAAGCAGTGATAACATCCGGATTTTCAGCCAGTGACGGCGTCTGATTGCTCGCTGCATAAAGAGTACCGATGAAATTATCAAAAACCATCGTCTCATATTCGCCCAAAGGCGTCGGCGTTACCCCCTTCTCCTTCATAAGCTGGCAATAGGTATAATATGCGCCAAGCGCTGTCCAATGGTGATCTGTCCGAAAATACAGATACTGGTCAGAATGATTCTTCAGCGTGGTAAACGCATCGATTGTCACAACTTTATCATCCATATTATCATAAATATACTGAATTGCCGCCTGTTCATCACTGCAGCCCAACTCATTCTGAAGCTTTTCATCCAGATAAATTCCAGTACTGATCGGAACAACAATGTCATAAACCGTTACATCATCGTCCACCTTGTTCGCCAGTGCGCTAATCGCATCAATATACTGATTGGCCGCATCCTGGGTAAATCCATAAAGACTGAATGCCGTATCATCAGCCACATAAACCGAACCCACCTGTTCAGGCACACTCTTAATCTGCCGGCGCCTTACGCCGCCATTGGCCGCATCCGCCGCCTGCTGTGTAGACACCGCTTCCCGCATGGACTCCTGCAGGCTCTCCATATTACGCTGAATATTCGGAAGAATAATATCTGTTAAAGATATACGTTTTGCCGGAACTGCATCCGCCGCCTGAATCGAACCGTGAATCTGGTTGTTCCGAATTCCATAAAGCCCTCTGTAGCGGGTATTCCCGGCCAGCAGAGTTTCCCTGAAAGGAAATGTATCCGCATACCATGTACTCACCCCATTAAGGAATTCCCCGTCTAAAAAGCTTTGAACGGAAAATGCCGGAAACTGGGTCAGCGACCTTTTTTCAACCTTAGACTCTTTTGGACGAAGAGGAATGATTAATGCCACAATTGCCGTCAAAATTAAAGCGGCTGAAAATGCGTAAATTTTATATTTTGTATATTTATAATCTTTTTTCTTTTTACGTCTTCTTCTCTTTTCCATAAATCTGATACTTTCCTTTTAAAACTGAAAATACAAAAACGGGTTATAACTATTGCCAACAAGGGCCATCGTTGCCAACAGCAAAAGCACAACCGGGCCAACAACTTCAATGACACGGCGCAAATATTTAAAGAGAACAACAGTCTTACATCTGCGGCACATCCACTTATATCCGTTGGCGGCCAGCGGCGTACATGCAATAACAGCCACAATAATAAAGAAAATATTGTTTTTAAAAGTTACCGCCACTTCCATATTCATAAAACCATTATGATTTAAGCCCAACATTCCTTTGAGCATAAGGCCTATACGCGATAAATCCGTAAATTTAAAAATAATCCATCCAAAATAAACGACAACCAGTGTATAGATATGCCCTGCCGCTTTAGGCAGGTTTTTCAATTTATCCAAGAGCACTCTCTTTTCCAACACAAGGAACACGAAATAATAAAGTCCCCAAAGCACAAAATTCCAGCTTGCTCCATGCCAGAGCCCGGTCAGCGCCCAGACAATAAATAAATTAAAAATCGTTCGACCAGCCCCTTTGCGATTCCCGCCAAGAGGTATGTACACATAATCCCTGAAAAAGCTGCTCAGAGAAATATGCCACCGGCGCCAGAACTCAGTTACCGTATCGGATATATAAGGATAATTGAAATTTTCTTTATAATGAAAACCAACCATAAGTCCCATACCGATGGCCATATCCGAATATGCCGAAAAATCCAGATAAATCTGGAGCATATACATCAAAGCGCCAAGCCATAAACCAAGAGCCGGTACGGAATTAAAAGGTATGATTGCCTCCGGAAGCATTGTATCCGCAATCTGCGCACAGGAATTGGCAAACACTGCTTTTTTTACAAGTCCAATGGTAAATCGATTAATCCCCCGCCCCATTTCCGGAATTTTAGGCCGGCGGTGTTCAATCTCCCGGGCCACGTCTTTATAACGGACAATCGGCCCGGCAATACACTGATGAAAAAGGCTGCAGTACAAAAGCACCAGCCAATACTTTCTCTGAGGCGCAACTTCACCCCGATACACATCCACCACATAAGAAATCAACTGGAATGTATAAAATGAGATACCAATAGGAAGCACGATTTCAGGAATCACTTCCGGAACACCGGTTATTCGCTTTACATTTTCCAAAATAAAACCAGCGTATTTAAAATATCCAAGCAAAGCGAGCTGAAGGCCGATACCAATCACAAAGCATCCCCGTTTTAATACGGTACTTTTGCGGAAATGATGAATCTGAATAGCGAAAAACCAGCTGATCAAAGCCATGAGCAGCAAAAGAAGCAGATACTTTGGCCCTCCCCAGGCATAAAATATTAATGACGCAACTAATAAGACCACGTTCTTTTTTTGAATCGTCCCTACATAACAATAAACGAACATGGTCAATGCAAAAAACAGATATATAAATAATAAACTTGAAAAAACCAAGATACTCCCTCCAAAAAAGCCCGAATAGACAAAATTTTATGTCGAATATTCTCCAAAAATGTCGTCTGCTTTTACTATTTTAATATGATTAATTTTATTATTCAAGTGCAAACCGGGGAAAAAAGTGAAATTAATATATTTGTAACATTTTAACGAAAATTGGCCTTTTGGGCAAGACAAAGCTACCAAATTTAAAAAGAAATTCGTCATCTTTCTGCGAATTTTTCCATGAAAACTGTGAAATATGAATAAAAGAAAAATCGGCCTGAATTTCTCAGACCGATTTGCTTTTTCAGGATTCTTCCACCCCTGAGTATTCCCTCTGATGAACCAGAACTCTGCTGTCCGCCGGGCGATACACCAACAGGTAAACAACAACATTCAATGCCAGTGCGAGTACCACATCCACAACCGTGTGCTGTTTCAAAAACATAGTTGCGGCGACAATAGACGCCGTCAAAAGGAAGGCTCCTCCCACAACCAGAGGTTTACTCTTTAACGCCTTGCATTTTGCAATTGCAATAAATGCGGCGATTGAATTATACACATGGATACTCGGCAAAATATTTGTCGGCGTATCAATACTGTAGAGGAAGCGAACCATATCGGTAAATATATTCTCCCTAGGGAATACGATTGGACGGAGCAAATGTCCATTCGGATAAACCCATGAAACAATAATAAATACCGTCATACCGATACCCAGGTTAAAAATCAACTGTAAATATTCTTTTGTGTCTTTATTTTTAAACATAAACCATACAACGGTCACACCAATATAGAGAAACCATAAAAAATAAGGAATCACAAAATATTCACAGAAAGGCACCATCTTATCAAAACTTGAATGAATGACATGAAAACGATAGTTTGCACGGTTTTCAAGACAGTAAAATGATACCATATAAAAAACCATATACAACGGAACAAGAAGTTTTATTCCATATTTTCTCAGAAAATCTTTTGCCATAATTATCTCACTTTCTTAAAAACCTCATCGCCATCTTTAGGGCATTATAGCACTCCGAATTTTCAATATCAAGCATCTTAAGTGAATTTTAAGAAAGTTCATTAAAATTACAGTATTTTAACGGCTGTACCGTAGGCAATGACCTCCGCGGCGCCGCTCATGACAGATGCAGACGCATAGCGGATATTAATAACCGCATCTGCCCCCAGTTTCTCAGCCTCATCAACCATCCGTTTCATGGCAATCTGTCGGGCCTGATTGAGCATTTCCGTGTATCCGGCAATCTCACCACCGACAACTGTTTTCAGGCCGGACATAATATCCTTTCCCAGATGGCTGGACTGAACCACATTCCCTTTAACCATCCCGAGAGCCTCTATTTTCTTATCCGGCACATAATTAATACTTAGCAGCAACATCTTCTTCTCCTCCTTTGATTTCCTGATAACGTTTCCATAAATTCCACAAAACGCCTATAATAATAACTATTGGAATGACTGTCACAATAATTATGAAAGGCATCGGCGGACGGTCCAGCGGGTCTACGGCATACGCCCACAGGATAGTTCCAACAATAGCCGCCATAAATGCAACCATCAAAATAGCCATGACTAAAGGCGCAAAAAACTTGTGCTTGCGGTCCTTTGCCTGTATATTCATAAAACGGGTCCCCTCCTTTTCCATATGCTCCATCTTCTCCAAATATTCCGAAGCGTCCATTGTTGAAGAACGAACCTCATTATTTATGAGCAGCTGGCAGAAAACCTGCATCTCCTCCATATTTTTCTGTTCCCTTTCCAACGCAATGCGGTGTCTGCGGAGCGCATCTTCCATTGTCAGCACCCCTGTCTCTATTTTTCGGATTTCCTCAATCGGCACGGAGAGTTTTCGGAGCAATTTGATTTTTTGAAGCAAAAGCAAATCTTCCTCCGAATATTCGCGGTAACCATTCTGGGCATTTCTTTCAGGTTTTAATAACCCCTGCTGTTCATAAAAGCGGATATTCTTTTTGGTGATACCTACTTTTTGCTCAACTTCATTAATCTTCATTCCAATACCTCCTTGTGACAAGAGAAACATACACCTTCTACTTTATGGAAGGTCAATCTTTATTTTAAAATTTTATGAAATCTTCCTGTATGCAGATAAAACCATTATAACATACTATAAAGAAAATTCATAATTTTGTTGACAAATCAAAAAATATCTCGTATAATATCACTTGTGTTTGACAAGCCGGCGTGTCGGAATGGCAGACGAGGCAGACTCAAAATCTGTTGTGGGCAACCACGTGCGGGTTCAAGTCCCGCTGCCGGCATAACTTAAAAGTCCCTGAAACTTAGATTTTACTCGGTTTCAGGGTTTTTTGTTTTTTTACAGTTAGCAAAAAGGACAACCCCTGCAAAACAGGCCCTGGTCTAACAACAAAATCCGAACACGGCCAGGCCATGTTCGGATTTACTTTTACAAATGGAGCATACGGGATTCGAACCCGTGGCCTCAACAATGCGAATGTTGCGCGCTCCCAACTGCGCTAATGCCCCTTCTGTCTTATTATAGCACTGTCGTTTACAAGTGACAATGGGCTTTTTCCAATTTTTACTTCCTTATTTTTTCAGCCAGGTCTTATACTCTTCTGCATTTATTTTTCCCTGGCGGGCCAGTTCGAGCCCCTCTTTGGCTTCTTTATACCAGGCTTCAAATTCATCCCTGCTCATATTTGCCGCTTTTTTCCTTGGCTTTGTCATACGGGCGTAATGAGCTTTATAAGCCCGGGTATAGGCCTGAAGCAGTTCGTCCTTTTTAACGGTTTTTGCAAAAGTTTTTGTATATCCCACATCGGAACAGGTTTTTCCGTCACTGGAAAAAACCCGGGTACAATAATCCACATTACTCCGTTTAGGTATGAAAAAACGACCGCAGTTTTTGCAAATTTTGATAATCTGATGACGGCGAAGCATTTCCACAAGTTCGCACATAAGACAATCTTCAAATCCCATCAAAAAGTAGTCAATCATCCAACGGTTTTCATTTTTTACCGTCTGATTCACCAATGTCCCGCTGGAATAAAAAGGATGGCGCAAAAAATAATGGGTTGCCTCTTCATTCATCTCCGATGCGCCATGAATCAGGGCATCCAAAAGCTTTTTATAGATATCCTGGAATTCTTCCATCCGGCCCAGAGTCAGACCGGAAGCTTTTTCATCATCTTTTGGTCTTGCCATCAGCATTTGTATCCCCTCGTCACTCCAGGCAGAAAAATAAGGATGGATTTCCCGCACAGTTTCCATCTGCTGGAAGGCTGTTTTCAAATCCATATAAATAAAATCCAAAAGACTTTTTCCGAGGCGGCATGGAGCGGATGTGGAATGAAAATAGATAATCTCATCCGTCAAATCCAAATAAACATGTGTATAATTCTTTTCTGTTTCTCTTAACATCCGTTCTGCCTCCAATATTTATCTTTGCTTTATTTCCGTAATTAACTGTTCCAGTTGCCTTTCTTCCGAAATTTTAAATATATCTCCGTTCACCCGTATCTCCGATATGTCCGCGCACCGCGAAGGACAGCCGCAGATAACAATCAAATGGTCATATACCGTCTTCGGCTGAACATATTGAAATTCTGTCTCCGGACAGCGCTTTTTAACTGTATCGAAAAAAGAGGTTCGATTATATCTCGGATTGCATCCTCCGCAATATTTCACTCCAAAAACCATAGGGCACCTCATCAATGTCTCAGCAGACTTTTTGCGAAATCAATCATCTCATCGCTGACACCGGCCTCCAGGCGCACCTCTTTGACTTCTTTTACCTGCTCCATAACTTCTTTTTTTACAATATCCTCTGTCGTGAATAAAGAGGATGGGCAGTTTGAACACATACCGGTTAATTTAAATTTCAAAACGCCATCTGTAAAATCTAAAATTTCAATGTCGCCTCCATGCCCCTGAAGATAAGGACGCACTGAGGTTTCAATCACCTGATGAATTCGTTCAAGCACTTCCATCGTTTCAGCTCCTATCCGTCTTTTTATGACAATTATAAAAATGTTCATTATCATTTTAATATAATCCAGACAAAAATACCAGTGGCATTAAACACTTTTTCAACAATTCGGCAGATAAGTTTTTTATACAACAAAAAACACCGGAACCTTCTGATTCCGGTGTTTTCTGGGGTTGGACTATTCTTAAATAGTTAACAGCCTGTAGGGGAATCGAACCCCTGTTTCCGCCGTGAGAGGGCGGCGTCTTAACCGCTTGACCAACAGGCCTTAGTCATATCGACTCATATATTCTATACCATGTTGGAAAAGAAATCAAGCATTTTTTATAAAAAATTCAAAAAATTCCATTTGAAGTTGTTTTACACATTTTAAAGGTATTTTTCTATCTCGTCAAAAGACACCGGCATCTTACATGCTCCATTTTCGCATATATAATATCGTGCTTCCGTCTCCTGCACCGGATATTCTGCCGTGAAAGGCGCACATTTTGAAAGTCTTTCACGGTTCTCTTCCGTCTTAACAAGAACACTGATTCCTTCCGCCGGATATTTTTTCAAGTATTGCTTCAATTCTTTCAAAACTTCTTTTTTCACCGTGCAGACAAGTTCCTTATGGGGATAAATCGCCATAGATAAAGCCAGAAGGGCAAAACTATAACCTATCGGATATTCATAAAATTCACCGGCACAGAAAATCATCTGCCTGTCCGCTGCTTCCTGCCACTTCTTTTTGCCTGTAAGAAAGGCCAGCCGCTGTAAAACCAGGGCCATCACAGAGTTGCCCGATGGAATCGCCCCATCATAGGTTTCCTTTGGCCTGGAAATCAATGTTTCTCCATCGGCAGCCGTCATATAATATCCGCCCTTTTCGTTATCCTCAAAAAAATCTCTTATCTGTCCGGCACGGAAAAGAGCCTCCTCCAGATATCCGATATCGAAAGTGGCTTCATACAATTCGAGCAGCGCCAGCGTATATACCGCATAATCATCGAGCTGTCCGGCATTGGCCGCCTCACCCTCTCTGTAACGCAGATAAAGACGGTTATCTGTATCCGTCATCTTTTCTCTGATAAACTTCTCCGTTTTAACTGCCGCTTCAATATAGGACGGTTCATCCAGAATCTCCCCGGCTCTCACAAGGGCAATCATCGCCCAGCCATTCCAGGAGAGCAAAATTTTATCATCTTTATGCAGTCTTGTGCGCTTCAAGCAATAAGCGTACAATTTCTCTCTCCATGTTTTGTACGCTTTAGGATTCAAAGCGTCATCCGAATCCTTCCCTATCCTGTTCGGAATATTTTTCCCTTCAAAATTGCCCTCTGCCGTAATATTATAAAAACTGCAGAACTCTTTTCCATCCGCCTCTCCCAAAACACGCTGTATCTCCTCCGGAGTAAAAACATAATATTTTCCCTCAACGCCATCGCTGTCCGCATCCTGTCCGCAATAAAAACCGCCATTCCACAATTCCCTCAGCATGTAATCCGCCGTATGCCGTGCCACATCCCCATACATATTCTTTTCCGTCAGGCGATAAGCCTCCGCATAAGCCCACAAAAGCAGCGCATTGTCATAGAGCATTTTTTCGAAATGGGGAACTAGCCATTTTTTATCCGTTGAATACCGGGAAAAGCCTCCGCCAATATGGTCCCGGATTCCACCTTTAGCCATAGCCTCCAGCGTTATTTCAACCATTCTTATAGCTGCAGAATTATTTTCTGCCCTTCCATAATGCATTAAAAAGAGAAGGTTATGGGGCGCCGGAAATTTAGGCGCTGTGCCAAAACCGCCCCACTCCCAGTCAAACTGCTGCAAATACATTGTGCAGCCACGCGCCAGCAATGTTTTATCTAATTTATCCATTGAAACCGCCCTGTTCTGATGTCCTCGCCGGACGGCATCCGTCAGCATTTCCCCGCTGTTTTCCAAATCCTGCCTCTGATTTTTCCACAACAAGGCTGCTTCTCTGAGAATTTCCATCAACCCCGGCTGACCGTAACGGCTGTTTTTAGGAAAATAGGTTCCGACAAAAAAGGGCTTCTGTTCCGGCGTCATAATAACTGTCAGCGGCCATCCTCCGGCCCCTGTCACAGCCTGGCACACAGACATATAAATGGCATCGATATCCGGCCGTTCTTCCTTGTCCACTTTGATGGATACAAAATTTTTATTGAGCAGCGCCGCCACTTTCTCATCCTCAAAGGATTCATGGGCCATCACATGGCACCAATGGCAGGTCGAATAACCGATACTTAAAAATATGGGTTTATTTTCATCGGCAGCCTTTCTGAAAGCTTCATTTCCCCATGGATACCAGTCCACCGGATTTTCCCCATGCTGTAAAAGATAGGGGGATTTTTCATTTTTCAATCGATTTGACATAAAACGCCTCCTGCTTTCATTAGAAAAGCGATACCCTTTCGCAGTATCGCTCTCTATATATATGCCCAATTCTATTCTTCCACATTCTCAAAAATTTCTGCCAGCGTCATGCTGATATTCGGAAAATCCTTTAAAGTGATAATCGTATCCGCATTATAATGTTCGTCCTCTTTATCATCCTGCAAAATATAACTGTGAGTCAATTCGTATCTGCCATCCTTCAGATAATAAATCTCAACAGAACCGCTGGGAATGACAAGCCAGTATTCTTCAACGCCGGCCTTTTCATAGATATCCTTTTTCAGTGTCCTGTCTTTCAAAGCCGTTGAGGGACTCAGTGTCTCAACGATAAACTTCGGCGTTCCGCTATAGCTGCCGCCTTTTAAATGTTTTCTGTCGCAGAGTATCATAATATCAGGAATCACATAATCGTCATTTTCCTCCGGATGATATTTATAATCCAGATTTTCCATAAATACAAGGCACAGACTGTCCTTTAATTTTGTTTTTATAATAGTATTTATATTATTATTAACAATCCCATGCCTGTAATTCGGCGATGGCGACATATCATATATAACGCCATTTATCTTTTCCTGTTTTACATATTCATTTTTTAACAATGCCATAACGTCACGCCCCTTTTCTTATTATTATAAAGGAATTTTCTCTTTTATGCAAACGAAATAAGGACAGCATTAGCTGTCCTTATTTCGTCCGATGCAGAGTTCGTCCTGCTGCATTTTAGTGGAGCTGCGGGGAGTCGAACCCCGGTCCGAAGGCACATCCATTCAGGCATCTCCCATCACAGTCATTCTATGGACATTCCCTCAGTCGAACGCCGAATGACAGGCTTCCGACCTCAGTAGCTTCATAAATCTTCCACTGCCTCAAAGCTTTGGCAATGGAGGGCCTCACAAGTTCGATGCCAGATTCTCAGACAGTGAGCGGTCCGAGGCTGACAAGCTGCAACTAGGCAGCTAAAGCGTAATCTTCGTTAGCTTTTATATTTAATTTCCAGGTTATTACGCAGTCCCGGAGTCTGCGGATGGCTTCCCAAACTTCCACACCCCCGTCGAAACCAGTACAACCCCTTATAAAGTTGGTGGTTAAGACTAACGATGTCTTTTTATCATACTCAAAAACCACGAAAATGTCAATAGAGATTTTTTACCTTAAATTCTCTCTCGGCTTCTCTTCTCTGGTCCTTTTTGGCAATGCTGTCCCGCTTATCATAGAGTTTTTTGCCCCGGGCCAGCCCAATCTCGACTTTAACCAGGCTGTCCTTAAAATAAACCTTCAGCGGCACAATCGTATAACCCTTCTGAGCCGCCTGCCCGAGTATCTTTCGTATTTCATACTTATGAAGCAGAAGCTTTCGCACCCGAAGCGGGTCTTTATTGAATATATTGCCCTTTTCATAGGGACTGATATTCATCTGATAAATAAAAAGTTCTTCCCCCTCGGGACGGACAAAGGCTTCCTTCACGCTGCACCTGCCCATCCGGAGTGATTTCACCTCTGTCCCGTGCAGAGAGATTCCGGCTTCATAGGTATCTTCAATAAAATAATCATAATATGCTTTTTTATTATTGGCAATTAATTTAATTCCTGATCTGCCCATATGCTACCTCATTTCCGCACCTTACGCGCATTATCTATTGTACATCATCTGCCAACAGAAAATCAACGGTTCGAGTGACTTTATCTGCATCTGCAATGCAAATTTTTATTTTTTGTCCGAGCCGGAAGGTCTGATGGCTCATTTCGCCAAGAAGCTCATACTTATTTTCATCAAAAATATAATAGTCCTCCAAATCCTGCAGACGAATCATTCCCTCACAGGTATTCGGCAGTTCCACATACATTCCCCAGTTGGTAATCCCCGAAATAACGCCTTCGTGAATTTCTCCCAGATGTCTGGACATATACTCCACCTTTTTGAGCTTATCTACTTCCCTCTCGGCTTCGTCCGCCCGCCGCTCCGTTGTGCTTGTATCCGCGGCTACCGCAGGGAGTAATCTGCGGTAATGCTCCAGCCGCCGTTCATTTAAACGGCCGTCCAATTGTTCTTTAATAATCCGATGGATCTGCAAATCGGGATAACGGCGAATCGGCGATGTAAAATGGGTATAATATTTCACGGCAAGTCCAAAATGCCCTGTATTTTCCGTTGTATATTTTGCCCGCATCATGGAACGCAGCACCAGCCGGCTGATCATTCCTTCCTCCGGCGTATCCTGAATCCTTCCGAGAAGCTTCTGAAACTCCTTCGGATGGACCTCGCCGGATTTAATCTTCAGATAATATCCAAAATTTTTGAGGAATACAGTAAGTTTTCGTATTCTATCTGCATCCGGCGTTTCATGGGTACGATAGAGGAAAGGAACCTCCTGCCAGAAGAAATCCTCGGCAATCGTTTCATTGGCGGCCAGCATGAAATCCTCGATAATTTTCGTCGCCGAATTTCTCTCATAGGGTTTGACATCCACAGCCCGTCCCCGCTTATCCAGAATAATTTTGGACTCGGGGAAATCAAAATCAATGCCGCCCCGCATCCGGCGTTTCTCCCGAAGTTTTTCCGCCGCCTCAGCCATTGTCTCAAACATTGGCACAACTTCCTCATATTCCCGGATAACATCTTCATTTCTGTCCTCTATAATCTGTTTGACGGCTGTGTAGGTCATTCGATAATCCACATTGATGACTGTCTTTGCGATCTCATGATTTACGATACTGCCTTTTTCATCCAGCTCCATAATGCAGCTCAACGCCAAACGGTCCACGCCGGCATTTAAGGAACAGATACCATTTGAAAGCTTATGGGGCAGCATAGGAATGACCCTGTCCGTCAGATAGACGCTGGTCCCCCGCTTTAAAGCCTCTTTATCCAAAGGCGACCCCTCTTTCACATAATGGCTCACATCGGCAATATGGACGCCAAGGATATAATGGCCGCCGGATTTCTTCTGTATGGTAATCGCATCGTCTAAATCCTTTGCCTCTTCTCCGTCAATGGTTACGGTCTGCCAGTTCCGTATATCCCTGCGTCCCACATATTCCTCCGGCAGAACCTGCTCGGGAACAGCCTCAACCTGGGCCATCACTTCTTCCGGGAACTGTTCCGGCAGATGATAAGCCCGGACAATGGAAAGTATATCGACACCCGGGTCATTCACATGGCCGAGAATCTCAACAATTTCACCTTCCGGGTTTTTATTCTTTTTTCCAAAATCGGTCAGCCGGACGACAACCTTATGGCCGTTCACCGCGCCCATGGTATGATTTTTGTCAACAAAAATATCTTTGGCAATTTTTTGATTGTCCGGCACAACAAAGCCGTAATTTTTACTCTTCTGGAAAATGCCGACTACCATCTCATTAGCCCGTTTTAAAACCTTGACAATCATTGCTTCACTTCGCCGGCCCCGTTCTTCATCGGCAATCTTTTTTATGGCTACTTCATCGCCGTGCAGGGCATCCAGCGTATTATCTTCCGATATATAAAAATCACCTTCCATACCTTCCACGTGGACAAATCCAAAGCCCTTCGTGTTGCCGATAAATGTCCCGGCCAGAAGTTCCGGGTCTGCCGCCTTATAACGGCCCTTAGCGTCTATATCAATCTCCCGTTCCGAAATCAACTGGTCCAGGACAAGCTTTAATTCATCCCGCTCCCGGCGCGGTACTCCCAATATGCTGCTCATTTCCTTTAATTTCATCGGATGATAACGGGAATCCTTCATAAATTCCAATATAACCTCTTTGCGCGCTTCATATATTTCTGTGTGCACAGGCACACCTCCTCTCAAAAAAATAACACCCTTCCTTTAGAAATCTTCCTTTAGAAAGAGTGTTATCCTTAAATATCAATTCTATTCTACCAATTCATATTCAAAACGACGGTTATAATAAAGAATACAACAGTCAGAATGGTTGTCCACTTTACAAGCTTTCCTTCCATAGAACGTCCTTTATTCTTTCCCCAATAGCTGTCCGCCATACCGCCGACAGTCCCTGTCAGCCCGCTGGATTTGCTTTCCTGGAGCATAACCAATATAACTAACGCAATACAAATCGCAATGAAAACGACTGTTACGATTGTTCTCAGCATCGCCTCGACACACCTCCTAAATCACTCATAACAGTTTATCATGTTTTTGACAAATAGTAAAGAACTATTTTTGAAACTATCTGATTATTTGATTAAAAGTGATTTTCCGGTCATTTCCTTCGGCTGTTCCATACCCATTAACTCGATTAAGGTCGGAACAATATCTGCGAGACAGCCGCCGTCGCGGAGTTTATAGGAAGGGTCTGCATTGACCAAAATAAATGGCACCGGATTGGTTGTATGGGCCGTAAACGGTTCACCGGTTTCCTCGTCAATCAACTGCTCACAGTTTCCATGGTCGGCGCAGATAAACATAACGCCGTCCTCTTCTTTAATGGCCTCCACAGCCCGGCCGACACAGGCATCCACTGCTTCCACCGCTTTAATCGCAGCGCTTTCCACACCCGTATGGCCAACCATATCCGGATTGGCGAAGTTGATAATAATGACATCGTATTTGCCCGAATGAATCGCTTCCACAAGGCGGTCGCATACTTCATAGGCGCTCATTTCCGGCTGCAGATCATAGGTTGCCACCTTCGGAGAATTGACGAGAATCCGGTCCTCCCCAGGATTTGGCGCTTCCACGCCGCCGTTAAAGAAAAATGTAACATGGGCATATTTTTCTGTCTCGGCAATCCGGGCCTGGGTCTTTCCGTGTTCAGCCAGATATTCGCCAAAGGTTTCATCAATAGAAACTTTGTGGAAGGCAATCAATTTATTCGGAATCGTCACATCATATTCCGTAAAACATACATAGACAATATCCGCCCGTTCACCCCTGTCAAAGCCGGTAAAATCATCTGCGCAGAAGGCGCGGGTCAGCTCCCTCGCCCTGTCCGGACGGAAATTAAAGAAGATAATCGAATCTTTATCCTTCACCGAAGCTGTCGGCGCTCCATCTTTGACAATTACTGTCGGAAGCATAAATTCATCGGTCACTTCATTTTCATAGGAAGCCGCCACAGCCTCTACGGCGTCCTCCGCCGTCTCGCCAATGCCGTAGCGGATAGCGTCATAGGCTTTCTGCACCCGCTCCCAGCGGTTATCCCTGTCCATCGCATAATAACGGCCGGAAACTGATGCAATTTCTCCCACGCCGATTTCCTTCATCTTTTCTGCCAGTTCGGCAACAAAATCTTTTCCTGAAGCCGGAGGTGTGTCACGGCCATCCAGGAAACAGTGCACATAAACTTTTTTGAGTTCTTCCCGTTTAGCAAGCTCCAACAAGCCATACAAATGGGTATTATGGCTGTGAACGCCGCCGTCGGACAAAAGTCCGTATAAATGAAGTGCGGAATCATTTTCCTTACAATTTTTAACCGCGGCCAAAAGAGCCTCATTTATAAAGAAATCCCCATCCTGAATCTCTTTTGTAATCCGGGTCAGCTCCTGATAAACAATCCGGCCCGCGCCGATATTTAAATGGCCGACCTCTGAATTACCCATCTGCCCCTCCGGCAGACCTACTGCCATGCCGCTGGCATATCCTTTAACAAAGGGATAATCTCTTTTAAGGCCGTCAAGCACCGGGCTGTTCGCCTCTGCAGCCGCGTTTCCCTCTGTTGTATCTCTGAGGCCATAGCCGTCGAGAATCATCAATACTGTTGGTTTTTTACTCATATCCTTCACCTGTTTTCTTTTTAATTCCTATTATATAGAGTTTCCAATATTCTATTCAGCACCCTTATATTACCAAAGGCCCTGCAAAAATACAAGGCCTTTGTGATTTATTTCATTTTCATTACTCTCATTGAATTTAAAATAGCGATTACCGCAACGCCCACATCGGCAAATACGGCCGCCCACATATTGGCGATTCCCAAAGCGCCTAAAACAAGTATGAGCGCTTTTACCGCCAGGGCAAATACAATATTTTGTGTTACAATTTTCAAAGTATAGCGTGCAATCCGGATAACCGATGCAATTTTCATCGGATTGTCATCCATGAGAACAACGTCCGCCGCCTCGATGGCCGCATCCGAACCCATACTTCCCATGGCAATGCCGATATCTGCCCTGGACAAAACCGGCGCGTCATTAATCCCATCGCCGACAAAGGCAAGTTTCTCCTTATCTGAAAGTTCCCCTAAAAGTTCTTCCACTTTGGCTACCTTATCCGCCGGAAGCAGATCGGCGTAAACCATATCTATGCCAAGTTCTCTCGCCACTGCCTGGCCGACCTCCGCCTTATCGCCGGTCAGCATCACCGTCTTGCGGACGCCGCTGGCCTTCAAAGCCCTGAGGGCTTCTTTAGCCTCCGGTTTGATTCGGTCTGCAATGACAATGGAACCGATATACTGTCCGTCCACAGCCACATAGATGACTGTGCCGATATCTGAATTCGCATCGTAAACGATATTTTCAGCCTTCATGAGTTTGGCATTTCCGGCCAAAACAAGCTTTCCGTCAATCCTTGCCCGGATGCCGTGTCCGGCAATCTCTTCCGCATTGGCAACCCGTTCCATGGATAAAGGTTTTGTACACGCTTCTTTCACCGCATTGGCAATCGGATGTTCCGAATAACTTTCGGCCAAAGCCGCCGTTTCCAGCAATTCCTCTTCTGCAACGCCTTCCGGATAAATTCCTGTCACCGTAAATTCACCCTTTGTCAGAGTTCCGGTTTTATCAAAAACAATCGTCTCCATATTAGCCAGCGCCTCCAAATAGTTGCTGCCCTTAACAAGGACACCAACCCTTGATGCGGCGCCAATCCCGCCGAAAAATCCAAGAGGTACAGAAATGACAAGGGCACATGGACAGGAAATAACGAGAAAACTGCAGGCTCTCTCTATCCAGTCCGCCCATCCGCCGCCAAGCACCAGCGGAGGTATGACAGCCAGAATAACCGCTGCGACAACAACAATCGGCGTATAATACCGGGCAAACTTCGTGATAAAATTCTCAACCTTTGCCTTTTTACTGCTGGCATTTTCCACCAGTTCAAGAATCTTTGCAACTGTGGAGTCATCGAATTCTTTTGTAACCTGTACCCTCAAAAGACCGCTGCCATTCACACAGCCGCTGATAATCTCCGCTCCCTCAGATACCTGCCGCGGAACCGACTCTCCCGTCAGCGCCGATGTATCGACAAAGGAACTTCCGTAGATTACGACGCCGTCCAACGGAATCCGTTCTCCCGGTTTAACAATGATGATATCGCCCACTTCCACATCATCCGGGTCTACCTTTTTCAATTCGCCGTCTTCCTCAATATTGGCATATTCGGGACAGATATCCATCAATTCTGTAATCGACTGTCTCGAGCGGTTGACCGCATAATTCTGGAACAGTTCGCCAACCTGGTAAAAAAGCATAACGGCAACAGCCTCTTCATATTCCTTTACTCCAAAAGCGCCAAAGGTCGCCACACACATAAGAAAATTTTCATCAAACACCTGTCCGTGAGAAATATTACGCACCGCTTTATAGACAATATCCCATCCCACAACGGCATAGGCAACGAGATACAAAAGGAAGCTCACCGGCAGTTCAGACTGAAAAGTAAGCTTCCCCATATGTTCAGCAACGAAAAGCGGCACAAAAAGTACGGCGGCCACGATAATCCGGGCCAGCATAGTTTTTTGTTTTTTCGTCATATTCTGCCTCCACTATAAAACAATCTGGCAGTCCGGCTCAACCTTGCTGCATACTTTAACAACTTCTTTCATAATCCGCTCAAAATCATCGGCCAGGCACTCGTCAACGATGACAGCCTGCTCAGAAGCGCAGATCATACCGTTATCAAAGGTCTTGGAAAGCATCAGGTCGGTGCAGGCTCTTTCCAGATTAGCGGATTTTTC
>URND01000056.1 GCA_900549105.1 uncultured Eubacteriales bacterium
TGACAGCCGTATTCTGACAAATCCGAAAAACCGCTGTTATCTGTGCAAGTCACTGCTTTTTCAGTCGCTGCTGCAGGCCGGGCAGGAGGCAGGATATACATTTTTCTGCGAAGGCTCAAACGTAGATGACACGAAGGTTTACCGCCCGGGGCTCCAGGCCATCCGTGAGGCCGGCGTACACAGTCCTCTCATCGACTGCGGGCTGACAAAAGCCGACATTCGAAAATTTGCCGCCGATGCGGGACTTTCCACAGCCGGCAAGCCTTCGACTCCATGTATGGCCACCCGGCTTCCCTATGATACGCCCTTTGATTATGAACTGCTCGACAGGCTTCACCGGGGAGAAGTATGGCTGAGAGACCTTGGCTTTTACAATGTCCGTCTTCGGTTTCACGCCCCGGTGCTGAGAATCGAAATCGATAAAAAAGATTTTAACCAGTTTATGGAACAACATGAAAGAATCGTAAAATTCATGAAAGACCTTGATTTCAGATATATCACTCTGGATTTGGAAGGCTTCCGTTCCGGGAGTATGGATTAAACTAAGATATACCCTTTCGGGCATCCCACATGTCAGATGCTTCGCATGGGCGCGCTTCGTCAAGCTTCGCGCGATAAGGTATATTTTTTATTTGAAAGCATATACTAACGGAAGATTATAAAACAGGAGGCTTTTAATATGAAACAAACGTATCCTTTTGACCTGATGCCGCTGCCATATGATTATGATGCCCTGGAACCTTATATGGATGCAGAAACACTTCATTATCATCATGACAAACATTTAAAAACCTATGTAGATAATTTGAACAATATTTTAAAGGATTATCCCCAGTATCAGGATTGGACACTGGAAGATTTACTCACAAATCTGGACGATCTGCCGGAAGATATCCGCCAGGCAGTGATGAATAATGCCGGCGGTGTCTACAATCATCAAATGTTTTTCCGCCTGCTTCATCCTCCGGTAAATGAAAATCCGATGGAACCTTATCTGACTGAAGCTTTCGGCTCCTATGAAAAATTCGTGGAAATTATGAGCGAAAACGCCATGGGACAATTTGGTTCCGGCTACGCCTGGCTGACCATTAACCCGGACAAAAAGCTGGAAGTAGTTAAAACGCCGAACCAGAATAACCCGATTTCCAACGGCTATATACCAATTCTCAATGTGGATGTCTGGGAACATGCTTACTATCTGAAATATAAAAACCTCAGAAAAGATTATGTTGCCAACTGGTTTCACTTAATCAATTGGAAAGAAGTATATAAGGATGCAAAAAAGTATCTTGAAGCTTAAAAAAATAACCGCGGCGGATATCCTGTATCTGCCGCGATGTTTCTTTATCTCAGTTTCTTTATCTCAATTTCTTTATCTCAATTTTTTTATCCCATATTCTGTTTCATCTTATAAAACCGAGAAATTTTATCAATTGGCCAAATCTTTAAGGCTCTGAAGCAGCTCCAAATCGGACTCCTGAACCCGGATATTGGAAGTCACCGGTCCTTCTCCCGGATGTGTCACCGTAATCTCAATAACAGTTCCCGCTTCAAATCCTCTTGAATACATAGCGCTCAAAAATGCCGTAAACTTCGGATGATTATCTACAAATTTATTCTTGGCATTCACAAGCTTCATTAATGCCGACGGATTCATACCTGTATTCCTTTCTTAACCCCAAAGATTTGCCGGATACACACCGTCAGCGATCAGCTTCTTAAAGGCTGCCACAACGCTGTCTTTATCTTCTTTATAAGTCACGCCAAACCATTTATCCTGAGTTTCGAGTACTTTAACAGAAGCTTTTCCGCTTTTAATCATATTATCTACGATGGTAGGCAGCAAATACTCCCGTTTAACTTCACCCTCCGGAATTTCAGATAAAAAGGCGGAAAATCCGGTTTCAAGTTCATTCAGAAAGCCCGGTGTAAAGCCCCACATGTTCATGGATACATGCTGCTCCGGCGTGATAACCATATCGGAGCCATTATCCTCATGGGCAATCGTTCCCTCCGCTGTCATCATAAGACCGCCGGTTTCCACAACTTCTGTCAGATAGTCATTTTCATCCACAACGCAGACTCCTCGGGTCACCGCGCCATTATCGCTTAATGTGTTTTTCAGGATAAAGCCTGCCATACACATATCATATTCTTTATCTGTAGTGCCTCCGCCAATCAGATAATCATGGACTTTTTTAAAAGCCTCTTTGCCATAATAATCATCCGCATTGATGACTGCAAACGGCTCATTGACAACGCCCTTGCAGCAGAGAACCGCCTGACCTGTTCCCCATGGTTTTTTCCGGTCCGCCGGCGCTTTAAAGCCCTCAGGGAGGTCATCCAGGGACTGGAATACATATTCCACATCAATCACCTTTTCAATTCTCTGGCCGATAATCTGGCGGAAATCTTCCTCAATGTCTTTTCTCAGTATAAATACTACTTTGTTAAATCCTGCTGCTTTCGCATCATAAATTGAGTAATCCATAATGATTTCCCCATTTGGCCCCATCGGCTCCAACTGTTTAATGCCGCCGCCAAAACGACTTCCGATACCGGCCGCCATAATCACTAATGTTGTGTTCTTCATTATAAAATCCTCCTATAACACTGAAAATCCTTTTTCAGCAATACACATTTCCACTTCCATCACATCATCCGCCGAGATAACCATAATCGGTTTTCCCGATTCCCGGTTGAAGGACAGGTAAATATAATCCACATCGATGTTGCTGTCATCTAAGGCCTGCAAAAGATGATTCAGATTACCCACCTCATCTTCCACCTCAACGCCGAGAACTGCCGTCAGCCGACACAGATAACCTGCTGCTTCCAGCGCTTCCACTGTTCTCTCCGGCTCAGATACGATCATGCGGATAATTCCATACTCCGCACTGTCATTTGTCACAGAACCCAGAATATTAATATTTTCTTTGAGAAGCACTGCCGTAATTTTCTGCATTGTGCCCTTTCTATTTTCAGCATATATTGAAACCTGTTTCAGCATCTGCATTTCCTCCTGATAATTTTGTCTGTTCTTTTTATTTTAGCTTTTTTCCTGTATAATGTCAACATTGGGCCACGAAAAGAACCCTTTCAGCCCCGAAAATCCGGGGCCAAAAGGGTTCCTCTTACAGTTCTTTTATTCTGCAGCCATCGCTGCCTGTTTTTCTTTATAATGATGGGCTTCTTCCAGCATCATGTCTTTGACTTTCATCAAACGAATCTGGGTGGAACGTTCATTTTCATCCAGCTTCATGGAGATATATTTGATATTTTCCTGCATCTGGGGTATTTTGACATACTCCAGCGCGTTGACACGCCGGCGGGTCTTTTCAATTTCCGCAGCCATAAGCTGACAGGCTTTTTCTGTCTCCGCCAGTTTCAGCATATCCGGCAGTATATCTGCCAGAGACTTCACCGCATCATCCAAATCACTGGAAGTAAAAGCGAAGCCATAAGAATAAATGTCATTTTCATCTGCTGTCCGTGTTTTATAGCTGAACACCGGAATATCAACACTCATAACATTTTTCTTATCCGTCTCCAGATATACGCCCTGCTTCGGCGCCATCAGCGCCGTGTGAAGCGTTTCCTCCGACATGCCGGCCTTTGCAACAACAAAGTTCTTATTTGCCGCCTGAATACCTGCTTCCACCTTCTGGCGCAAAGCCATATTCTCCCGAACCAAATCCAGGAACTGCCGCATCAATTCATCCCGTTTATCCTTTAAGAGCTTATGCCCCTTTGTGGCCGTAACCAGCTTCTTTTTCTGGCGGCTCAGCTCCATTCGGGTCGGATTTACCTGCGTAGATGCCAAGTAGTATCACCTCTCCTTTTGTTCAGGTTCTAAAATTTACCGTAGTACATATCCAGATATTCATCATCGATACGTTTCAGCTCGCTTCGCGGCAAAATTGACAGGAGCTTCCAGCCGATATTCAGCGTTTCCTCAATATCACGGTCTGCATTAAAGCCCTGGGATACATATTCCTTCTCAAATTCATCTGCAAACTTCGCATAAATCAAATCGATATCCGAAAGGGCTGCCTCACCGAGAATCGTCATCAATTCCTTCGCATCTTTGCCTCGTGCATAAGCCGCAAACAACTGATTCAGCGTATTAGAGTGGTCCCCGCGGGTTTTTCCTTCGCCGATACCCTTATCCTTCAGACGGGACAGGGACGGAAGTACGTCGATTGGCGGGTTGATACCCTTTCTGAAAAGCTCACGGCTCAAAATAATCTGACCCTCGGTAATATAACCGGTCAAATCCGGAATCGGATGGGTCTTATCATCCTCCGGCATGGTAAGAATCGGAATCATTGTGATTGAGCCGATTTTCCCATTCTGACGTCCGGCGCGTTCATACAAACTTGCAAGGTCGGTATACATATAACCCGGATAGCCACGGCGGCCCGGAACCTCTTTACGTGCGGCGGAAATTTCCCGCAGCGCATCCGCATAGTTTGTGATATCCGTTAAGATGACAAGAACATGCATATCTTTTTCAAAAGCAAGATACTCGGCGGCTGTCAGGGCCATACGCGGTGTGGCGATACGCTCTACTGCCGGGTCATTTGCCAGATTCATAAACAAAACAGTTCTGTCAATGGCGCCAGTTTCCTTAAAGCTGTCTACGAAAAAGTTGGATTCCTCGAAAGTAATACCCATAGCCGCAAATACAACGGCAAACTTTTCATCTTTTCCGCGGACCTTCGCCTGACGGGCAATCTGGGCAGCCAACTGGGCATGAGGCAGACCGGAAGCCGAGAAAATCGGCAGCTTCTGTCCACGTACCAGCGTATTCAAACCGTCAATTGCAGAAACGCCGGTCTGAATAAACTCATTCGGATAGCTTCTGGCCGCCGGATTCATCGGCAGACCGTTGATGTCCAACCGCTTATCCGGAAGGATATCCGGGCCGTCATCAATCGGACGTCCCATACCGTCAAACACCCGGCCCAGCATGTCGCCGGAAGCTCCGAGTTCCATACTTCTTCCAAGGAAACGCACCTTGCTGTTTGAAAGGTTGATACCGGTGGAGCTTTCGAAAAGCTGTACCAGCGCATCGGTTCCATTAACTTCAAGAACTTTACAGCGGCGTGTTTCACCGTTCACCAGTTCAATTTCACCAAGTTCATCATAGGTTACACCCTCAACGCCTTTTACAAGCATCAGCGGTCCGGCTACTTCTTGTATTGTTCTATATTCTTTTGGCATTTAGAAGTCCTCCCTTCCGCATACTTCTTTAATCTGATCTGCCAGAGTATTCATTACTTTTTCATACTCCTTATCCAGATTTTCTTCAACGATGTATTTATATCGGCCAATCTGTTCACGCACCGGCATTTTAATCAGGCCCTGAACATTGGCGCCGTTTTTCAATGCTTCCATAGACTGCTCATAATAAGCAATCACCAGTTTCATCATCAGAAGCTGTTTCTTCAGGGATGTATATGTGTCCACATCATGGAAGGAGTTCTGATGCAGGAAGTCTTCACGAATAGAGCGGGCTGCTTCCATTTTCAGACGGTCAGGCGCGGACAAGGCGTCCATACCAACCATCTGCACGATTTCATTTAATTCCGCCTCTTCCTGAAGCAGCGACATCATCTTCTGACGGTCAATCATCCACTCTTCAGAAACATTTTTATCAAACCATCCGGAAATGTTATCCAGATAGAGAGAATAACTGGTCAGCCAGTTAATGGCCGGGAAATGACGCTTATAAGCCAGCGCCGAATCCAGTCCCCAGAACACTTTAACGATACGCAGTGTCGCCTGGGATACCGGTTCGGAAATATCGCCGCCCGGAGGGGATACGGCGCCGATAACAGACAGGGCGCCTTCTCTTCCATCTTTCCCCAGATTTATCACGTGGCCGGCACGCTCATAAAACTGTGCCAATCGGGAACCCAGATACGCCGGATAACCTTCTTCACCCGGCATTTCCTCCAAGCGGCCCGACATTTCACGAAGGGCCTCCGCCCAACGGGAAGTGGAATCGGCCATCAAAGCTACCGAGTATCCCATATCACGGAAATACTCCGCAATGGTAATTCCTGTATAAATAGAAGCTTCACGGGCCGCTACCGGCATATCAGAGGTATTGGCAATCAAAACCGTCCGCTCCATCAAAGATTTTCCTGTTTTTGGGTCTTTCAACTCAGGAAACTCATTCAAAACATCCGTCATCTCATTACCGCGCTCACCGCAGCCGATGTATACAACGATATCCGCCTCAGCCCATTTTGCCAGCTGATGCTGAATAACCGTCTTGCCGCTTCCGAATGGGCCCGGAACGGCAGCCACACCGCCCTTGGCAATCGGGAAAAATGTGTCGACAACTCGCTGGCCCGTGATCAACGGCATGGTCGGCGGCAGTTTTCTCTTATACGGACGGCCTTTTCGTACCGGCCATCTCTGCATCAGAGAAACTTCTCTGTCGCCATCGGCTGTCTCGATAACAGCAACCGTCTCTTCAACCGTAAATTCACCGGCTTTAATATCTTTAATTTTTCCCTGAACATCGTAAGGAACCATAATCCGCTGTTCCACAACGCTTGTCTCCTGGACTGTACCAATGATATCCCCGGCTTCCACTTCATCTCCGACCTTCGCCGTCGGAACAAAGTTCCACTTCAAATGCCGTTTCAAAGAAGGAACTTCAACGCCTCGCTTTAAGTTGTTGCCGGATACCTTCATAATATCATCCAGAGGTCTCTGGATACCATCATAAATACTGGTGATAAGTCCCGGCCCAAGTTCTACGGACAATGGCATATCCGTGGACTCTACCGGTTCACCCGGTCCAAGGCCTGACGTTTCCTCATATACCTGAATGGATGCCTCATCACCGTGCATTTCAATAATTTCTCCAATCAGTCGCTGGCTGCTTACACGCACCACGTCAAACATGTTGGCATCGCGCATACCCTCAGCGATAACCAGCGGTCCTGCTACTTTTTTAATCGTACCTATACTCATTAAATGGATTCACCCACTTTCTAATTATTGCCGAAGATAATATCGGAACCGACCGCCTGTTCCACAGACTTCTTTACGCCTTCAACCCCGGCGCCCGTATTCCCGGATACGCCCGGAATCTGAATGATAGCCGGAAGAACCTGTTCCCGATACTTACTTATCTCGTGTGCCAATTCTGCTGCCAGCGCTTCTGTGATATAAATTACCGCATATTCACCGGATGCCAGCGTTTTCAGCGTTTCCTCACCTTCCCGGGCATCGGACACAGGAAATGTATCCAGCCCAAGCGCCGCAAAACCATAAATACTGTCATAAGCGCCGATTACTGCAATCTTATACATACATTTCCCTTACCCTTTCCCGGATTGAATCATCGGACAAACCATTCTGTTTACATGTAAGAATGATTCTCACCGTTTTAATTTCATTTTCCCTAGCAATTACATAAGCCACCAGAGGGCCAACGGAAAACGGATTGGTCTTCTGCGGTTTGATTGTCTGAATAATCCGGTTATCGCACCACCGCTCAAAAGCCGAAGGAGATTCCTTCAGCGCCAGGGCGCCTTCCAGATATCCGTTTGCACTCAAATAATCAATAATCGAATCCATACCTGCCAATGCTGCCCGGGCCAGCCCATCCACATTCAGGCTGTCGCAGGGCGCCATGGCACGTTTCATAAAATCCAGTGACTTTGCGGTTTTCGAAGACCGCACTGCGATTTTGATATTGGCCACTGCCACCGTAGATTCGGCATAATCCCGGATGATATCATCCTGAGACTGACGCCCGGCTTCTTTGATGGCTTCCAATGTGGCCCGGTCAATAATAACATCACAAAGCTGTCCGTCGCCCGAATGAAGCAATGTTTCTACCGCTTCCTCAGCCGCCGCCTGCATATTATCCGGCAAGGCCTTATAATCCCTTTCCCGGATAATGCGGAGCAGCTCTTCTTTAGGAATCGGTGTTCCTTCATAAAAGATATTGGCGCCGCTTTTTCCGGTGCAGACCTCTTTTACAGCAGCTTTCAGGTTATGGAACCAGTTTGTATAGGACAAAACATTGAACACATCCATGTCCACATGCATTTCTCCAATGGTTTCCCATATTTTTTCCCGTTCCCTCGTCAAAATCGCATCGGCATCCATCGGCACATCATTGCCGCCCCAGCCCTTATCCTGCAGAAACCGGAGACAGCCCTCCAAGTCCTTGCAGGCAATTAACTGTTCAATGGTAGACGCCGAAAACAGAGACACTTCCAAAGCACGGATTCGCGCAACTGCATAGGTATACTGTGTTTTAGACATTATAACCCTCCTTTTATGGCGAACCGGCTTCTATAAAAATAAAATTTCATTCACTTTATCCTGAAGCTCATCTTTCTTTGCATCAAGTAACGCCTTTAGGGTACAATTTTCTTCAATGCCTCCATAGACAAGAATAAAACCGTCCTCTATGGCTTTCGGTTCTCTGGAAAGAACCAGGCTTCCGCCCTTTTCTTCCGCCGCCGCATGAATGTTCTTCTCAAAGTCGGCCGGCATTCTGGCGAGGTCCCCGGCAGAAAAATAAATCTCTCCCGGCTCTGCCAGCACATATGTTTTTAATATTTTTTCCATTGTCCGGAAATAGCTTTCCGTGTCCTCCTGCTTTAACATCACATAAGCTTCCGCAATGACTTCCGCAATCATATCCTGCTTTGCCCGCAGAAGCGCCGTTCTCCGCTGCTGCTCTGCCGAGGATTTAATGCGTCCTTCATAATTCTCTTTCAAAATGATATTCTTTTCCGCCGCCTCGGCCTCCATGGCCGCACAGGTTTCTTTAGCTTTCGCAAGAATATCATCCGCTTCCTTACGTGCTGTTTCAAGCTTCATTGCTGCAGAGGTTTTCGCTTCTTCCAGAATCTGGCTTGTAATCTTTTCCAATCCACTCATTCCAAAGCTCTCCTTTCCTTTCTTACAGCATCCTCCAAACCCGCAGGCTTTTTAAATAGAGAAGATAGCAAGAATAGAAACAAGCAGAGCCAGAATGGCATAAGTTTCTACCATGGCCGGGAACAGCATGGATTTTGCAAACTGTTCCGGTTTCTTAGCCACGATACCGATGGAAGCTACCGAAGTTCTTCCCTGGTGTCTGGCGGAAACAAGGCCAACGATACCGATAGGCAGACAAGCCGCAAATGTCAGAAGACCGTGTACCAAATCCGGCGCAGCACCGCCTAAGATACCGATTCTTGACAATGTAACGAAAGCAACCAACAAACCATAAATACCCTGTGTACCTGGTAAAAGCTGTAAAATCAAAACCTTTGCGAACTTACTAGGGTCTTCTGTGACAACCCCTGCCGCCGCCTGACCGGCAACACCAACGCCATAGGCAGAACCGCATCCGGATAAAATAACTGCAAGTGCTACTCCTAAAAGAGCCCAAACTTGTCCATTTGTAAATAATTCACTCATACTCTTGTTTCCTCCTTAACATCAACATATTTCGTATTTGACCGGAAAGGATTAAATTCCCTTCCGCCGCCTTCATAAAATTTTCCAAAAAACTCCACATATTGGAGACGACATGTATGCACATAAGCGCCCAACAGGTTAATCGCGATATTGAACGCATGTCCGATAACAAATACAACGGCAAACAGAATCGCACCTATAATTCCGCTGCCGAACATGCTTCCCATCTGATTGAATACGGAAGCGATAACGCCGGTTGCAAGGCCCAGGGCCAGCAAACGGGAATAGGATAAAATATCGCTGAGCCAGCTTGTAATACCATACAAGTCATAAGCCCCCAGCGCAATCCGAAGTCCCCATTTATTCTTTTTATCCCGGCCGGACATCAGCAGTATACCGACAGCTCCGACAATCGCCATACCCTTCGCCAGCATATTTACCGGTTCAGGGAACACAAATGTCATCTGAGATATGGATGCAAAAATCTCCGTCGGCATTAAGATGAATACCAATCCTGTAAGAAGAAGCAGCCAAAATCCCACATCGCAGATGGCATCCCAAACTCTGCCATCCCGAATACACATATAGGCCTTTACGAATAAGCCCGTATATAAGTGTATCAGGCCAAAAAATAAGGACCATACAAGCATGCGCATCGGTTCATCCAGCGGCGCAAACCATAATGGCGGTATACTTACTTCTTTACCGAAAAATGTCCGGGATATAACATTTACCGCATCGCCAAAATAACCTCCAAACATAACGCCCCAGAACAGTGTGGACAAACCGCACCAGAAGAATAAACGAATCGATTTCTTCATGTTCAGGGACATCCGCGGAAACTTCACCAGAAGTACTCCGCAGGCCACAGCCACAATCAGGCCGTAAGCCGCATCCGACAGCATAAGACCAAACAAAAATACATAAAAGACGGTCATAATCATTGTCGGGTCCACTTCGCCTTTTCCCGGCAGACCGAAGGATGCTAAAACACCTTCCCCGGATTCGGCAAAATGATTATTTTTCAAAAGTACCGGCGCTTCCTCTTCTTCGCCAATCTGCTCCAGCTCAACGGCCGCATCGAAGTCCTCCGATAACTGGCGGGCTACCCGTTCCGCATCCTTTGCCGGCACATAGCCGCTCATGGCAAAGGTATTTGCCGTCTGGGGCAGTCTTCCAAGCACCTCGTATTTTTCGGCGCGGATCCGATAGTAATCCGATACAAGCCGAAGATTCTGGCGTTCCCCGGCAAGACCTGCAATTTCTTCCCGAAGCTGTTTTGCTTTTTCTAAAGAAGCTTCCATCTCCGACTGAAGCTCTTTTCGATACTGGGCCGGAATTTTATCCACAGTCTGAGCCGGCTTTGCAAAGCCTCCTGCGCGCAGAGCATCCTCCACCGCCTGAACTTCTTCCGCCAGACATATGACGGCCAGATAAGTAAAATCTTTGTCCGCAGAAATAATTTCCACGTCCACTGCCTCCACATCCGGAGCAAATTTTCCAATCAGTTCATAAATACTTTCCAGGTTCATCGCCCCGGCAATCGTCCCTATCAAAACCGAAGTTCTGTGGGTTCCCGAATAGCTTACCGGCACCGTCAGCCCCAGCCATGGAACTAATGCTTCCATCTGGTCTCTGAACTTTTGTGCCCGGGCCGTTTCCTCCGCGACCTGCTTATCCAGGGCGACGATTCTTTCCGCCGTATCGATGTAACTTTCCTGATTTTGCGCAGCATCGTCAAATAATGACTTGTCAATTAACGGCTTCCCAGCCAGAGACGCAAGCATCCCCGTTTTCTCCGGGGCATACCTCTGGAGAATTTCCAACGCCCTGTCCGCCGTCTGCGCTTTCTTCTCAAATGTGGCTCTGGAATTGCTGACATCCATGGTTTTATATCCGCTGTCATCTTCCAGCCGGATATCTATTTCCATAGCTCCAAGCTCCTGCAGACGCTCCAGGATGGCTTTCCTGTTTTTCTTCAGCGCACATAGATTAATCCGCTGCATCTGCAATACTGCCATATCCACATCCCTCCTTTTCCCTTGATTCCCTTAATCTCATTCATACCAGCGAAGAAATCACCGCTTTCACCGCTTCCGCCCTTTTCGGAGCAATGAATTCCCGCAGCGCCTTCGTTTCTTTTTCGGCCTCCGCTGCGGCGGCAGCCAACTGGCTTTGGCCTTCCGACTGCATTTTTTCGGCCATCTCCTGATTCATTAATCTTATCTTTTGAGATGTATCCGATGTCATGTCTTTAGCCTGGGCTTTGGCCTCCTCTAAAATAGAAACGGCCTGAATCTCTGCCGTTTTCAAAATTTCATCAGCTTCCGCCTCCGCCTTATTGACTGATTTTAGAATATCTTCTAACACTTTGTCACCTCCTTGTCAAATATACGCGCTATAATTATTATTGACTATTTAAAAGATTATATCACAGCTATTGTTTATCTTCAACCGAAAATACCTCCAAATTTCCAGACAAAAAACAAAAGCTGTCATGCAACCCCCGACTAATTTCCAAATTCGTCACAGATTGCACGACAGTTTGTTCAAATTAAATTTCTAATTCAATTTTTCTTCCTGAAGAAGTGTATTTTCGATATACAACTCCTGCCGATTTCAGCATCCGCTTAGAGGCGATCACCGCCGGTGTATCCGGATACTTATCTTCCCCATATATAATCTCTTTTATACCGCTCTGAATGATTGCCTTGGCACATTCATTACAGGGAAAAAGTGAGACATAAATCTTGGCGCCCTCCAGATTACCTCCCCGGTAATTTAAAATGGCATTCAGCTCGCTGTGGGTCACATAGACATATTTCGTGTCCAGCGGTTCCCCCTCTCTGTCCCATGGGTACTCATCATCCGAGCATCCCAAAGGAAACCCGTTATATCCCATCGAAAGTATTTTATTATCCGTGCTCACAATGCAGGAACCAACCTGGCTGTTTGGGTCCTTTGACCTCAGCCCGGCCAGCCGGGCTACCGCCATAAAATATTCATCCCAAGTAATATAGTCTTTCCGCTTTCCGCCCATTTTTACCCCTCCTTTGTTTTTCTCCTAAACATAAATCTGCTGATGACCTGCCGCTTTCAGCATACGATTCATGATGGCTTTGCCTCTGCTTCCCTCTTCGAAGCTTTCCGAATAAATATAGGAAACTTCCTCTCCATCCATCCGGCGCAGAACATCAAAAAGATTATGTATAATGGTATCTTCATCCTTTCGGGTACCTATGCTCATCACAACAGGTTGGCTGTTTCCCTGTACCACTGTCTCATAAAGAGCCTTTGTCTCCTCGGTTGCGATAATCCCCACCCGGAAACCGGCGGCCAATTTTTCTGAAGCCAGCTCCCGGATTTTCTTCACAACCTTTTCATCCGGGCCGGAGACAAGGGTTAAATCGCCCTTTGGCGCATAATGTTTATATTTCATTCCCGGCGCCTTCGGCTGAAAATTCTTATCCCTGTTCTCCCCTAAAATTGCCGGGTCCACCCGGACTTCGCCGACAACCGCTTCCATCATTTCGCGGGTAATATAACCCGGCCGCAAAATCATCGGCACACTGCCTGTCATATCGACCACCGTGGATTCTATGCCAATCCCCACCGGGCCGTCATCCAGTATCATGTCAATTTTTCCGTTCAAATCCTCATAGACATGTTCCGCCCGGGTCGGACTTGGCCGCCCTGATGTATTGGCGCTCGGAGCCGCCAGCACAATCCCCGTTGTCCCAATCAGCTTCCTTGCCACCGGATGGGAGGGCATACGCACCGCTACCGTATCCAAACCTCCGGTTGTTCCATAGGGAACCACATCCTTTTTGGGAAAAATCATTGTCAATGGGCCCGGCCAGAATGTTTCCGCCAATTTCCGCGCCGTGCCGGGAATCTCTGTCACAAGCTCGTCAAGCATGGATATATCTGAAATATGAACAATCAGGGGATTATCCGATGGTCTTCCCTTCGCCGCATAGATTTTCGCCGCCGCCTCCGCATCCAGCGCATTTGCCGCCAATCCATACACTGTTTCCGTAGGAATGCCTACGAGGCCGCCTGCCGCAAGGACACCGCCTGCCGCCTTCAGCCAAACCGTTTCATCTGTCTCACTTATCTTATAAACAATGGTTTTCATCCAGTCCATCTCCAGTTTTTCAATGGTATTTTGTTTTATTATAAGCTTTATTTCGGCTTTTTTCCACCCCTTCCGCAGAAATCCCGAAATTACTCTGCCGCCGGGCCTTGACCGTTAATATAGTGCATCGTCCCCAGATATATATTCCAGGCCAGTTTCCGCTGATAATCTTCTGTCCCGAGCTTCGCTTCCTCCTCCGCGTTTGTCAGAAAACCGCACTCCACAATGACAATCGGCGCCGGAGAATTTTTCAGCATATAATAATTCATATTGGATTTTGGAACACGGGTATTTTCCGGGTCCACCCCCGCAATAAGCTGATTCTGGATACATTCGGCCAGGCGGGCGCCCTCCTCCGAATCCTGATAATAAAATACCTGGGCGCCGCTGTATTTTGCATCCGTAAAAATATTCTGGTGTACGCACAAAACAAAGTCCGGCTTTGCCTCGGTTATAATTTCGATTCGCTTTGCCAAATCCTCTTTCTTTTTACTTTTGGAACTTTCACTGCTGTAGAGCGCTTTGTCCGTATCCCGCGTCATAATCACTTCAAAGCCCTGCGCTTCCAGATTTGCTTTTAAAAACAGGGATACTGAAAGGTTTACATCCTTCTCCAGTACCCCTGATACACCAATTCCTCCCGGGTCGTTGCCCCCATGGCCGGGGTCTATAACTACCCTCGGCTTTGTCTCCCCACCGGAAGCATTGGAAACGGCCGCTGCCACCCGTGAATATGTACGACTGTAAAAAACAACAGACAGGGCTAAAAAACCTGCCAATACCATTACTGCCATTACTCGTTTCATAGGTTTCCCTGCAAATTTTATTATTGCTACACTATATGCCATTATCCCCGTATTCATGCCATAAATCCGATGCGGCCCGTTTTAACTTCCTGACGGCACGACTCACCCGTTTTCTCGCATTACTCTCACTGATATGAAAGTACGCTGCCAAATCGGAATACGATACCTCATAAAAATATCTCAGAATGACAGCCCGGCGCTCCTCTTCATTCAAATAAGGCTTCAAAGCTTCCGATAATTCCAGTTCATTCTGAGTTTCTTGTTCCATATAAATTTCCAGTTCTTCCAATATAAACATTTCATGACGATGAATATGCTGACGTTTTTCCAATTCACGCAGCATATGAAATTTTGCCGCCCTCATAATCCATCCGTGTGGATTTTCATGTTTTTCCAGTACATCGATTTTCTGACACGCTGTTGTCCATGTGGCAATCAACACATCTTCAACCAATGTTCTGTCCCTCGTCATTTTAAATAGCATCCTTGCAACGGCCTGTTCAGTCTCTCCTATCAGCTCCTCCATAAATCTTTTCTGTTGAAGCCGCAGTTTCTTGCTATTTCTTCTGTTCATTGCCGCTCATACTACTTTCCTGGTCATTTTTCCATTATAGTATATCATCGCTTTTTTTGCTATGAATAATGCCATTTTTTCGACGCTTTCTCCAACCAAACATGCGTTTCAGCAAGGCCTTTTTTCTTTGATAATATGATTTTGAAAACCGATATTCTTTCTTCAAAAGACTTTTTTTGTTTTTTTTCATTACAAATTCTCTTTTCTCAAACCTACATCCATTTTACACCGGAAGTACAAAATTAATCCACCTAAAGTTTCCAGTTGTTCGTTACACTTATTGTGTAATTTATTTATACATATCGCATCTAAATTACACCCCTTTCAGTATTTACAAAAAGGAGATATATTATGTCTGATTTTGCAAGCCGCCTCCACGAACTTCGTTTAAAATATTATTGGAACCAAAGCCAACTGGCCAGAAGAGCCGGTGTATCTACCAGCCTTATCAGTTCCTATGAAAAGTCTGAACGATATCCTTCGGTGGACATGCTCATAAAACTGTCCGATATATTTTGCTGTACGACAGATTACCTTCTCGGCCTGGAATATGAAATGAAATTAAACATCAATGGTCTTTCAGATAAACAACTCCAACTCATCGTTGATTTAATCGCTGAATTAAAAAAAGAACAGATTTCCTCCCTTCCCAAAAAACATTAAAGTGCTATAATAAGGATGTAGCTATGACATTAGGATGGGAGGATTTTTAATGGGTAAAATCGAACAGATTCGCAGCGAAATGGTCGCCGCAATGAAGGCTAAAAATAAGGAACGGAAAGACGCTCTTTCCATGCTTCTCGGCGCCTTAAAAAACAAAGCCATCGACAAGCGCAGCGACTTAACCGAGACAGAAGAGAATGAGATTGTATTAAAGGAAATCAAACAATTAAAAGAAACTCTGGACTCTGCCCCGGCGAATCGCACCGATATCATTGATCAGTGTAAATTCCGTATTCAGGTCTATGAGGAATTTGCGCCAAAATTCATGACAGAAGAAGAAATCAAAGCAACAATTCAGCAGGTCCTTGATAAACTTGGGCTCACGGCGCCAACCGCCAAAGATAAAGGCAAAATTATGAAAGAGCTTATGCCCCTTGTCAAAGGCAAGTCCGACGGAAAAGTTGTAAATGCACTTGTATCCGAATTTTTTCAATAAGATAATATTCATTTAACATAAAGGAGTCCAACATGCGTAAGAAAGATGATATTGTTAAAATATACGATGATATGTTTAATTTAATCGGCGCAGAAAAATGGTCTGTTGTCCATGAACAGGGGATGCTCCACCAGGTTGTTCATCTCTGGATGTATGGGGACGAACCAAGCGGACGATGGATGTACTTTATTCAGCGTTCCAAAGAGCTTGATGTTTTCCCTGGCCTCTACGACCTTCCTGTCAGCGGCCATATTGACCCGGATGAAACTTTTTCCCATGCTGTTGTAACGCTCACCCAAGAGCGTCTCGGCTTAAAACTTCTTCCGGAATATTTAAAACATGTGGGAAATATCCGTCAGATTATCGACAGCGATAACTATCATGACAATGCATTTTGCCAGATTTACGTTAAATGCCTCAGACTGCCGATACCGGATTTTGAAATCCACGATGCAGAGATGCTTTTTAAAGTAAAATACAACGAATTCTGCCGATGGGTAAACTGTCCGACCGGCGAACTTCCAATTTATACACCAAATGGAGAATTTATCAGAAATTCTGTAGAAGCGGACTGGTGGTGGCCGCGCAAAAATGAATTTACAACGGTTGTTAAGCCTTATATTGACAGCCAGAATTAAAAAGGATGAGGTAGGCGCACTTATGATTTTTATCCTTTGTGCGATACCTCATCCTTTTTAGTTTTGACTCAAACGATATCCCAGTCCCCAGACCGTTTCAATATACTTCGTATCCGGGTCAACCTTTTTCAGCTTGCTGCGCAGATTGCTGATATGTATCTTCACCGCATTATCATCTCCGGTATATGGCTGCCGCCAAACCGCTTCATACAAACTGGCTTTTGTATAAATCCGGTTTCGATGGCGCATTAAAAGGCTGAGAATCATATATTCTTTTACCGTCAAATCCAATCCCTTATGATTCATCTCTACCTTTTTAATCGAACCGCCGCTGATTTTCAATCCCTTATACTGATATAACCGCATGTCATGGGACCGTTTATAAGCCTCCCTCATATAATAGGACACTTTCTCTTCCAGTTTTTCCCTGTCCAGCGGTAACCTCAGCATCGCGTCCAGCGGACTTCCCTGTCCGCCAACGGAAACACCGTTTCTGCCATTCTGCCTGTCTTTCGCTTCCTCCGGGGCCACTTCTTCCGGTTCCGCTTCCTCCGATTCCTGTTCCTTCGGCCAGATTCCCAAAACAGGAACATCCGAAAACTTTCGAACCTGTTCGAAAATCTTCTGAACATTCTCATCAAAACAGCCGACAGCCCAGATAATCATATCAAAGGAATGATTTTTCACCATACACACCAACTCTGCATCCGCTGCTGATACAACCCGGTAACCCATCTCGGCCAGACAGTCTTCAATCCTCACTCCCAACGGTATCGACTGCTCGGCCAATAAAATAGTCGCCATCCTGTCATCAATCCTTTTGCTTGAGTTTGCCCCAATTATAGCACATTAACAAACAAAAGAAAAGCGGCACCAATTTATTACAAATCAGTTCCGCCAATTTATCTTTTGTATTTCATCTTTTTATTTCTCCAGCAATTTTTCTTCCAATTCTGCAATACGCTGCGCCATCTGCTGCCTTACGGCCTCAAATTCTTTCTCTTTCTGTGCTAATGCGGTATTTTTTTCCGTATCCTTCTCCGCCAGCTTCTGCTCCTGCTCCATAATTTCCCTGGCCTGCTCTTCAATTGTCTGACCCTGCTCCTCAATTGTCTGACCCTGCTTCTGGAGTTCCTCCTGCATCTCATCAATCATAAGCT
>URND01000057.1 GCA_900549105.1 uncultured Eubacteriales bacterium
CCTGCGACCTCTTGATCCCAAATCAAGCGCTCTAGCCAAGCTGAGCCACACCCCGATGTTTCATCACGGCTTATCCGTGACGCAAGATAGATTATATTATATCTCACATTAATTGTCAACAACTTTTTTTACTATTTTTCCAAAAAGTATAAAGAAAATTGAAGCTCCCCATAGCGGTCAATATCCATCAAAACATAGGAAGGACGACGGTTTTCCTGCCTCGGATAGGAGATGCTTCCCGGGTTCACCGCAATCACTTCATCCTCCAAATCAATCACCGGCCGATGCGTATGTCCGAAGAAGACCACATCGCAGCCATGCTCCCTGGCAACCTCTTTGATGCGCACCGTATCGAAGCTCACCCCATACCGGTGTCCATGGGACATAAATATTTTATGCCGCCCGATAACCACAATCTTTTCCGCCGGAACGGAGGTAAAGAAGTCATTATTCCCGCTCACCATATGTACCGGACAGGGCGCAATATTTTCAATATATCCCTCGCTGCCCTCCAAATCGCCCAAATGGAACACTAAATCCAGTGGCGCAACGAGCCGGAGCACCTTTTCCAGGTTGCCATTTTTTCCATGTGTGTCGCTGACAATTAAAACTCTCATACAATCATATCATCCTCTGCCGAAGAACCTCTTTCATTGCTCTCAAAGCCTTGCCCCGGTGGCTGATTTCATTTTTCTGTTCCGCAGCCAACTGGGCCGTCGTACATTTATATTCCGGCACATAAAAGATAGGGTCATAGCCAAAACCATTCTCTCCCGCCGGAGCATCGGCAATCTGCCCTTCGATGGTTCCCCGCCGGGTTTCTGCCGTGCCATCCGGAAAGGCCGCCGCAATAACGCACACGAATCGGGCAGAGCGCTCACTGCCCGTTAAGCCGGACAGCCGCTCGATAATATTGGCATTTTTCAAATCATAGGAGGTATCCTCCCCCATATATCGGGCTGAATAAATTCCCGGCTCCTTATTTAAAGCATCCACTTCCAGTCCCGAATCATCGGCCAGAACAATGCAGCCTTTCATATCGCGAATTGCCCGCGCCTTAATCAGCGCATTCTCTTCAAAGGTTTTCCCGTCCTCTACAATATCTGCATCAATTCCTGCCTCTTTCATTGACAGAATTTCCACGTCTAAATCCTTCAGAATCTCTCTTATTTCTTTCATCTTCCCGGTATTGGATGTGGCAAATATAATTCTATTCATATAAACTCTCCTTATTCACCGTAAAGGCTTTCAAACATAAATTGCATCCATACTCTGTTTCCGCGGACACCCACTGATTTCCATCATAACTGATATATCCCTCGCCGTCGCTCAAATCGGCTCCTGCCGTCAAATCCGACGCCGGATACTCAATCGCAATCGGGCGTTCGCTGTTCTCCGTGGTGATTCGCACCATCACCGCAAAACGGCTGCCTGCTGCCAGAGAGAGCATTTCAGGAATATCCACCGTATAATATCCGCCGTTTTCAAAATAACCGCTGCCCAGATATACCGGCTGCGCCAGCGATTCCATCCCCGAATAATCCGGCACCGCATACAACTCCCATGTTGTATGGTCATCTACCGCATAAAAGCTGACCGCTTTTAAAATTTCATCTGCTTCCGCCGTATAAACATTTGAGAACCAGGCCGACGGCTCTTTATAACCCAGAGTTCCAACCCATCCAAGCAAATCCGACTGATAAATACCGTCATAATTATCCGTTTCATCCAGCCGGGTATAGATCACACTGTTGTTTCCCAGGTTGCTGTCCTCATAGGACACATAAAAATAGCCATCGTCGCCAAATTCTTCGCCCCAACTGTTCCGGCACAGAAAAGCCCCGTTATTTTCCGGCGCATGGCTAAAGTTTTCACGGCTGTAATCGTCATCCCATCCAACAATAACCACATCATGATTCGGCTTCTCACCGCCGGCATAATAATAGGAAGCTGTTCCCGGCGCATAATCCTCCGATGAGTCCCAGGCATTTTCAATGGACATATATAATGAACTCTCCACTCCGCCATAGCGAAGAATCATTGCTTTTATCTGCTCCAGATTTCTTTCATCTAAAAAACGTGCTTCCTGAAGATGCTTTACCGCTGTCAGCGAGCCATCCGTCATTCCATCCCCATAGGGGTCATTTTCTTCCAGCACCGGGCCTCTCCAGGAAGCCAGATAGGCCAATGCCATATTATAATCGCCGCCTTCCGCCGGCCCTATATTAAAGCCGCTGTTCATCGTCATATGATCCACCGAAAAATCCAGTGTTTCATCTCCGCTTAAAACCGTCTCCAATGCCGCCGTGGAGGCAAAGGCCCAACAGGTTCCAAAGGTGCCCTGGTTTTCAACCCTGTTCAGGGCACGGGTTTCTCTCAAATCGAAATATCCCGGTAATTCCTGATTCTGCTGAACATCGAGACTGGCGGCGCGGGCGCCATCGTCCCACCGATATTCCAGCCCCATCGCCGGAGCCGCCGCCGTCATATCAATCATAATCCTTTCAGGCATCCGTTCATCAACAAATGCCGCATTTTCCAAATACTGCCCCTGCACAAAACACTCTCCCTTTTCACCGACAGTGACAGAGGCTCCAAAATATCTGACAGCATCAGATAAAGGTATGAGCAGATTCATCCCGGAAGACATCCGCATATTTTCTATATCAAGCAATGTCCCATTATAGGACAGCGTAAATCCTTTTTCATTCACGGCATCCGCTCTGGCGCTTACATAATAGCTCTGCAGCGATTCTGACGCCTGACCGGCCAGATGCCGTACCTGCGGCCGGGTCAGCATAACGCCGGTCACACAGATGATAGCAAGTAACAAAAAATATCGTCTTACATGCTTCAATTTAATCCTCCTGTTTTTTTCGTTTCGGAGGGCGCGGTCCCATAAATTCATACAAATATGTCTTTATCATTCCATTGTAAATCTTTCGGTTTTTATCCGCTTTCCTTCCGATATATTTCTCTGTCTGTTCATATGAAGTCAACACAAAACAGGACCATGAATCCAAACGCCGGAAAGCTTCGCCAATCTCCGTATAAAGCGCCGGCAATGCCGCTTTTTCTTCCAGGCGCTCCCCATAGGGCGGATTGGTAATGACAAACCCGTATTTCTTCGGATGGCTCAGGGCGCTCACCGGCCGCTGCTGAAGATGAATGAGATGGTCAACACCGGCTTCCCCCGCCTTCTGACGGGCATTTTTTATAATGTCCCCATCAATGTCGTAGCCCTGAATATCCATATCCACATCATCCCGAATCAAGTCATTTGCCTCAGTCACCGCTTCATACCATGCCTTCATCGGCAGAATATTTTTCCATGCTTCCGCCGTAAACTCCCGGTTCATTCCCGGCGCAATATTCGCCCCAATCATAGCGGCCTCAATAGGAAAGGTTCCGCTGCCGCAGAATGGGTCCACCAAAATACGGTCTTTATTCCATGGCGATAGAAGCAGAATTGCTGCCGCCAGCGTCTCCGATACCGGTGCCTTGCTGATCAGCCTCCGATATCCCCGTTTATGTAAAGATTCCCCGGAAGTATCCAGAGCAATCGTCACTTCATCTTTATAAATAAATACTCTCAAAGGATATATGGCCCCGTCCTCTTTAAACCATTCTATCCGATATGTCTGCTTCAGCCGTTCAACAATCGCCTTTTTTACGATAGATTGAATATCTGAGCTGCTGAACAGCTTACTTTTTGCTGTGGATGCCTTTTTCACCCAAAACTTTCCGTCAGCCGGCAGATATTCTTCCCATGGAAGCGCTTTTGTCTGCTCAAACAATTCATCAAAGCTGTAGGCTTTGAACCGGCCCACACATAAAAGTATCCGTTCTGCGGTCCGCAGAAACACATTCGCCCGGGCAATGGCCGATGCCTCTCCGCGAAAAGACACACGGCCATCTTCTACCCGTACAATTTTATATCCTAAGTTTATAATTTCTCGTTTTAAAACCGCCTCCATGCCAAAATGACACGGCGCTGTAAATTCATAGAGGGGCATATGTTTTCTCCTTTTTTAAATTACTTTTATAGTATATACTTTTTCTTATGCTGCCGCAAGAACATTTTATTTCCAGTATACGGCAGTTTATTATTATTTTAAACAACAGGGCCGCGCCAGGCTTCCATACCGCCGCCGATGCTTAAAATGCGGTATCCGCTCTCGCTGAGCCGTCTTCCCAAAAGAAGGCTGGTGGCTCCACGCTCACAGCACAAAATAATCGTTCCATACCTCCTGAGTATGGGCGCCTTCTCGTCAAAGGAATCATAGGGCATGGAAAATGCTCCCGGGATATGGCCTTTTTGGAACAGTTCCCTGTCCCGGATGTCAATCACTGCCGCATCCCCCTGTTGTATATAATTTAAAACCTCTTTTTGAGATATAAAATCCAAGCTCACACTATCACCTCGTTCCTACATATATTAATATATGCAGAAGCCTTTTTCGGTTTCCTTTGACGCAAAAACCGCAGCGGTACTTCCCTTTCCCACTGCGGTTCATCGAATCAGTGCAGACTATCTGTCACAATTCTTTGATGTGTTTCTCTCAGATGTGTTCTGAGTAGAATTCTGAGAAACACCATTTTTTGAAGAGTTTTTGGATGTGTTGTTATCCATGTTTCTGGATGTGTTCTGAGTGGAATTGTTCCGCTCACTATTCTTTGTTGTTGCGTTGCTTTCATTGTTCTGATTGTAATTCTTTGCCATAATAGGACCTCCTTAATAAGATTACAGTAGCTATTATGGCTTCAATCGAAAGATTTATTCATTCAATTCATATTTATATTTTCCGCTCAATACCACATTTCTTATATAGGCAAAGGTTCTTTCCTCGCCATAACGGCTCAGCATCGCCAGCAGCCGTTCCAATAATTTCCTGGAATCCGGATGTATTGTCATATATTTCCAGCTTTTTTTATAGTAATTCAGCGGATGACTGTCCGTATAATCCTTTTTTGCATATATTTTTGACGCGGCTACCCTGTCCATGAACATTTCAACCACATATTGAACCGGCATCCTCATTCCGCGAAGCCCCTGTGATTTATCTGCAGGCAAGTCAATCCAATATTCATAATGATGTTTATTCCGTCCCTTATGATGAAGCCATGCCCTGGAATAACCCGTTTTTTCTTTTTCAGCCGCATTGGGACTTCGATTCCCCTGAAAATAAAGCACCCCGGTCCGAAACTCCTCCGGAGTGTATTTGGACAAATCATGGAGCAACCCCTGCTTATACAGTCCAACCTTAAAACCCTCTTTCATAACAAGCCATTTGTGCTCCGTAATCGTTTGAAAATGATTCCATCCGTTTTTTAATAACTGCTTTTTATCCGGCACTTTCACTACCTCCCCATCAAATACACAAAGAGAGCGCCGACAAACTTTATTGTCAGCACTCTCTAAGGATACACTACTTTATAAGGAAATACAACTTAACATTCTTTAAACCGCAACTTTTTCGTACCCTTTCGGGCATCCCGTATGTCAGATGCTGCGCATGGGCGCGCTTCGTCAAGCTCCGCGCGATAATGTATAGGATTCATTGACTACATATCCCTGAACCCGCTGAATCGCCCCGATTTCTTCCAGAGTCAATAACATACGGTATACGGTAGCCTGGCCGATGGTCGCATCTCTCCTGGAAATTTCATAATAAATTTCCTTAAAATCACCCGCCTTCTTACTTGCTATGACTTCTACCATAATGCGTCTCTGCTTGGTAATACGTTTCCCGCGATTTTTCAACTCCTGAATCATATCTTCTGAACTCCACATAGGCTTCAATCTCCCGTCCTTCCAAATCGCTTAGGTCAATATTCATTTTAATGACAGCCCTTGCAGTTTCCGCAATTCCCATTGCATCCCTTGCCGGCTTTCTTATCTTTATAAATGCTTCGTGCCGCCAGGACGGCCACTGCCGCAACAATTGCAGCGACTAAAACAGTTCCCACAGCGCTTTGCCCCTTTCAAACAAACATCATGCCTTTACCGGCTTTTTAACATCTACTGTCAGTTTTGTGCTTTCTTTATATGGACGGAACAGCAGGTAAATGAATCCAATGACAAGAAGGACTGCAACAACTGTGCCGATGCCGAAAGCGCCGCCTGTAACTACCGTGCCAATCTGATATACACATAAGGAAACAGCATAAGCTAAAATTGTCTGATAACCAATTGCAAACCAGGTCCATTTTGCACTGTTCATTTCTCTCTTAATTGCGCCAATCGCAGCAAAGCAAGGCGCACAGAGAAGGTTGAACACGAGGAAGGAATAGGCGGCAGCCGCCGTCATACTTCCGGCAAGTTCGCCCCAGATTTCAGCGCCGTCCTCAGCAACCTCGGCAAATCCAAAGAGAATACCAAAAGTGCCAACAACATTTTCTTTAGCGATAAGACCGGTAACTGCCGCAACAGCCATCTTCCAGTCACCCCATCCAAGCGGTGCGAAGAGCGGAGCAATAACGCTTCCGAGAGAAGCCAGAATACTGCTGTCCAACTGTTCCGCTTCAAGCATACCAAAGGCGCCGTCCACCCATCCGAAGTTCATTAAGAACCACAGAACAATGGTTGATAAAAGAATAACTGTACCGGCTTTTTTGATAAAGGACCAGCCGCGCTCCCACATACTCCGAAGAACATTGAGTACTGTCGGCATATGATAGGCCGGAAGCTCCATAACGAATGGGGCCGGTTCTCCGGCGAACATTTTTGTTTTCTTTAAAATGATACCGGAACAGATAATTGCCGCCACGCCTACAAAATAAGCGCTGGTTGCAACCCATGCAGAGCCGTTAAAGAATGCTCCGGCAATCAATGCGATAATCGGCAGCTTCGCTCCGCAAGGAACAAAAGTGGTTGTCATAATCGTCATTTTGCGGTCTCTGTCATTTTCAATGGTACGGGATGCCATAACCCCAGGCACGCCGCAGCCGCTTCCAATCAGCATTGGGATAAATGATTTTCCGGATAATCCGAACTTACGGAAAATACGGTCCATAATAAAAGCTACACGGGCCATATAACCGCAGGCTTCCAAAAATGCAAGGAAAATAAATAATACAAGCATCTGAGGAACAAAGCCGAGTACTGCGCCCACTCCGGCAACAATACCATCGAGAATAAGGCTCTGCAGCCATCCGGCACAATTAACGCTTACCAGAAATCCTTCAATGGCCGGAGGAATGATTTCCCCAAACAGCACATCATTTGTCCAGTCCGTCACTATCGTTCCTACTGTTGTTACAGAAACATAATATACAATAAACATAACTACCGCAAAGATTGGCAGGGCCAGAATACGGTTTGTAACAATCTGGTCAATTTTATCCGATGTGGTAAGCTGACCTTTTCCGGCTCTCTTATAACTCTTTCCAATCACGGAAGTGATATATCCGTAACGCTCATTGGTTATAATACTTTCAGAATCATCGTCCTGGGCGTCTTCCGCTTTTTTAATAATCTCTTCAACATCCGGCACAGCCTTCATCGTCTGAGCTATCTTGTCATCCCGCTCAAACAATTTGATGGCATAGAACCGTTTCTGTTCTTCCGGAATTGAAACATCCAGCATATTTTCAATATCTTCCAGGACATTTTCAATCTCCGGCGCGAATTTATGTACAGGTGCGGATGTATTTCTCGATGCAACGCTGATGGCCTTTTCCGCTGCTTTCATAATACCCGTGCCCTTTAAAGCGGAAATTTCAACGATTTCACAGCCCAAATCTTTACTGAGCTGCTTTACATCGATGTGGTCTCCGTTTTTCTCAACAATATCCATCATGTTGATGGCCATAACCACCGGAATTCCAAGCTCCATGAGCTGTGTGGAGAGATAAAGGTTTCTCTCAAGATTTGTGCCGTCAACAATATTCAAAATGACATCCGGTCTCTCTGTAATCAGATAATTTCTTGCAACAACCTCTTCCAGTGTATATGGTGATAAAGAATAAATACCCGGAAGGTCCATGATAACAACATCTTTATGGCCTTTGAGCTTACCTTCCTTTTTCTCAACAGTAACGCCCGGCCAGTTTCCCACGAACTGGTTGGAACCGGTCAAGCCATTAAACAAAGTTGTCTTACCGCTATTCGGGTTACCCGCAAGCGCAATCTTAATCGACATCTTAATAACATCCTCCTTTTTCCCCTATGATTAGTCATTTCTAACCTGTGGCTGTTAAAAAAAGTACATTACTGTACTTCTATCATCTGTGCATCTGCCTTTCTCAGGGACAGCTCATATCCTCTGACAGTCACCTCCACCGGGTCACCCAGCGGTGCAACTTTCCGAATAAATACTTCCGTACCTTTCGTGATACCCATATCCATAATCCGGCGCTTTACTGCCCCTTCACCGTGGAGCTTCACTACGGACACACTCTGACCGCACTTTACATCCTTTAATGTCTGCATCCTCTCTTCCTCCTGCCTAAATCATGATTTTATTGGCCATTTCTTTGCTGATTGCCACCCGTGAACCCTTCACGTTGACAATGACATTCCCATTCATCTCAGAAACCACTGACACAATGGACCCTGCAACAAATCCAAGACTTTCCAGAAACCGGCGTACTTCCTCTTTTCCGCCAATCTTTACTATCGTATTCTTTTCTCCGGCTCTCGCCATTGTTAAAGGCATCATCATCGCTCCCTTTCTTTCTGAGTTAGGAAAATCTAATCTCGATTCTTAGATTAGCACTGTCTAACTCAGTTGTCAAGACTTTTTTGAGAAATTTTTCCCAAATTGTTTTTTACTTTGTTTTTCACCTTTCCTGTGTTATAATAGTAATAATATTTTTGGACAGGGGGAGTTACTCGTGAAAATACAGGAATCTGCCGAAAATTATCTGGAAACCATTCTCATTTTAAGTCAGCGTCAGCCGCAGGTCCGCTCTATCGACATTGCAACTGAACTTGGCTTTTCAAAGCCGAGCGTCAGCGTCGCTATGAAAAACCTCCGTGAAAATGGATATGTCACCGTAAATGACCATGGGCACATCTCCTTAACCTCGAAAGGTCTTCAGATTGCCGAAACAATTTATGAACGTCATACTTTATTATCCAGTTGGCTGGAATATCTCGGTGTGGACAGCGCAATTGCCGCTCAGGACGCCTGCCGTATCGAACATGTTATCAGTCCGGAAAGTTTTCAGGCTATCAAAACCCATGTCGCCATGGGAAAAATTAATCCGCAAAAATAGGACATTGAAAAGGCCGCTCTTCAGCAGGGCGGCCTTTTACTGTTATCCAACGTTTTCAAGTATATCCGTCAATGCCGCACTGCTGCTCGTATGGCAGCGAATGACCTGGGCATTACTGCGTTTCGCCTCATCCACGGCACAGCGCACCATTTTATGTGAGACCGTATTGGTAAACAAAATGAACACATCCGGTCTCCCCATTTGCTTATTCAAATCTGCAGACATATGGGTGAATACTTTCACCTTATGATTATAGTTTTTGCAAATCTTTTTATACTGGCCAACCATCCGGTCGTGCCCGCCTACGATCACGATACTCACTTTTCAAACACCTGCCTTTACGCTTTTGCCAAATCCCTGCCTAAATCAATGCATGCTTCCTGGGCATTTTCATCCGGAGCTTCCTGGCAAATAGCTTCCTCTCCGCCAAATACGCGGGCGCCAGCGCTTTCCATATCCGCCGCCCAGGTACGCATCCATTCGCCGTCTCCCCATCCATAGGAACCAAATAAACCAATGGTCTTTCCGTCGGCAAAAGCTTTGACCGCTTCAACAAAAGGTTCCATCTCTGTTTCCTCAAGCTGTTCCGCTCCCATGGACGGGCAGCCCAGTGCAAATACCGGGCAGTCTTTTAAAACATCCGGCGTAATATCGCTGACAGATACAACCTTCGCTTCCTTTCCGCCCTCTTTGATTCCCTGGCCGACAAATCCTGCCATTGCCTCTGTATTTCCTGTGCCGCTCCAATATACAACCATAATTTCACTCATCTTTATATTCCTCCTGTTATCACTATCATGCAGTCATGCACTGCCATTCACTTGTAATCTCCCAGAGATTTTTTCCCTTTTCGGCCTCCTGAATAAAAACCCTTCGCACCTGCTCATAATTTTCAAAAAGCTGCTTTCTTTCTTCCACATTTTCATACACTTTCCAGTAACCCGAATAGAGATAATTTTTCCCTTCGTATTTAATAAAACCTTTCACATCGGCCATCGGATATCCTAAAAACACACCCATCTCATGGGGAAAGAGAAGATTCTGTGCCTTTCGGTATTCCCGGAACCGCTGTCCCAAACGCACCAGCATTTGCTCCAGACAGTCATCCTCATAACCATACTGTGTTAAAAATTCCCGCTCCTCCTCGCGGAATACAATTTCCTTAAGAGCTGCTTTCCGGTAAAGCAGCCATATATTTTTTTCATTCCCGGCATAAAGACAGCGCCAGGATAATCCGGTTCCCTCCAGAGTCCGGACAACATCTCTGATATGCTTGTTTTCAAGAACCAGCATATTAGAGGGCTTCACCCCCGCCAACACCGGGGCACATTGTCCTGCGATTTTCACTTCTAAAGGCTGATGCCACCACCATGTCAGCATTCCCATTCACCCCTTCATTGGTTAGTTTGAACTAACGTTAGTTTTAACTAACCACAAGGATACTATACTTTTCCCGATTTGTCTATAGCCCGGACTGATAAGATTTATCAAAAAAGCTCCTGCAAAGCACATCACTTTGCAGAAGCTTTCTTCTAATGTTCACGAATAATTTTACTGATTTGAATAAGAATTGTCGGAATCAATGCCAGCAGGTATATCGTTCCAATCTGACCCAGGGTCAGGGTTGATACAATGAAAAGCCGTTTCAATATCGGGACAAAAAGTACAAGGTTTAAAAACAGTATCCCGGCTGCAAAGGCCGCAAGACTATACCAGTTGCCCGAAAATCCGATTTTAAATATCGAATGTTTGCTTCGGCAGTTAAACCCATGGAACAACCGGGCCGCTGTTAATGTGGCAAAGGCCATCGTGCTGGCCAGAGCCGAATTTCCCTGGCTCAATCCCATATAAAAAGCTGTCATCGTTACGGCCGCAATCAATGCCCCCTGAACCAGAATCGTTCCCATAAACTGTTTTGTGAGAATTCCCTCTTTCGGGTTTCTCGGCTTCTCGGAAAGCAAATCCTTTTCGGCCGGCTCCATACCGATGGCAATCGCCGGAAGAGAGTCCGTCAAAAGATTAATAAACAGAAGATGCACCGGCGCAAATGGCACCGGAAGAGCCATGAGGGACGTATAAAGCACACTCAGAATTCCGGCCATATTGCCTGAAAGCAGAAATCCGATGGCATTTTTTATATTTCTGTAGACGTTCCGCCCGTTGGCCACCGCCTTGATGATGGTCGCAAAATTGTCATCCGTCAAAATCATGGAAGCCGCATCTTTCGATACTTCTGTTCCGGTGATGCCCATCGCCACGCCGATATCCGCTTTTTTCAGGGCCGGGGCATCATTGACGCCATCGCCGGTCATGGAGACAACATTACCCCGCCGCTGCCATGCGTCGACAATTCGTATTTTATTTTCCGGGGACACCCTGGCATATACGGATATCTTTGCGATTGCTTTATCCAGTTCTTCATCCGACATGGCATCCAGTTCCGGCCCGGTGACAGCCATATCGCCCTCCTCAAAAATACCAATTTGCCGCGCAATCGCCGTGGCTGTAATCTTATGGTCGCCTGTTATCATAATCGGCCGGATTCCGGCCCGCTTTGCATCGGCAACAGCTTCCGCGGATTCAACTCTTGGCGGGTCGATCATTGAAATCAGGCCCAGAAAAATATAATTATCCTCTGAAGCCAGGGAAAGGGTTTCATCTTTCTCCGCCTCCCGATAGGCAAAGGCCAACACCCGCAGGCCATTTTCTGAAAAATGCAGATTCTGCTCTAAAATTTCTTCTCTGTCCGCTTCCGTCATTTCCCGAACACCTTCAGAAGTTCGTATCCGGGTCGTCCGATCCAAAAGCACATCCAGCGCACCTTTAGTCAACAGGGTCGGAATTCCATGAAGCCGATACTTTGTCGTCATCAATTTCCTATCGGAATCAAACGGAATCTCTTCCATTCGCGGCATCATATCCCGAATCGCTATATCCGGCAAATCGATTTTCCGCGCCATTTCAACAAGGGCAAATTCTGTTGGGTCCCCAATCCCCTTGCCGTCGACAATCGTCGAATCATTGGTGAGAATGGCATCATAAAGCAGATATCGGTGAAGCTGATTTTTTATATCCATTTCCTCCGGCGCAATGACTTTTCCGTCAATATAAATATTCTGTACCGTCATTTTATTCTGAGTCAGAGTCCCTGTTTTATCCGAACAGATAACTGACACACAGCCCAGACTTTCTACCGCTTTTAATTCTTTGATAATGGCATGTTCCTTCGCCATCTTCTGCGTCCCCATCGCCTGCACAATAGTGACAATAGAACTCAAAGCTTCCGGTATGGCTGCCACGGCCAGCGCTACGGCAAACATCATAGCATCCAGAACCGGCATCCGGCGGTATAAGCTCAGGCCAAATACAACAGCGCAGATGACCATAATAACCATGGCCAGTTTGCTGCTGAATTCATCCAGGCTCACCTGCAGCGGCGTCTTTTTTTCCTTTGTCGCATTCATAAGGCTGGCAATCTTGCCGATTTCCGTATCCATCCCTGTTCCCGTCACCACAACAACACCCCGGCCATAGGTCACCAGGCTGCTGGAATAGACCATGTTGGAGCGTTCCGCCAGAGGTACTTCCCCTTCGATAAGTCCTTCCGATTTATCCACGCTGGTAGATTCACCGGTAAGAGAGCTTTCATTCACCTGAAGAGAATAGCCGTTTAAAACTCTGCCGTCGGCCACTACCAAGTCGCCCGCTTCCAACAGCAAAATATCTCCCGGCACTACATCCTTTGAAGCTATCTCTATCTTCTGGCCGCCTCGGATAACCTTCGCCGACGGCGAGGAGAGAGATTTCAGACTGTCCAGAGATTTTTCTGCCTTTTTGTGCTGTACTGTCCCCAGAATTGCATTCAAAATAATAACCGCTATAATTACAATGGTACTTTCCTCACTGCCCGTAAACGCGGAAATCACTGCTGCAATAATTAATATAATTACAAGCAGATCTGCAAACTGGGATAAAAATACCTGCAGCGTACTCTTTCTTTTTCCCGCTTCCAGGACATTTTCCCCTTTTCTTTCGAGAAGTTCCGCGGCCGCCTCCGGCGTATGTCCGTCTTTTGTCACATGAAGATTTTCTAAAATGTCTTCCTCTGTTTCCTGATACCAGTTTTTCATGCTCATTCCTCCTTCATGGGCCAAACCTTTCCGCCGTCCCTCTGTTTCAGCGAAAAAAGAGACTTCCAATGTATCTATTTAGACTTCCCATCTTCCGTCAAATAGATACATTAAAAGTCTCGTTACCATTCCTCTATGGTATACACCACCAGGCCCTCCGGACCGCGTTTGTTGACGGTGTATTTCAACTACTCCCCTTTAATGAAAGCCTGCTTCAGGCCAACATCTAATAATAAGTTTTTTTCAAGTATACCTGCTTTCCTATGTAAAGTCAAGGCCAAAGTTTACTTTCCAATTGCGTTTTGAAAGCTATCATTTCCGGCCAAAGACTTTGAAAATTTAAAATGGAAATTATGCATTCCCTCCCTCAAATAAAACCGATGTGTATCTACACGAAGTTGGTTGCAAGCTACTTCTATTTGAGTACAGCCAAATTTTTTTGCGAGTTCACAAGCTTCTTTAAACATTTCTTTTCCTATTCCTTGTTTCCTATATGTTGAATCAACAGCAAATTCCATAATTTCTGCAATATATTCAGAATGATGTAATTGTTCCTCAAATCTTAAATTCAAAACACCAACTACATTATTTTCCTGTTCACGAATAAGGCAATAATAGTGTCTATTACTCATTTGTTCCCGATATATTAAAAAAAATTTTTCAAAGGGAAGCTGCTTACATTCCATATCACATATAAGCTTATAAACCATTTCGCAATCATTCAACGTTGCTTTTCGATACATAGCATACCTCTCAAATACAGATTTATCACTTTCACATGGCAAGCATCCCTCACCTCTTGAAGAAGATAGAAGATAAAAAAATCGGCAAACCCCTTACCGAAGTTTACCGATTTTTGCCGTGCGTTAGAGGATTCGAACCCCCGACCTTTTGGTCCGTAGCCAAACGCTCTATCCAGCTGAGCTAAACGCACATATCTTAACAACAGTAGTTATTCTACAATATTTTTTTATAATTGTCAAGCACTATTTTGTTTTTTATCAAATCAGGCGGTAAGAAGATTTTCTTACCGCCCGTGATATGTCTAAGAATTATTTACTGCTTTTCTTTTTTCTCTGATTATAAGCGATGATTCCCACCAATAATACGCCGGATACAATCAGCACGCCGAAGACTAACGGCATATTCATACTATCCCCTGTCTTTGGAGAATCAAGCTTTCTGGCCTGTTCGAAGGTTACAGAAATCGTATGATTTGCACTAACTGCCTTAAAGGTGTATTTATTATTTTCAACCTTTGTTTCGATGCCATCCACATAAACTTTGGCTATTTTAAAGCCATTATTTGGCGCAAATGTGAATGTATAATCTTTGCCCTGCTCGGCTGTGATATTGCCCTGCGGGTTAATCGTTCCATTTCCGCTGGAGGACGCAGTAATCGTGTACTGGGTTACCGGAGCAGCCGTTACCTTAAAGGAAATGATATATGTCTGCACAACGCCCGTCGCTTTCCATGCTCCGCTTGTATAATCTTCCCGCTCGAAGTCCACGCTTAAACGATAATTGCCGACTTCAACCAGTGTAAACGGTATCGTATAATTCTCTTTCCATGAATTAAAGGCACTCTGACCCCAGTTCCATGTCCGCGGAATCCAGCGGCTGGCGCCCTCTACAGGGTTTACGTTGTCCATGCCATTACCAACGGCGGTGGCCGTTAATTTTGTGCCGGAAACATAAACGCCGTCCATGGCTACACCGGTGACTGTAGAACCTTCAAACGGAACTAATGTCTGATAGGTGAAACTTTCACTGGCAAGACTTTCCATAGCTGTCGCCGCATCAAATTTCATCCGCACCTTAAACACATAATCCGTACCCGGATTTAAACCGGTAAACTCCGGGCTCTCCTGCCACAGAATATTTTCCTCAGACTGGGCGGCAATGCCTTCACTATTCTCAGCTACAGCATCCATCTGAACAAGGCCGTATTCCCCGTTCTCTATGGCTGCCAATGTAATGGATGTCTCTGTTCTGGAGGCCATCTTCGGAATAGCCGGCGCTGCTGCCGCAGAAATTTTTGTATGAACAGTTACTGCTTCGCTCTCTTCGCTTTCTTTAGCCGTTGAAGGATCATATTTCACCCGTGTTACAAAATTATATTCCGTATCCGGTTTCAGATTTTCAAAAATTCCTGTGTCATTCCAGGATTCAGCCTTATCACCGTTTAACAAAGCATATTCCTGGTCCTCAACCACCTTTAACTGAACTGCCGTGTCTGTAAAGGATGCCACTTCCGGTTTCGCCGGAGCTGCTGCTGCCGGCGCCAATTTGGTTGTTATACTTTCCTGCTTTGACTCGCTTTCCTTCGGGACAGTTCCATTGGAGTTATTATTCGCCGGATTTGTTTCACTTTCCTGCTTTGACTCCGATTCCTTCGACTCTGTTTCTTTGCTTTCTGCCTCACCATTCGCCGGTGCTTTTTTAGGGCTCTTTACGCTTACCGGAGGCTCCGTTTCCTTCGGCGGCTCCACATCCTGATTACTGGATTGTGTCGTTGCTTCCTCAGTCGATTTTGTGGATTCCGTTGCCGGCTCAGTTGACTCGATGGCTGGCTCAGTTGACTCGATGGCTGGCTCAGTTGACTCCGTTGCCGGCTCCGTGGATTCAATGGCCGGTTCCGTTGATTCCGTTGCCGGGGCATCCGACTTCTTTGAAGCTTCCTCCGACTCAGTAATCTTTAATTCAACTTTTTGGGTGAGTATCTCGCCATCCGCAGTTCCCTGCGCACGTTTTCCAAAAACGTAAGTCTTTCCCTCTTCTAATTTAGAAAAAGTAACTTCTATCCGCTTGTGGGTATCTTCATCCTCAGTGTACTGGCTGTCCTCAGCCCATTTCCACTCAGTTTTATTATCCTTAGTTATCTGAATTGCATATTCATACCCTTCTTCCACTTTCAGGGTTATGCTGTTTTTTGTCTTTGCTTCCACCTCAATATTCGGCTTTTTCGTTTCCTCTGCCGCATACACATTTGCCGGTGCCGCAAAAACAGAGGTCATCATAAAGACGGCCATTAAAAGTACTGCAAATAATCTGGATTTTCTTTTATCCATATCTTTCACCTCTCTCCAATATATATTTCCTTTTCCTTAATAAATTCTCTTTTTCTGTAATATCTATAGTTTACCATATATACAGAAAAATTCCCATTGTTTTTTTGACAATTTTTCAGATGAAAGCTTTTTGTAAGAAATTATTAATTTTCACAGACATGCGCCCGTTCTGCCTTCTCTATAAACCAATGTACAACAGATGTACAAGCTTTTCAGAGAAAAAAATAAGAGACTCATTGAAAATTCAATGTATCTCCTGAATAAAATGAGTGCCGGCGACCGGAATCGAACCGGTACGATCGGTTAGGATCGCAGGATTTTAAGTCCTGTGCGTCTGCCAGTTCCGCCACGCCGGCACAAAAATGGGACCTACAGGGCTCGAACCTGTGACCCTCTGCTTGTAAGGCAGATGCTCTCCCAGCTGAGCTAAGATCCCACGCGTTACTTGTAGTGAGTGTTAAATGAAATTCATCTGATTCGTGACATGCTCGCATGGCTAAGACTCAGATGAATTTCATTTATCCGAGCGTTAGCGCGGGATGACGATTTCTAATCGTCATACACTCACGAATAAAATCTCACTATAAACGACCCAGACGGGACTCGAACCCGTGACCTCCGCCGTGACAGGGCGGCGCTCTAACCAACTGAGCCACTGGGCCATATAGTGGACCTTCAGGGACTTGAACCCGGGACCGACCGGTTATGAGCCGGTTGCTCTAACCAACTGAGCTAAAGGCCCGTATTGTGCTGTGACACGACATATATTTTACCATAAAACCCCCTCTTGTCAAGACCTTTTTAACCGCTTTTGCAAATTCTACAGCAGGGTTACATGTCAGCGCCCGATGGAGTTCGGGCTGCATTTCCGATGGCCTATGATCAAACAAGCGGAAGGGGAGGTTATGAATCTTTTGTAAATTCGCTGTGAGAAAGGGGAGACGGAATTGACAGAGAGGTTCTTTTGGCGGTATGATACTGACTGACCGGTCAGTCAGTGCTTTTATCCGGGCCGGTATATGGAGGAACCGATATGTTTTCAAAATTCAGTGTCAAGAAGCCCATGACGGTTATTGTAGCGGTGCTGCTGGTCATTATTTTGGGGGTTATCTCCTTTACCAGCATCACCACCGATATGCTTCCCAGCATGGATTTGCCCTATGTCGCGGTGATCACCACCTATCCTGGCGCCAGCCCGGAAAAGGTGGAGCAGGCGGTCACCAAGCCGCTGGAGCAGACCCTGAGCACCACTGGAGGGGTGGAGGCGGTTACCAGCGTTTCCAGCGAGAATATGAGTATGGTGATTCTCCAGTTTACTCAAGGCACCAATATGGACAGCGCCATGATCGAGATGAGCGGCAGCGTCGACCGGGTCAAGGCTATGCTGGATGATGCGGTGGGTACGCCCACATTGATGAAGATCAACCCGGATATGCTGCCGGTGATGGTGGCAAGCGTGGATATAGACGGCAAAACCGCCTATGAGACTTCCCGG
>URND01000058.1 GCA_900549105.1 uncultured Eubacteriales bacterium
TCAGCGCTTTCTGTTTCTTCGGAACTTTCGGTTTCTTCAGCGCTTTCTGTTTCTTTAGAACTTTCTGTCTCCTCAGCGCTTTCCGTCTCTTTAATTTCCTCGGTTTCCAACGGCGCTTCTGTCTCGGCAGGAGCTTCCGTTTCTGCAGGAGCTTCTGTCTCCGGCGGTGCTTCCGTTTCTACAAAATCCGCTTCAATAAAGGGTGTCCCATCGCTCCACAAAACAACGCAGTTATTTTCCAATATGTAATGCCAGCCGGCAGGTAACTGATACCCGGTCCGCGCCTGAAAAGCCTCCGGTGTTTCCCCGGTAACCACAGCCCCCTCCGGCGCTGCAAAAACCTGTCCCGGCATCGCCAGCGATAAAGCCAGGGACATGGCCGCTACGCGAATCGCTTTTGAATATTTCATCTGCATCCTTCCTTTTTTACATTTTGGCCTTCTAACCAAAATATCATTCTTATTCTGCAATCAGAATAACACACCAAAATCTTAATCAAATCTCATTTTGCATTTCTTTTAGTTTTTTATTTATTTAAATATAATTATAATGCAGGGAAAAAATATTTCAACTATTTTGCACGAATTGATTTATTTTTTCAAAAATAAATTGACTCTTTTTATATAATGTTATATAATGTTATATAATAAATAATAACAATTATATCATAAGGAGGATTTTCCCATGAACGTAAAAGAGATTGTTTCTGCAATCAAAGCAGACAAACCTGAAATCACATCTGTTTTCTTTGTTGGCTGCGGTGCATCCCAGGCCGATTTATATCCAGGAAAGTATTTCCTTGATGCCAATGCGAAAAAGCTTCGTGCCAGCCTTCATACTGCCAATGAATTTTATTATTCCACACCGGCAGCCGTAGGTCCGGACTCTATCGTTGTTACATGTTCTCTGAGCGGCGGTACTCCTGAGACAGTTGCCGCTACAAAAAAGGCAATGGAACTTGGCGCTGAAGTTATCGCTGTGACTATTGATGCGGATTCACCGCTGGCAAAAGCCGCAAAATATCAGATTATCCACGGTTTTGCAAAGGATTATGCAGCAAAAATGGAAAAAATGACCAACGTTCTTGCTCTTGCCTGTGAAATTTTAAATACATATGAAGGTTATGCACTTTATGACGATATGCAGGATGGTTTTTCCAAAATTTATGATTTAATCAATGAATCCGTTAAAACACTGCTTCCTCGGGCACAGGCTTTTGGAAAAGAATATAAAGATATGCCAATGTTATATGTGATGAGTTCCGGCGCAACAGCAATGGTTGCCTACTCCTTCTCTATGTTCTTAATGATGGAAATGCAGTGGGTACCTTCCAGTTCCTACAACTGCGGCGAATTCTTCCACGGTCCATTTGAATTGGCAGAAAAGGATGTGCCTTATCTGTTATTGATGAACGATGGTCCTACACGTCCTATGGATGCCAGAGCTATGACTTTCCTTCAGAGATTCGATACAAAACTGACAGTTGTTGACGCTAAAGATTTCGGTCTTTCTTCCGTCATCAAATCCTCTGTTGTTGAATACTTTAACCCGATGCTTCTGTGCGGCGTTCTCCGTATGTACGCTGAACAGCTTGCCCTGGAAAGAAATCATCCATTGACAATGAGAAGATATATGTGGAAACTCGAATACTAATCGATAATTTCTCTTCTTTTACAAAAAATGGTCTGCTTCGGAAGTTATTTTCAAATACTTCCGGTCGGCAGACCATTTTTTATATAAATGTTTTTTACATAATGATTGTCAGCGTATACCGCTCCGCATTGATGAGCAGCTTGCTGGACAAAACCGCTTCACCCTTTTCATCCATAACAACATCATAATGGAGCAAAAGCGGCTGCTTTGCCGCCACTTCCAGAAGTTCTGCCTCATGCTCAGTGGCATAGCATATTCCGACTTCCTTTGTCGCATGGACAATCTCTGTGCCGTGGGCCCTAAGAATGGCGTATATGGAATCATTCAGGTTTTCTTCCGTAATATATCCGTACTTTTCAGGCAGACAGGTTTCTTCCAACATTACCACTTTCCCGTCATTCTTCCGCAGTCGTACAACGCGAAGAACCTTTTCACCTTTCTGAATCTTTAGCTGTCGTGCGACCTTCGTACTGGCCTTTGCCCATTCCACGGTTAAAATCTCCGATGAAGCTTTTTTCCCTTCAGCTTCGCACATTTCAGTAAAACTGAGTATTTTATTTTTCATAACACGATTCAGCTTATTTGTTGTGACAAAAGTCCCGATTCCCTGCTTCTTCATCACATAGCCGTCTTCAGCCAAAATGTTGATAGCCTTACGCACAGTGATACGGCTTACATGGTACTTTTCTCCCAGTTCGGCTTCCGTCATCAGCTTATCTGAATCCTGCAATTCTCCGTTCAATATCTGTTCTTTAATTGTATCTGCCAATTGCTGATACATCGGGACTATTGAATTTTTATTCATGATTACCCTTCCCTCTATATTTTTTACCCCCTGCTATCCATTTAAAAAAGCAGGACGCATATAATGATATTATATCATCTTATGCGTCCTAAATCTACCAGATTTCTGCTAACTTTAAATTAATATTTATTCAACAATAAAGTTTGCAAGTGCTTCTTCGTCAAGCTGAGCTGCTGCGTCGGACTGCATCTGAGCCCAAAGGCCTTCTTCTGTAATATCAGCGAAGAACTGGCTTGCCCATTCTGCAAAGTCTTCATTGCCATAGGACATACAGAGACCGCAGCCTTTATCAAATTCATCGGTTGGTTCCCATGTCAGGCTGTCAACAACTGCCAGATCCGGGTTAGCTGTTACGGACATTGCTGCGGATACAGCGTTCATGCAGGCCAAGTCAGCTTTTCCATTCTTTACGGCAAGAAGTAAATCAGAAACCATACCCAATTCCTGAATCTCTGCATCCGGATAGAGGTGCTGTGTCATAGTGATATCGATGGAGCCCATCTGTCCGCAAACAGTAACGCCCTCAAGTGTGCCTGTGAATTTTTCATTATCCACATTATCCTTCAATGCAACATAACATTCGTTGGATTTGTGATATACATCTGTGAATAACCAGTTTTCTTTACGTTCATCCGTTGGGCTGAGACGTGTAATAAAGTGAATCTGATCTGCCTGTAATGCGGATGTACATCCGGTCAAATCACTTTCATAGAATTCTACAGTAACTTCGCGGTCCAGATACTCGCTGAGACGTTCTGCCATTTCATACATACCGGCAACTTCGAAACCTGCCAATTCATCTTTTCCGTCAACTACAGTATGGAAGCAGAATGTCGGGTCGTTACCGATGATACCAACTTTTAAAACACCGTTTTCTTTGATGTCCTTAAAAATCGGTCCCATTTCGCCTTCAGCTACTGTTTCTCCAGCCTTTGTCTCTGCGGTTGTTTCTGCGGTTGTTTCTGCGGTTGTTTCCGTTGTTTCTTCTGCAGCTGTTGTTGTTTTAGTGTCTGATTTTCCGGAACAGGCAGCTAAAGACATTACCATAGTGCCGGCCAGCAGTAAAGCTGCAACTTTTTTCATTTTTTTCATTGTCTCTCTTCTCCTTTTTTAAATTTATTTTATAAGCCTTTTGGCTTACAGTTCACAATAAATATCGGTTTACAGCATCTTACTCAGGAAATCCTTTGTTCGCTGATGCTGAGGGTTAGTGATAACATCCTTTGGTTTGCCCTCTTCTACCACATAGCCGCCATCCATAAAGACTACACGGTCGCCAACTTCACGGGCAAAGCCCATTTCATGGGTAACAACCACCATGGTCATACCCTGTTCGGCCAACTGGCGCATTATCTGAAGGACTTCGCCTACCATTTCCGGGTCCAGGGCTGAAGTTGCCTCGTCAAACAAGATAACTTCCGGGTCCATCGCCAGGGTTCTGGCTATAGCCACACGCTGTTTTTGTCCGCCGGATAACTGGGAAGGATAGGAATCTGCCTTATCCGCCAGGCCAACCTGCTTCAAAAGTTCCATCGCCCGTTTTTCAGCTTCCGCCTTCGGCGTCTTTTTCACTCTTCTTGGGCCAACTGTTACATTATCCAAAACACTCAAATTTTCAAAAAGATTAAACAACTGGAATACCATACCGAATTTTTCCCGATATTTATCAAGCTTCATATCCTTTCTCAGAATAGACTCTCCATGGAAAAGAATATCTCCATCCGTAGGTTTTTCCAAAAGATTTAAACATCTCAAAAATGTTGACTTTCCGGAGCCGGACGGCCCGATAACAACGACAACCTCACCTCGGGCAATTTCCATATTTACCCCTTTTAAAACTTCCAGGCTGCCGAAATTCTTCTTTAATTGCTTCACCTGAATAACAATATCTTTTTCATCAATCATGTGCATGCAGCCTCCTCTCCAGAATACCAATCAGTTTTTTCAGTATATATGTAATGATAAAATAAATGATTGCTGTAACGATCAACGGCTCGAAAGCCAAAAATGTATTTGCCCGGACAGAGTTCGATGTGTAGGTCAACTCATGAAGAGCGATAACCGATACAATCGAAGTTTCCTTAATCAGCAAAATAAACTCGTTACATAAGGACGGTAAAATATTTTTAATCGCCTGCGGGATAATGATATACCAGTTTGCCTGCATTTTTGACATACCGATACAGCGCGCCGCCTCCATCTGCCCCTTATTTACCGCCTGCATACCGGCACGCGTATGCTCGGCAATGTACACCGAACTGTTTACTGTCAAAGAAACAACCTCCGCCCAAAACTGAGGCAGAGAAGTTGCTATGCCATAATAAACAATGAATATCTGTACCATAACTGGGACGCCACGGATAAAGTTTATCCAGCCGTCAATAATGGAACTTATAATCTTATAATTCTGCACACGTATCATTCCCAGTGCAACACCGACAACCGTCGCAAGAATCAGTGTCCAGAATGCCAACTCCAGCGTTACCTTTAAACCATCGGCATAATAAAGCCAATATTTACTTAAAAAACTAAAATTAAGACCAAAAATCATTTACTTTCCCCCTCACCCCGGAACGGTCTTTATTTATATGCAGTAACTCCTATTCTCCGATAACCTCGATAAAATATTTACGAATCTGTAAACCGTCCAGCTCAACAAAATAAATATTCTGTTCGCCGCCGGTCATCATTTTGCCGTCGATTACCGGAAACAGGCAATGATTTCCTGCCAGCATAGCTTTTAAATGTCCCGGTGCATTTCCTGAACATGTTCCATAGGTTGGAAGCATATGGGTATGCACATAGGGATAATCATTTGGAACCAGCCGGTCCAACTGCATTTCAATATCCTTCTCCACACATGGAAGCGCTTCATTCACCATAATACCGGTTGTAGTGTGCTTTGTAATAACTGCAACTAATCCGTTTTTAATGCCGCTCTCTTCCACAGCTTTTCTGACTTCATCTGTAATCTTGATCATCTCAAACTCTTTATGAGAAATAACCTGATTTTCTATAAGCTTAACCATATTAATCCTCCATTCCTAAGAAACGCATTGCATTTCCACCTAAAATTGCATCCATAACCTCTTCCCGAAGCGGAAGGTTCTTAATGCCGGCCAGACTTCTCACATGTCTGAATCTCGGAGTGTTTGAACCGAACATCACTTTATCCTGGAAACAGTTCTGCAGCCAGTTCAGATTCATATTGACAGAGAACAAATGCTCATAATAATTTTTCGGCGAATCCATATAAACCATGGATGTATCCGCATACACATTCGGATATTTCATCAGCATCATGATTGTTTCCTGCCACCATGGCCATCCCATATGGGCCAGGCAGAAACGCAAATCCGGGTAATCCACGGCCACATCCTCAAAGCGAATCGGTTCAGAATATTTTGCCGGTGTGTTTGGCTCCCAACTGTATCCGGCATGGAACATAATCGGTTTATTTTTATCCTGACAAATCTTATAAAGCGGCGCCAGGCGTTCATCATCCGGATACATATGCAGCCGTGAAAGATTCAGTTTCAAACCGGCCAGTTTCAGTTCGTCAAAGGCCCGGGTCAACTCTTCTTCCGCATCCTCCCGTCTTGGGTCAACGCCTGCAAATCCAATAAAATGCTCCGGACTTTTCGCAACTATCTGGGCCATCTCGTCATTGCTCACGATTGGCCGGCCAACTTCCGTTGAATAATCCTCCGGCAAGAATACAGCCTTGTCAATCTTCGCATCCTCCAACAGTGTCAATTCAAAATCCACCGGTGTAATGCCAGATTTGAATACGCCGAATTCTTTTCTGCGGAATTCAAAATCTTCCATATTACCATTAATCTCATCAAGCAGCACTGGATGTGAATGAATATCAATTACCATACTTATATACTCCTTTACATTTTATTTTGTTAAATAAGGGTCAAAAACCGAAATCACCTGGGCTGCTCTCTCTGCTCCGCTGTGCATACAGTCCAAAATCGGTTTTTCGTCAATCAGCGCTGCGATAAATCCTGCAAAATAGGAATCTCCTGCACCTACTGTATTGACAACATTTTCCACCGGGACAATGTCCCCTTTATAAAATTTAGAACCATCATAGGCGATGGAACCATTTTTTCCAAAAGTGGCAATCATCAGCTTTGTTCCGAGGGAACAGGCATATTTCAGAAACTCTTTGCCTTCTTCCAGGTTATCCTCAAAGGATACAAGCCCACAATCGATATTGCTCAAAACATACTTTGTATCCGGATGATTTACCGCATTGCTCAAATCAAAAAATACTTTAACGCCCCGTTTCCGTATTTCCTCCAGCCGCGGTATCAACCGGCCGGTAAAATCGGTGTGCATCATATCGTGCCGGCAAATGAAATCAATGCTCTCATCGGAAAATTCATAATTTTTCATAATCCCCCGGACCGGTTCTCCATGGGTGCGGTCGTTATTAATTAAATGCAATGGCACCCGAGGCGTCTGGCCTCCCGGTATAATCTCCAGATGAGAACAGTCAATTCCCCGCTCCTTAAAAGCATTCAGCGACATCTTGCCGTAATCATCATCCGAAACCGCTGAAACAATCGAGGATGCCACATCATCCCGCATATCCAGGAGATTGAAAAGAACATCGACACCGTTACCCGTTACATAGCATCTATTGTCAAAATCAGGATAATAATCAATGCAGACATAACCTGCCGCAGCAAACTTCACCATGTAATCTCTCCTTTATCATTTGTTCTCTGTACAATATGTATTATAACGTTATATATCTTTATATAACATGATATAACATTTCCGCTAGTTTGTCAATTCAAAGTAGTCTCTTTTTTGTTAAATTATTATAACGGATTTTTGTCAGATTGTAACAAAGATATGAAAATTGACAAATATTGGAAAGAAAAATCGCCGCTTTTTTAAACAAGTGACGATTTTTTTCCTGAATTTTAATTGTCATATGAATTTCAAAGAAGGTATCCTACTCAAATTCACTTTTAACACGTTTTTTTCCGTGAATGATTTTATCATTTTTATTCACAAAGGATTTTGTCCGTGCTTTCAGCAACAGTTTCCGCCCCTCCGGATTTCTTGTGTAAACAGCCTCATAAGAGCCGATAGCCTTTCGCATGCAGGATGCAAAACAGAGAGCATCTTCTTTTTTCTTTCCGAAAATATCCGGAACAGCATAGGACTCGCTCATCTTCCACCGTCTTTTTTTCAAAACCAGTAAATATCTCGGATTATCAATAATCCCCCAGAATTCCTCCAGACATTCGGCAAAAAGAGTCTTATCCCTTGTATTTCCGCCCTTCAGATAAGTGAAAACAGCCGCCTCCGCCTCTTCAGTCACCACATGGCAATGCATAGGTTCTTCCAGTTTCCCGGTTTGTATTAATGCATCCAGGATACCTTCGACAGCTTTCTTCATCCGCTTTTGAGGCGTCCATAAGCTCAGGAGCCGATAACCAATTTACATATTCCGAAAAAAGCCGCTATAATTGCAATATAAATCATAATCCCCGGCAAAAAAAGGTTTTTTGCCGATGCACTCCCAATAGTCCGGGACAAAATCGAAAGAATAAATAGAATGACAGAAATAATCTCCATAACAACTGCATTCAGGAACAGGTAGCCGGGTTCCAATAATCCTTTATCGACTTCCTCAACCTCTTCCACCCGCATATCGCCATAAATGACCTTCAAATCATTTTCCCAGGTTTCCCGAAGCCCCTTTCTCTCACCGGCAATTTTCATTGTCCTTTGATTACATTTCTCAATATTCTTTCTGGAATTCAGATTTTTCTCCAGGCCAAGACGCTCGATGCCGCTTTCAATCACCCCATCCAGGGCAGACACGCCCAAAAATGCGTCAAACCGCCGTTTTAGCGTTTCATAATCCCCTGAAAGTTCTCCGCTGCTTTCAAGCCCGGTTGGGAACACACAGGCCAGATGCCAGATGTTGCTTGTCTTATCCGGCTGGTCTTTAAAAACACGAATAGCCCTTCCCCGCATCTGATTACTGAGCATAAAAGAACCGACATAGGTTGCCAGAATCAGAGAATTAATGCACGGCGAATCCCATCCCTCTCCCAATAGAGATTTCGTCCCCACCAGCACATTAATCTGCCCGCAGGTAAATAATTCCGTTATCATGGAAACGATATGATGGCCGCTGCCTTTGAGTATCACCCTGCTGTAGCCCGTATCTCCAAGCGGCGTCAGACTGCCTTCACACATATATTTTTCAAACAAAGGCTTCAATGCCTCACAGACATCCGAAGGCACGATCACCACACTGCCGCTCAAAACGCCGAGACGCACTCCCTGCATCCCTTTTCTTCGGATATACTCAAATATGGGAACAGCCCCAAGCTCGCACGGAACCGTTGATGCGTTGCCGACCATTGACAGCATTTCTTTTTTAATAAAATCACATAAAATTAAAAGACGCAGTTCACTGCCAAGGCTCTCATATTCGGCCTCGACAATATCATTGATGCTGTCCAGCTTTCCCCTGCTGGAAACAAGCAGCTTTGACACTTTGTCATTAGTTGTGAGCTGTACTTTATTTCTATGAATACACCCTGCGGACTTCAGCCGCCCGATGAGCTCTTCCCGGTAGACCTTATCGCAGGGATAAGCTTCCGCATCTTCATATAAAAAGCCCTGCAAAAGGGTTTCCATCCAGCCGTTATCCAATTTCGGGAAATTTCCCTTTGTGCCGGTAAGCTCTACGAGATATCTGGAAAAGGGTACTCCGGCCGCATGAAGAAATATTAAAATCGACGAAAAATATTTCGGCTTGTCTAAAAAGATTTCGCTGTATTCTTCCGGCGCGAGAATCCCTCTGTGATTGGCAATCATACGGATAAATTCTCTGTCATAGGACAATTCCTCCACCACAGCTTTTGTCTGCTGCGTATATTCCTTAACTACACGGATTTCATCATCCTTCGGCCAGTTAAAATATACATAATCCTGATGAGGACATAAACTGCCCTCCTTCACAAGTTCGGGGGTAAATATTTCCTCATCAATAGGGCCGCACAAATCCGTATACCGTTTCCACTGGGCCGGCGTGCTGTCATAGGGCGGTGTCGCCGTAAGCGATATCACGGTCATATCCGATATTTCTTTGATAAAACTTTCCAGTGCTTTCCACCATTCACTGCGCAAATGATGGGCTTCATCCAGACAGATTGTCCGGATTCCCGCCGCCTTTACCGCCTCAAAAATATCAAAGTTCCGATAATCAACCACCTCTCCCTGGTCTTCTTCAATGCTTTCCTCTTCTTCTTTTAAAACGCCCGCATAATGCTTCATCGCGCTGTGAAGCGCCTGATAGGTAATCACCGTCACTGGGCGGATACTCCGCAGATCATTTGAAAACCATTCTTCCGCAGCGCAGCCTTCCTGCAAAAAGCCTTCCGCCATTCTCTCAAGCCATTGCTGCCGAATAGTAATACTCGGCGATAAAATAAGGCACGGGGCGCCAAGCCTTCGAATCAACTCAATTCCCAATGTTGTCTTCCCCGACCCCGGCGCGGCGACAATATGTACTTTCCCATCTGCAAGATATTTTTCCCCATTGTCTAATACCCGCTTCTGATAAGTTCTCCATGTACCATGAAATTGTAAAACACCATTAAATATATTCATCTCATATCTCCAAATTTGAAGTTATTTCTGCATTTCTTTTAAAATTTCTTCATCGCCGAGTTCCGGAAATGTATGAATCAAATCTGCTATCTGTTCAATAGTTCCAATATTTTCTTCAAGAATATCCGCAATAGCTTCAACGGACAAATTCTTAGCCAATTTCTTTCGAACAAGAGCAATATTATTTAAAAGTCTTCCTTCAGTGCGGCCTTCCGCACGCCCCAGTTCCTGATTTTCCTGGTCCCGCATAAATAATGTCATATATTCTCGCCTCCATTCCAAATTTTCCCTAGCCTTCTTAATCTCATTATCTAGCAATGTGATAAATGTATTTTCGGATAATGTGTCATTATTTATGTATGATAAGAATGCTCCAAGAGTTGCATTTAAACCGGATAAATCGCCTTTGGAATTCAAAAAAATTTTTACTGTACCGTCTTCAAGTGGAATATCCGGCTCCTCAATGCAGCGATTTTCAAATGTGTATTTACATCGATTGCGTCCAAATAAATCAAAACAACAAATGAAAATAACATAACTTTGATTGAGATTTTTATACGAATCACCTTTTTCAATAAGATTTAAGTCAATCATCCCCTGATAATATCGGCTTCGTTTCGGCAGATTATCTCTTTTTACCGGCTGCATCTCTATGTTGTAAATAACATCTTTCGTATCTTTAACATAGACATCCAGTCGTACACTCTTGGAATCAGCAGTCATATCAATAACTTTTTGCTCCTCCGGATATTCGATACGTTCAATTTTGATATCCAAAATAGCCTCAATCATTCGTTTGCAGATTTCCGGATTCCGCATTACCTTTCCAAAAAGGAAATCATCGGTAATATCCAGGTTCTCCCATGTTTTAAGGTACATAATATTTTCTCCTTTTCTCACATTTATATTTTCCTGCTTTTGTATATTAGGGAGATTATCTGACGTATATTTATATTTTCTTCATTTGTATATTCACATTATATTTGAAATCAAAAAGGAAGTAAACCATTTTTCTGCACTAACACATTACGAAAATGGCACTGAAGAGATAAACCCTCAGTGCCATTTTTTCTAAGTTTTCAATGTCTTATTTTTCAATAAATGCTTTGATTGCTGCAGCCGCCTTGTCCGGCACCTCAATCGGGAGCATATGTGTAATGCCAGGGAAAGGAATCACTTCGACATCCGCGCTGGAATGTTCCTTCAGGAAATCCGGCGATGCCTGCGGATAAAGTCCTAATTCCGGTATCATATAAAGCAGAGGAACCGTAATGTCCTTTACAATCGGACGGTAATCCATAACGAACATGGAATGCCACAAACAGGTCAGAACATGTTCACTGTTAACACCTAAAAGCCCCGGTGCTACAAGGTCCTTCAATGCTTCCGGCAACGCCGCCATCGCCGGTAAAACGATGCGGTAAAACCGCCACATGAAATCGGCAATATTCTGTCCGAGCAATTCCATATCACTCTCTAAATCAGCATAGACATACTGTCCCTGAACACAGCCGCCTTTCCATTCATCATCATTTAACAGCTTTGGACTCATATCAATAACAACAGCTTTTTTGATTCGATCGCAGCCGAACTGCTGCACATAACTGTAAATGGTCGCACCGCCCATGGAATGGCCGACCAAAATGACATCATGCAAATCTAAATACTCAATCAGCTCCCGTAAATCACGGCCCAACTGCGGAAGGGTGAGACCCTTTGTCGGCCTGGACGACGCGCCATGGCCCCTCTGGTCATAACAAATACATTGATAATCCTTTTTTAGAATATCGATTATGGGCTTTAAATGTTGTGTCGATCCGGACCAGCCATGCATAAAAATAATCGGCTGCCCCTCTCCATGAATCTCATAATACATTTTTGCATAGTCCTGCATTGCTAAATATGGCATAATTATCACTCCTTTTTTGTTTTTTCTATTCAATCTTTAATATCACGCTATCACTCTTTGACATTTTTGTCAATAATTCCGCGTTTACATGTTCATTTGACTTATGATTCTACATTATATATTTCCAGTAATCCCGTGTATCGCATTTTCATATAAAAAATCTTTCAGTTCATCCTTTTTATCCGTGTTATAATAATCCAATAAAAGAATATTAAACTGTTCTATATACTTATCTGTAATTGTCAATATTCCCGCTCCCGCCATTATCAAAATCTTGTTTGCAAGCATAAGACTTGTCCGTTTATTTCCATCCCAGAAGAACTGTCCTCTTGTCCCCCATGTAAATGCGTTTAGCGCCTTCTCTGTGGCAGTTGTATCATCCCGCAAGATAGCCTGCAGCTCTTGTTCCGTATCCTGCTTTTGGGGAATTGGTGGGAGATATTCTGTTCCTGATCAAAATTGCCTGGATATCATCAAGCTGTACGCCCGGCACGTTCACCCCGTCCAATATTGTCCTGGTCTGCGGAAATGTTACTGCCCGGTTCTCCATTCTCATGCCACAGTATACATTTTCATCCCATTTCTTTTTGGCAAGGAACAGATTTTGCTCAAATGTCATATGAAATCTATCTTTAAACCTCCTCTGAGTTCCCCCGTTCTCCGTTTCATCTGCCAGTGTCATATACGGATACATCATGTCTTTTCGGCTCCTTTTTCATTGTTTAACCACATTATAACACCTGTTTTAAGAATAAGCCAGAAAAATAAGACCTTATACTATGGGGCTCCACAGTATAAGGTCTTTATTCCATTATCCTATTTATCTGCTATCTTATTTATCTGCAATCGCTGCCTGTGCTGCGGCCAGTCTTGCGATTGGTACACGGAATGGTGAGCAGGAAACGTAGTCCAAACCAATCTTATGGCAGAATTCTACGGAAGATGGGTCGCCGCCGTGTTCGCCGCAGATACCGATATGAAGATTTGGATTTACCGGTTTTCCTAACTGGATAGCCATATCCATCAACTTGCCAACGCCCTTCTGGTCAAGCTTAGCAAATGGGTCGCTCTCAAGAATCTTAGCTTCATAGTAAGCATCAAGGAACTTACCGGCATCATCACGGGAGAAACCGAAGCACATCTGTGTCAAATCATTTGTACCGAAGCAGAAGAAATCAGCTTCTGTAGCAATTTCATCGGCAGTCAGACAAGCTCTTGGGATTTCAATCATTGTACCAACTTCATATTTCAATTCGATACCGGATGCAGCAATTTCAGCATCGGCTGTCTCAACAACAAATTTCTTTACGTATTTTAATTCTTTAATTTCGCCAACCAGCGGAATCATGATTTCCGGAACAATTGTCCAATCCGGATGAGCTTTCTGAACGTTGATAGCTGCACGGATAACTGCTCTTGTCTGCATTACGGCAATTTCAGGATATGTTACAGGCAGACGGCATCCACGATGTCCCATCATAGGGTTGAATTCATGGAGACCCTGGATGATACCTTTGATTGTCTCAACGCTCTTGCCCTGAGCAGCAGCCAGTTTCTCAATATCTTCTTCCTCTGTAGGAACGAATTCATGAAGCGGCGGGTCAAGGAAACGGATAGTAACCGGAGTTCCCTCAAGCGCTTCGTATAATTTTTCAAAGTCGCTCTGCTGATATGGAAGAATCTTTTCAAGAGCAGCTTCTCTTTCTTCAACAGTTTCAGAACAGATCATTTCACGGAAAGCATCAATTCTGCCTTCACCAAAGAACATATGCTCTGTACGGCAGAGACCGATACCTTCTGCACCAAGCTCACGGGCTTTTTTAGCGTCAGCCGGTGTATCTGCGTTTGTACGAACTTTCAGTACTCTGTATTTGTCAGCCCAACCCATGATTCGGCCAAATTCTCCGGCGATCGTAGCATCCACTGTAGGGATGATACCGGCATAAATATTACCTGTTGTACCATCGATGGAGATTTCATCACCTTCATGGTATTCTTTTCCGGCCAGTGTAAATCTCTTATTTGCCTCATCCATAACGATATCGCCGCAGCCGGATACACAGCATGTACCCATACCACGGGCAACAACGGCTGCATGAGATGTCATACCGCCGCGGACTGTCAGGATACCCTGAGCAGCTTTCATACCTTCGATATCTTCCGGTGATGTCTCAAGGCGGACAAGAACAACCTTTTCACCTCTGGAAGCCCATTCTTTTGCATCATCTGCTGTGAATACGATTTTACCGCAGGCAGCTCCAGGAGAAGCGCCGAGAGCTTTTCCTACAGGAACAGCAACTTTCAAAGCGGCCTGATCAAACTGTGGATGTAAAAGTGTATCCAGGTTACGAGGGTCGATCATAGCTACAGCTTTTTCTTCTGTGATCATACCTTCATCAACAAGGTCACATGCAATCTTCAAAGCAGCCTGAGCTGTTCTCTTGCCGTTACGTGTCTGCAGCATATAGAGATGTTTATCTTCAATTGTAAATTCCATATCCTGCATATCTCTGTAATGATCTTCCAGAGTATGGCAGATGCCTACGAACTGTTCGTAAACTTCCGGCATAACCTCTTTTAACTGGTCAATCTTCTGCGGTGTACGAACGCCGGCTACAACGTCTTCGCCCTGAGCATTCATAAGGAATTCGCCCATCAGATGTTTTTCACCTGTAGCAGGATCACGGGTAAATGCAACACCGGTACCGGATGTCTCGCCCATGTTGCCAAAGGCCATCATCTGTACGTTAACTGCAGTACCCCAGGAATATGGGATATCATTGTCACGACGGTATACATTTGCACGAGGGTTGTCCCAGGAGCGGAACACGGCTTTGATAGCGCCCATCAACTGTTCCTTCGGATCTGTTGGGAAATCAACGCCGATTTTATCTTTATATTCCGCTTTAAACTGATTTGCGAGTTCATGGAGGTCATCCGCATTCAGTTCAACATCCTGCGTTACGCCTTTTTCATCTTTCATCTTATCAATCAGTTCTTCAAAATATTTTTTACCTACTTCCATAACTACATCGGAATACATCTGGATGAATCTTCTGTAGCAGTCCCATGCCCAACGTGGGTTTCCGGATTTTGCGGATAAAACTTCAACAACTTCTTCGTTCAAACCAAGGTTCAGAATCGTATCCATCATACCCGGCATAGATGCTCTCGCGCCGGAACGTACGGAAACAAGCAATGGATTCTCTTTATCACCAAATTTCTTGCCTGTGATGGCTTCCATTTTAGTGATAGCTTCCATAATCTGTCCCATGATTTCATCATTAATAGCCTGTCCATCCTCATAATACTGTGTACAAGCTTCTGTTGTAATTGTGAAACCCTGCGGAACCGGAAGTCCAAGGTTTGTCATTTCAGCAAGGTTTGCGCCTTTACCGCCAAGGAGTTCACGCATGTTGGCATTACCTTCGGTAAACATATAGACCCATTTGTTCATCGGTCATTCCTCCTAAATTATTATTTTATTTTGTATTTTGTATTTTATTAAATACAATTTATATGTTAATCTTATAACATAATATCATTTTAGTCAAGGATTAGAACTGCATCTTTTCTTCTAAATATGCTGCCAAATCCTCAATTCTGATACGCTCCTGCGCCATACTGTCACGTTCACGCACTGTCACGCAGCCATCTTCCTCGGATTCAAAATCATAGGTTACGCAATATGGCGTACCAATCTCATCCTGACGGCGATAACGCTTACCAATATTGCCTCTGTCATCGTACTCACAGTTAAATTTCTTGCTGAGCATTTCAAATACTTTCTCAGCGCCCCCATTTAATTTCTTGGATAAAGGCAGTACCCCAACCTTCACCGGCGCCAGAGCCGGATGGAATCGAAGAACGGTACGCATATCGCCGCCCTCAAGTTCCTCTTCATCATAAGCTCCGCAAAGGAAAGCCAGAACAACACGGTCTGCTCCCAGAGACGGCTCGATAACATATGGAATATATTTTTCTTTCTTCTGATCATCAAAATAGGTCAAATCCACATTGGATACATTCTGATGCTGTGTCAAATCGTAATCTGTTCTGTCCGCAATGCCCCAAAGTTCGCCCCATCCGAATGGGAAAAGGAACTCAATATCAGAAGTCGCTTTACTGTAGAAGGATAATTCTTCTTTATCATGATCGCGGACACGCATCTCTTCTTCTTTCATACCGAGAGATTTCAGCCAGTTGATACAGAAATCTTTCCAATATGCGAACCATTCCAAATCGGTATCCGGTTCACAGAAGAATTCCAGCTCCATCTGCTCAAACTCACGGGTACGGAAAGTAAAGTTGCCCGGTGTGATTTCATTTCTGAAGGATTTGCCAATCTGTCCGATACCGAAAGGAATTTTCTTGCGGGATGTTCTCTGTACATTTTTAAAGTTTACAAAAATACCCTGTGCTGTTTCAGGTCTTAAATAAACCGTATTTTTAGCATCCTCCGTAACACCCTGGAAGGTCTTAAACATCAGATTAAACTGACGGATTTCAGTAAAATTATGGGCGCCGCAGGTTGGACACGGAATCTTATGTTCTGCGATAAAATTCTGCATTTCCTCATTGGACCACCCATCAACGGAGCTTGTCAGTTCAACACCGTTCTCAGCGCTGAAATCTTCGATAATCTTATCGGCACGGAAACGTTCGTGACACTCTTTACAGTCCATCAGCGGGTCTGAAAATCCGCCAAGATGGCCGGAAGCCACCCATGTCTGAGGATTCATAAGAATCGCGCAGTCAACGCCCACGTTGTATGGATTCTCCTGAATAAATTTCTGCCACCAGGCACGTTTTACATTATTTTTTAACTCTACGCCGAGATTACCGTAATCCCATGTATTGGCAAGACCGCCGTAAATCTCAGAGCCGGGGTAAACAAATCCTCTTCCCTTGCAAAGAGCAACAAGCTGGTCTAAAGTTTTTTCTGAATTATCCATTGCATTTTCCTCCGTTAGTATATAAACCATAGTTATATACATTATATTCTACTATGTTTTTATTAATAAGTCAATTATAAGTTGTGAATAAGCAGTCATAACCCGCCCGATATTTGTAATTATTAGATTATTATTTTCAATAGTGTAATCATTAAGTTATGATAATCATATCATCGGCATTTGAACGTTTTGCCTTAATATCCTAAGGATACGGCGACAAAACGTTGGGCGTTTGAATTTTTAGCAAAGGGGCAGTACCAACGTACAGCTCCCTTCACTAAAAATCCAATTCTGACTACTTCTTCGCAACTTTTTCTTTTCAAACACGGAGTTTAAAAAGAAAAAGGGAAAGCATTGCTTTCCCTTAAACGAACCTTAATTAATTTATACTTACCAGCCTAAGCGCATAATTGTAAGTTTGCACTTGCCGGTGCCGTATCTGTAGCAAGCTCTGTGTCCTTCAGGTGTGAAGATATCTACT